>DATIGO010000389.1:0-8558 GCA_035454665.1 Gemmatimonadaceae bacterium | reverse complement strand
GGTGCAGGTATACGTGCGCGAATCTC
Source organism: Gemmatimonadaceae bacterium (assembly GCA_035454665.1). Lineage (GTDB taxonomy): Bacteria > Gemmatimonadota > Gemmatimonadetes > Gemmatimonadales > Gemmatimonadaceae > DATIGO01. The sequence continues at coordinate 8,532 of DATIGO010000389.1, read as the reverse complement.
CGGTTGAGCACCGCGAGGGGCTCGCCCGGCAGCGCGGCCCGCTGGTCGAACCGCTCCACGAGCACGCGCCGCACGGCCATCGTGCGCTCGAGCGCGGAAATCATGTCGGAGCCCTCGACCCACTGCGATGCGCCCGGAATCGACCCGGCCCCGCCCACGTGCGCGTCGCTCACGAAACGCAGCCCCTTCGCCTCCGCCTCACGAACGATCCGCCGCAGGCCCTCGATCTCGGCCATGGCGTTAGGCCACCAGGTGTAGGCATAACGAACCGCGAGCGTGTCGTGCGCCCCGCCCGACGCGCGATACGCGTTCGAGACGTCGATGCGTCCCCGTGCATCCACCGTGATCAGGGGATAGGGGTAGTCCATCACCGATGACCTCCCCTGTGTGGCAGCGATGAAGTTGTGGCCGAGCCCGATCGTGTGGCCGATCTCGTGCGCCATGTGCTGGCGGCGCCGCGCCATCGCGAACGCGGTGGCGTCGAGCGCAAGGGGGCCGTCCCCGGCCGCCGGCAGGAGACCCATGTAGATGTCGTGGTCCACGAGCGAACGGTACGAATCCATCCGCACCACCGTGCTCACGATCTCGCCCGTGCGAGGATCCACAAAGGCGGGACCCACCGACGGACCGCGCTCCACCCGATGCACCCAGTAGATCATGGGATACCGCGCGTCGAGCGGATCCACACCCGCCGGAAGCGGCTCCACGCGGAATCCGTCGCGCCACCCGGCGGCCTCGAAGACCTTGTTCCACCACATCCCGCCCTCGATGAACGCGGAACGGTACGGCTCGGGGATCGCGGGATCGAGGTAATACACGATGGGCCTCACGGGCTCCACGAGCTCGCCACGCAGATACGCCGCGGTGTCGCGCGGCTCGAGCCGCCACCGCATCGTGCCCCGCTGCCGATAGTCCGACTCCAACCCCTGGGCGAAGTCGAAGTACTCGAACGAGAAGAGCCCGGCCCGCGGATCGTACGGACGGATCGTGAGCGGCCGCTCGGGAAGGCGGACGAAGCTGTGATGCTGCTCCAGCGTGATCGACCGCCCGTCCGGCGCCACGCGGCTCACCTGGAAGTTGGGCGCGTCGCTCACGTAGCTGATGACCGCGCGCACCTCGGTGTTCATCGGAAAGGCCCGCACGCGCGCCCCGTCGATGTAGCTCCGGTTCGCGTCGATGCGGGCGGTGCCGAGCTGCGCGCCGCGCAGCCGGCCGATCACATCGAAGACATCGCTCAGGAAGAACTCCGTCGCGTCCACGACCGTGCCCTCCGCGCCGTCGCTCGTCACGGCAAGCGAGGCCAGGACCGACCGCGGGAAGGACTCCTCCACCGACCGCCGCAGCGCCTCGTTTCCCCCCAGCGCCGTGTGGCCCGGGTTCTGCCTGACGAGGAGCACGCGCGCGCCGCGCCGCTCAAAACGGACCACCGCCTCCAGCCCGACCTCGCCACGGTCGAGCCCCGCCGCGGGGGTCCCCAGCCCGGTGGCCAGCGTGTTGAGGTAGAGGAACTCGGCGCCGCCGGGTGGAATCGTGAGGAAGACCTTGCCTGTGGCCGTGTCGTAGCGCGCCGGGAGCAGCGCCGTGCCCTGGCCTGCCGATTGTCCGCCGGCCGCAGGAGGCGACGCGAAAGCGAGGATGCAACCCAGGGTGACGATGGCGAAGGACGGGAGAAGCGGCGGGCGCGAGCGGGGAGCCTTCACGTATCGACCTCCGTCAGATGATCGGGCTGGCGGCGAGCGGCGACCCGCGCCGTGCCGCTCCGGCCCGCGGGAATGTACGAGCGAACCCGTCCACGACCATAGCATTGGGCCGGCCCGAGGGTCGGGTGTCCCAGGCGACCGGCCACACGCAACAAGGCGGAAATTTCGTGGCCCATATGGAAACAGCCTTCCCACAGAGGCCACAGAGGAGACAGAGGAAGAACAGGTACTGTTCTTCCTCTGTCTCCTCTGTGGCCTCTGTGGGAAGGGCTCTTCTCCCTGAAGCCGGACGCGACCTACGGCTTCGTAATCGTCAGGCCCGTCACGATCGCCTCGGTGTTGTGCCCGAAGCGGAGGCCGTACACGCCGTCGGTCGACTTGAGCTTCCCGGCGGCCACGACGTCGGCCTTGGGATAGCTCCCCACCACGGTGCCGTTGATCGCGCACTCGACCTTGTCACCCTTCACGGAGACCGCGATCTCCTGCGTGACCTCCTGGCCCACTTCGACCTTCTTCACCGCGGGATTCGCTTCACCCCGGCGGCCGTTCATCTGGAATGCCGCTGGCCCGAAGCCGCGGACGATGAACATGCCGTTTCCATACGCCGCGCAATACAGGAAGCTCTGATTGTCCGTCCCCATGTCGTTCCCGCCGATCACGATCCCGTACGGATGCGGGTGATCATTCAGGGACTGGAACTTCGGCTCCTTGAACGTGGCCTTGACCGTGTAGTCACCGGTCGCACGGTTCGCGGGATTCCAGTACGTGATCGACGGTCCCGTGACCGCGTGCATCCCCTGTCCTTCCGGCGCGAACTTCGCGTTGTTGACCGTCATCCCGCTCTGGGCCTCGCGGGGATCGACCTTCCCCTGCCAGCCCTGGACGGTGATGCCGCCGCCGGCGACTGCCCGCGAGGCATCCTGCCCCTGAGCGGCGAGCGGAAGCAGGAGGGCGGCAACGGCGAGCGTGGAACCGAAGAAATGGCGCATCGTGACTCCTCTCGATCGAATGAGTGGGAAGCCTTAACAATACAACCGGAATCCCGGCGGGCTACCCAGCCGGGCCGTCCGACTCAACTACCGGGCGACCTGATTCCCCGCAATCCAGACCGACGCGATCCGCCTCACATTACGGATGTCGGAGAGAGGATCCGCCTCCAGTACCACGAAGTCGGCCCACTTGCCGGGCTCGAGCGTTCCGAGATCCCGGTCGACCCTCATGCAGCGCGCCGCATCGCGCGTCGCCGTGGCGAGCACCTGCCTCGCCGTGAGCCCGGCCCGCACCATGAGCTCCAGCTCCATGAGCTCGAAGTAGCCCTGAAAGCGTCCGGTGGGACCGGTGTCCGTCCCCATCGCGATCGGCACGCCGCCATCGGCCAGGCGCTTCACGTTGCGGCTCGCGACCTCGAGCGCGGCCTTGTAGCGCTGCGCGCTGGCGCTGTTGCGCATGGCCTGCTGGCGCGCGGGTTCCCTGAGCGTCGCCACCCATTCCGGATTGGCGTGCGCGAGGAAGAACGGATCGGAGAAGAAGTCGGGGGTCGACTCGTAGATGAAGGTCGAGACCTCACGCATGAGGGTGGGACTGTAACAGACGCCCGATGCCTTCAGCGCGCGCACGAACGCTTCGTCGACACTCGTATCGCGCACGCTGTGGGCGATGAAGTCCACGTTCGAGGCCAGGAGCGACTTCGCGTCGGCGAGATAGAAAAGATGCGCCGCCACGCGCAGCCCGCGCCGGTGTGCCTCGTCGATCACCGCGCGATACACCTCCGGCGGCATCTTCTGCGTGGTGCCCAGGTTGTCGTCGACACGGATCTTCACGAAGTCGACCCGCTGCCCCGCCACACCCGCGACCTGCGTGCGCGCCTCGTCAGGCGTGCCCGGCGAGAGCACGGGCCCGGACACGAAGACGCGCGCCCGCGCGAGGTCCGGGGTGTTCTGACCGGCGCGTGCGGTGAAGACCGCGTCGGATTCGCCGCCCAGGCTGAAGACGGTCGTGACGCCGTAGGCCGCGTACGTGGCGAGATCGCGCGTGGCGTCGTTCACGTGACCGTGCGTGTTGATCAGACCCGGCATCACGAACCGGCCCTCGAGCGCGACGCGCTGCGCACCGGCGGGGATCGTGACGCTCGCGGCTGGGCCCGTGGCCACGATGCGGCCGTCGCGCACCAGAATCGTCGCGTTGGCGACTGGCGGCCGGTCGGTGCCGTCGATGAGCGTCGCGCCGGTGAACGCGCGGCTCGGTCCCCCTTGGGCAGGCAGAGGCGCGGCGACGGTCGCAACGATGAGCGCAGACGCGGCGGCGGCACGGAGACGAATCATTGGAGGCTCACGGGTTCGGTCGGCGGCTCGGGATGACGGCCCCACGCCGGACGGCGTGGGACGGCGTGGGACGGCGTGGGACGGCATGGGACGATCGGGGACGGCACGACGGGACAGTAGTCGGCGGGCCCCCGCCGCGCCGATGCCAGTACTGGCATCGGCCCCGAACTGAATGGCCCGCATCCCCGCCGCTCGCGCGCGCTACCCGCTTGTGATCTGCTGGAGCAGCACGTTCACCATGAGATAGATGCGCGCGCGTTCGATCAGCCCGTTGCTCAGATCGTACGTCACGCAGAGAGGAACATCGACCGCACGGCCCGTGGCGGGCACTCCGGCGAACTCGCCCGTATGACGGCCCACGACGCGCGCCTCGAGCACCCCCTGGCCCTCGGCGAAAACCGCGTTCGTGCGCTCGGCCCGTGCGTCCAGCGCGCCGTGGTAGAAGCCCTGCAGATGCTTCGCGACCGCGTCGCGGCCACGGATCTCCTCGCCCGTTGGCAGGAGCGTGAAGACGGCCCCCTCCGCGACGTAACGTGGATCGTGATCTCGCCAGTATGCCTCGAGCACTCGGCGCGTCTCGTCGACTGACATTTTCCGGGCCTCTTGTCTGGGTGAGGAGGCAGTTTGCGGTGGCGCCGCGTGCTACGCAAATCGCCGCGCCGGCCTCCGGGCCACTGCCCGGTCCGCCGGCTTGACATGGTATATGCGTCACGCATATATGTTCGACACCACTACCGCGAGCCCGCCATGGGAATGGACCGGGAACGACGGACTGAGCCACTGCCTCTTCGGCCCGTCGAGTTTCACATCCTTCTCAGCCTCGCCGCCGGCGAGCGCCACGGCTACGGCATCATCCAGGACGCCGAGTCGCGGGGGGAGATGCTCGACGTCGGAACGCTGTATCGCGCGCTGGCACGCATGAGGGAGCAGGGCTTCATCGGCGCCGCGAGCCGCAAGCCCGCGTCCGACACGGGCGACGAGCGCCGCAACTACTACCGGATCTCGCCGCGCGGGCTCGAGGTCGCGCGAGCGGAGGCCCGGCGCCTCGCCGCCCTGGCGCATGAAGCCCGGCTGTGCGGCCTGCTGAAAGGAGTTGCCACATGAACGAGGAGCGCTGGCTCCGGATCTCGGAGCGCTGGTTCCGCCTGCTCGTCAGGCTCTATCCCCCCGACTTCCGCGACGAGATGGGCGACGCCCTGATCGAGACGTATCGCGACCGCTGCCGCGCCGCGCTGCGGCGGGGCGGCGTGCCCGCACTGGTCGGCCTCTGGCTCCGTGCGCTCGTGGACTCGCTGCGGAACGGTCCCGGCGAGCACGCGCGCCCGGCCGTCCGCTGGCGCCGCAGCGGCAACTGGGGACGCGACGCGCAGATGACGCTGCGCCGCATGGTCCGCGCGCCGGTCTTCGTGGCCTCCATGGTCGGCACGCTCACCGTGGGGCTGGGTGCCTTCGCCGTGGTGTACACCGTCGTGCACAAGGTGCTCATCGCCCCGCTGCCTTACGAGCGCCCCGGCGACCTGTACTTCGTCTGGCGGAACTACGAGTGGATCAACTTCCCCCGGGGATGGCTCGGCGGCACCGACATCGTGGAGCTGCGCAAGTCGCCGCAGATCGCGGGCGCGGCAGGCCTGCGCTGGCAGCAGGCGACGCTCTCGGGCCGGACGGGCACCGATCCCGAAGAGTTCTCGCTGATGACGACTTCGCCCGAGCTCTTCGACCTGCTCGGTGTCAGGCCCGCGCTGGGCCGCAGCTTCCAGGCCGAAGAAGTGGGTGAGGGTCGTCCTGCCGTCATCGTCCTGACGCACGGGCTCTGGCAGCGCCTGGGTGGATCGCCTTCGATCGTCGGGACGGACCTCCGCGTGAACGGCATGCCCTACACCGTGATCGGCGTGCTGCCTCGCAACTTCGAGTTCGCCCGGCACTCGAGCCTCGGGCCTCCGCAGCCGGCGGAGGCGTACACCACCTTTTCCTACGACCTGGCGGGAACGAGCCCCGGGAGCGGCGCCTTCGCGGGACTGATGCGCGCCCGGCCGGGGACCTCGCCGGTCGCGGTGACCGAGGCCGTCGCGGCAACGGGGAGAGTCGTCAACGAACGCGACTTCCAGAGCCGCGGACTCCGTCTCTATCCCGTGCCGCTCGAGGATGACCTGGTCGCCGGCGTCCGGCCGGCGCTCGTGGTGCTGGGCCTCGCTGGTACGTTCCTGGTGCTCGTACTCATGGTGAACCTCGCGACCCTGCTGCTCACACGGGCGGCACAGCGCGAGCAGGAGTACGCGGTGGCACGTGCGCTCGGTGCCAACGGCGCGGCGCTCGCGCGGGCGGCGCTGTTCGAGGGCGGCGTGCTGGGACTCCTGGGCGGAGCCGGCGGCGCTTTGGTCGCGGTCTGGGGCACCCGCCTCCTGGTGGGGCTCGCGCCACCCGACCTCCCGCGACTGGAGACCGTCGCCGTCGACTGGCCGATCGTGGCGGTCGTCGTCGGCATCGGCGCGATGCTCGGACTCTTCGCCGGAGCCCTGCCGGCCATCTGGGCATCACGCACCCGGCTCAGCTCCCTCCTGGCCAGCGCGGCGGTGCGCGGCGGCGGCGGGCGCGGTCGCCTGCGCCGCAGTCTGGTCGTCGTGCAGGTCGCCCTCTCGCTCGTGCTGCTCGCCACCGGCGGCCTGGTCGTGCGGAGCTTCGACCAGCTCCTCCGCGCCGATCCGGGCTTCGACCCCGCCGGCGTGCTCACGCTGCGCGTGCCCGTGCCGCCCATGCGCTACCCTAACGACACCGTGGCCGGCGCGCTGCACGACCGCATCCAGCGCGAGCTGGCCGCGCTCCCCGGGGTGGAGACGGTGGGCGCGGTGTCCGCGCTCCCCCTCTCCGCCGACTCCGATCAGGCGAGCGTGTCGTTCCCCGGCGCGCCGGGAAATACCGGAGATCGCGATCACGATCGGCCGCTCATCGACATCCTCTACACCCGGACCGGTTACTTCGAGGCGCTCGGCATCCGCTTTCTCGAGGGACGGGCCGTCCCGCAGGCACTCGTGCCCGGCACGCGCGAGGTGATCATCGACCACACCCTGGCCAGGACGTTCTTCGGCGAGAGATCGCCGCTCGGCGCAAGGATGACGTTCGGCGATGACTCCCTCACGATCGTCGGTGTGGTGCGGCAGCCGCGTCTCTACGACGTGCACGAGGACGGGCGCGGCATGGTCTTTGTCCGCAACGAGCAGTACACCAACTACTACTCGTTGTCGTGGATGCTCCGCTCAGGCCGGCCGCCGCTCACCCTGATGCCCGAGGTGAATGCCGCGATCCGCCGGATCGACCCCGAGCTCGCGATCGCCGACGTGCACCCGATGGAAGCGGTGGTGGGCGAATCGCTGCGCGAGCAGCGATTGAGCGCCGTGTTGATCGGCGGCTTCGCGCTGGGCGCGCTGCTGCTGGCAGCGATGGGGCTGTTTGGCGTGGTCTCCGGCGCGGTGACACGGCGGCGCCACGAGCTGGCGATCCGCCTGGCGCTGGGCGCGGACCACGGGCGTATCCTCCGGCTCGTGGTGGGCGAGGGGGCGCTCCTGATCGCGCTCGGACTCGTGATCGGCGCGCCCGGGGTCTATCTGGCGGGCAAGGCGATCCGCGGGGTGCTCGTGGGGGTGTCGCCGTTCGACCCGCTCACGCTCGTGGTCGTGGCCGCGGGGCTCACCCTCGTCGCGCTGGCTGCGTGCTACATCCCGGCGCGGCGAGTAGCGGGGATCGAGCCGGCGCGGTCACTGCGGCAGGAGTGAGGCTTCCGGCCCACAAGTCGGGGGCGATCGGAGGAAGGTCGGCCTTCGGAGGAGCGGGCGCGGGGCCCCGGGTGCCGCGCGTGTGACGAGTCGTCTTGCCGCCCGGATCGGCGGCACTCATTGTAGGGCGGCTTACCTCTCAGTTCGCCGATCCCCCGTACCGGAGTGCCCGCGTGCACCGATCCACCACAATGCGTCCCTGCGCCGGACGCGCGCTCTTGCTCGTCCTCGCGCTTCCGCTCACGCAGGCCTGGGCGCAGACCGCCACCGCCAACCCCCCGTCAGGTACCGGCGCCACGGCGCAGGCGTCCGCCACGGCAAAGAAGCCGCTCACCGTGGCGGACTACTCGCGCTGGCGCAACATCGAGGGGGCGGAGATCTCGGGCGACGGCCGCTGGGTCACGTACACGCTTCGCCACAGCAACACGCTGCCGGCAGAATCGAAGCCGGTGCTGCGCATCCTGAACCTCGATACGAGTCAGGAAGTCGAGGTACCGAATGCGCACGACGGCACGTTCTCACCGGACTCGCGCTGGATCGTCTACCAGATCGACTCGGTCCCCGCACCGCGCGGGCGCGGAGGGCGCGGGGGCACTCCGGGCACCGATACCAGCGCCGCACCACCGCCGGCGCCTAACGTTCCGGCGACACCGGGGGCTCCCGCGGTGCAGGGCGCGGCCGGGCGCGGCGCTGCTCCCGCGGCGACGCCGCCGCGCATGGAGCTGCGCGAGCTGGCGACCGGCC
>DATIGO010000388.1:0-5818 GCA_035454665.1 Gemmatimonadaceae bacterium | reverse complement strand
CGAGGGACGCTGGATCTCGACACCGACCTCGACGTGATCAATGTCAGCCTGGCGCGCGCCGGCTTCGCGGACGACGTGGCCGCCGAACCCCTCGTGCGGCTGCCGGGTGCACTCGACCCGTTCGAGGTCGCCGTTCGAGCGGTCATCGGTCAGCAGATCTCCGTCAAGGCGGCCACGACGATCGTGACGCGGCTCGTGGACCGTCTGGGCGATCCCATCGTGACCGACGTGGACGGTCTCGGCCGGCTGTTCCCGTCCGCGGCGCGCATCGCCGAGGCCACGGCGGGCGCGATCGCGGCGTTAGGCATGCCGGCCGCACGCGCCGCAACGGTCGTGCGCCTCGCCGCGGCGGTCGCCTCGGGCGAGCTCACGCTCGCGCGCGGGGCGATTGCCGCGGGCCGCGAGGGGCTCTCGCGGATCCCTGGCATCGGACCGTGGACGATCGAGTATGTGAGCCTGCGCGCGCTCGGGGATCCCGATGCGTTCCCCGTTGGCGACTCCGCCCTCCGCGCCGCCTTCCACGGCGAGCTGCGCAGCGCAAGCGAGGCGTGGCGTCCCTGGCGGGCCTACGCCGCGGCGCGGCTCTGGCGCCGCGGTGCGCGCGCTGCTCGTGACGCGGGACGGGCCGCATGAACACGATCGTGCATCCGAGCCCCGTTGGAGGGCTCACTCTGGTGAGCGAGGCGGGCGCGCTCGTCGCCTGCGAGTTCGAAGGGCGTACCGACTCCCGGTCGATGCGGCGCCACGACGGGCCCGATCCGGTCCTGGACCTGGCGCGGCGCGAGCTCGACGCCTTCTTCGCCGGCACGCTTCGCGAGTTCACGGTCCCCGTCGACCCGCGAGGGACCGACTTCCAGCGGCGCGTGTGGAGCGCGCTGCGCGCGATTCCGTACGGGAAGACGACGTCGTACGGCGCGATCGCCGTGCAGGTCGGCGCGCCCGACGCCGTGCGCGCCGTGGGGGCGGCCAACGGGGCCAATCCGATCCCGATCATCATTCCGTGCCATCGGGTCATCGGTGCCAACGGGTCGCTGACCGGCTTCGGCGGCGGGTTGGAGCGCAAGCGGTTCCTGCTCGAGCTCGAGCGCGGAGAGCTCGCCCTTCTGTAGACGGCGCGACACCGGAGAGAGCCTTTGCCTCCCCTCCGCCGAGTCCCTAGTTTGGCGGCATGCTGCTGCTGCTCAAACTGCTGCAATCGCTCGCGCGGACACTGCACTCGGAGGGGACGCCCACTCAGATCGCCGCGGGCCTCGCACTCGGCGCCGCGCTCGGGCTGACTCCGCTCTTCAGCCCGCACAACCTGCTCGTGGTGAGCGCGCTCGCGCTGCTCAACGTGTCGTTCGGGGCCGGAATGCTGGGCATGACGCTCTTTGCGCCGTTCGGCTTCGCGCTCGATCCCGTCTTCGACCGCGTCGGTAACGCCCTGCTGATTCAGGCCGCATCGTTGCGCCCGCTCTGGGAGTTCGCCGACGGCACGCCGGTGCTCGCTCTGCTCAACCTGAACAACACGGTGGTGGCGGGCAGCATCGCGGGGTGGCTCGTGCTCTTCGTCCCGATCTTTCTGCTCGCCCGGCTGGGCGTGCTGCGGTATCGCGCCACGATCGGATCGCGGGTGCAGCAGTCGCGCGCGTTCCAGGCCGTTCGCGCCTCGCGCATCTACACCGTGTACCGCTGGTTCCGGGAGTAGACGATGACGAACGAGCACACGCGTGAGGCGACGAAGCCGGGAGGCACGCAGCGCGGCGCGAAGCACAAGGGTCCCTTTCGCTGGCGCGGCATCTTCGCCCTGCTGTTCTTCTTTGCGCTCATCCTCATCTGGTGGCTGATCTTCGGCGAACGCACCGTCCGCAACACTCTCGCCGAGGCCGCGACGACGTCCCTGGGCACCCAGGTCGACATCGGTTCGGTCGACATCCAGCTCGCGCGCGGGTCGGTGATCCTGAACGGGGTGGCGGTGGCGGACCCGTTCGACAGCCTGCGGAACCTTCTCGAGGCCGATGACGCGACGGTCGAGCTGGAGCTCGAGCCGCTCCTCACGAAGCGGATCGTCGTGCGCGACCTCCAGGTGCACGGAATCACCTTCGGCACCACGCGCGACGTCCCCGCACGGCGCGTGGATACGGCGGGATTCGCGCCCCGCGCGCTGCGGGAGATCCAGCGGTTCCGCGAGCAGATCGACGTGCCGCTCCTCTCGCTCACGCCCATCGACACGATCCGATCGCTCGTGCTGGATCCGTCGCAGTTGCGCTCGGTGCAGTCCGCGACGTCGCTCGTGGCGCGCGCCGATTCCCTGCGGGGCGATCTGGTCGGACGCGCCGATGCGCTGGCGCGCACCGACGTGATCGACTCCGCCGAGGCGCTGCTCGGTCGCCTGCGCGGTCAGTCGATCCGCTCGCTCGGCGTGACCGGCACGCTGCGCGCGGTGCGCGACGTGCGGCGCCTGGTCAGCGCCGTCGATTCGCTCAAACGCGGCGTCGACGACCTGCGCCGCGATACGCGGGGGAGCTTCGATTCGGTCGTCGCCGCGACGCGCGCGGTCGATGACGCGCGGCGTGCCGACTACGCCTTCGCGCGCAGCCTCCTCCAGCTCCCGACGTTCGACGCGCCGAGCATCGGTCCCGCGCTCTTTGGCGAAGTGAGCGTCACGACCTTCGAGAAGGCCGGCTACTGGGTATCCCTCGCGCGCGAGCACGCGCCCCCGGGATTGCTGCCGCGCCGGCGGGCCGGCCCGAAGCGCCTGCGGCGCGACGGTACCGACATCAGCTTCGTGACGCCGGAGAGCGGACCCGACTTCCTGCTGCGCGCGGCCGAGATGTCGTTGACGCTGGGTGAGCAGACCGGGGCGGTGCGGGGGGCGTACGCGCTCAGCGTTCGCGATCTGACGACCGCGCCCGCGCTCCTCGGCCGTCCCGCAACGTTCGAGCTCTCGCGGAGCGCCGCGGAGAGCGACCTCCCGGAGATCCGGCTGTCCGGCTCACTGGATCACTCGACGCCGCGGCCGCACGACATCATCCGGCTGGTCGCCAGCGATGTCCGGCTGCCGGACTTCGGCATCCCCGGGCTCCCGTTGGAGCTGAGCATGGGTCGCGGCGCCAGTGAGCTCCGATTCGAGATGCGCGGCGACAGCGTGGCCGCCCGGCTGTCTCTCGCAACGAACTCGCCCCGGTGGGTGCGCGACACGTCACGAGCGGATGCACCGAACACCCTGGAGAATCTCGTGATGCGGGTCCTCGAGCGCATTGGCTCCCTGCAGGTTCAGGCGGAACTGCACGGCACACTCGCTACGCCCCGCCTGTCGGTGCGCTCGAACATCGATCGCGCAGTCGCGGACGCGGTTCGTGGCGTGCTCGGCGAGGAGGTGGCCGAGGCGGAGCGGAAGGTGCGGGCCCAGGTGGACTCGATCGCGGAGGCGACGTTGGCCCCGGTACGTGCGCGCGTGAACGAGGCGCGCGCGGAGGCCGAAGCGCAGGTGAATCAGGTGAGTGCGCGCGTGGACGCGGTACAGGAGCAATTACTGGCGCAGCTCCGCGCCCTGGGGGGGTAGGGGGAAACTATCCCGTCACCCGTCACTGCCCGCCCCTCGGGCGGCTGACGGGCGGCACCACCCCGGCGAGCCGGTAGTTGGACACCAGCTTGCCGTAGTGCTCCGCCTGGTGCTCGACCCAGAAGAGCAGACGCGGGGCGGCGGATTTCTCGACCGTCGCGTACGAGGCGGCGATCGCGGCCTCCATCTCGGCCACGACCGAGGCGCGCGTCCGCGGCTTGGACTCGTCGGCCTTGAGCCGGGCGGGGTAGTCGAACGCCTCTCCCTTGAGCTGGGCGGTGGACATCTCCAGCCCGATGGTCACGTGGCGATACTCGTCGAGAATCGTTCGTGAGTCCGCGTGCGGGCGGGTCTCGAGCTTGGCGTCGGGGAAGAGCGTGTCCTTCGCCATGGCCAGAATCTTGTTGTGCAGCGACTGCCAGACGCGCGCAGTCTGTTGCTCCCAGGTGAGAGGCTGCTGCGGGGTCGACTGGGCGGCCGCGTGAGACGCCAGCGTCGTGGCGAGTGAGAACAGGAGGGTCGACGTGAGCGTGCGCATGGTGGTGGATCTCCGGTGTGCGATGCGTTGATGCGGAACCGTGCTGCGACCGGGCGCGGCCGCGTAGCGGCGTGTGACGCGCCGTCGGATATCAGGGCCAGGGTGTCCGGCGGGGCCATTTCGAGGCGCTGTGGTGCGTTGCGGACGACGACGGGACCGCCTCGTGCGATCCGATCCAGTTCAAAGGGCCACGCTTCACCCCGGGCGCGGACGTCCGATCGAAGCGCTGAAACGCGTGAGGGAAGCCCTTATTGCGCAGCGGACGAGCCCGCCTAGTGTTGAGGCGCGGCGCGTCAGGGCGTCGGGCGGACCCTCGGCCGCGCACTCGCTTCCTGGAGGGACCTGCTTATGAGACGTGCCCTGCGCCTGGCAGTTCCGGTTGTTCTGAGCCTCGTCGTGCCGATCACCGCCGCGCCCGCGCAGCAACGCCTCCAGCCGCATGTCGGCGTCGGCGCCCTGCTGCCGATGGGTGACCTCGGTGACTACGGCAAGACCGGGTACCTGCTCTTCGCCGGCGCCGACCTGCCGCTTCCGGCGAATCCGCGCGTGACCATCGGTGCCACCCTCTTCTATGGTCACACCGAGCACGAGGGTGGTCTGAACGAGGCGACGAACATCCCGGGAATCACGGCGGACGTCGGATACGCGCTGGTGGCGGCGGGATCGATCATTCCCTACGTGCGCGGGAGCATCGGATTCCTGCAGCACCGGTACGACGCCGGTGACACCGGGTTCGACGACGAATCGGAGTCGAGCCTCGCGTTCGGCGGTGGCGGCGGTCTCGCCCTTCCGCGCGGCTCGCTGGTGTTCTTCGGTGGCGCGCACTACCTCGTCGCGGATGGCACCGACTTCGTCAACGCCTATTTCGGCCTGTCGTTCGGCGGCAACAACGGCCAGGCCGGGCTGCGTCGGCGGTAACGGGATCTCGCGGTGGGCGGCGGCTCCTCCGTATTCGGCGGGAGGAGCCGCCGCTGCGTCACGACGTTAGGCGGCCGCGACCCCACTCGCGGCCGCGCTCCGGGAGGGCGTGCCCGAATGACGGCCGGCTCACTGGCGCGTCCTTCGGGCATGAGCCCGCCGATGCTCCGCTTCGCCCGCCTCGCCTTCCTTGGCTTTCTCGCCGTCTACGGTGTGGTGTCCCTTCGCACCCCCGAGGCCGGACGGCTCCTCGACAGCGTCGATCTCGCGATCCACGAAACCGGGCACCTGGTCTTCGCACCGTTCGGGGAGTTCCTGGGATTCCTGGGAGGCACGCTCTTCCAGCTCCTCATTCCCGCGGCCTTCGTCGTGTACTTCCTCAGGCAGGGCGAGCGCTACGGCGCGGCGGTCTGTCTCTGGTGGGTCGCGCAGAACTGCTGGAACATCTCCGTCTACGTGGCCGATGCGCGCGCGCAGGAGCTTCCGCTGGTCGGTGGAGGAGAACACGACTGGGCGTACCTCCTCGACGCGCTCGGGTGGATGGCCCACGATGCAGCGATCGCGCGCGCGGTTCACGGGCTCGGGGTGATCCTCTTCGCCATCGCGCTGGGTCTGGGCTTCCACGCGACGGAACGCGCGTTGCGCGCCGCGACCGGGGCGGTGGCCGCAGGGCGCGGCGGCGCCACGCTTCGCACGACCCGCCAGGTCGAGTAACGCATCGGCGCGGCTGCCGCTGACGCTGCCAGGATCCACGGCGCCGCACCCGCGCTTGGAGGGGGTGCTACCTTCCTCGGTTCCCACCACGGCGAGGGACCATG
>DATIGO010000387.1:0-5219 GCA_035454665.1 Gemmatimonadaceae bacterium | reverse complement strand
CTGGAACACGCGCGCTGCTCCGTCGCCTGCTCGAGTGGCGGGTCGGTGCGCAATGGTACGTGTTCGCCATAGTGGTGGCGATCCTGCTGTTGGGCAACATCAAAGTGCTCGGCGCGTTCGCCCATTCCGCGCTGCCTCCGGTTCTATTCACGTTCGCCGTCGCGGCGGCGCTGGGCTGGTCTCTCGCCCGGGTTTCCGGCCTTGTTGCCGCCGACCGCCGCGCGGTGACGCTGGAGGTCGCGTTCCAGAACGTCGCACTGTCTGTCGGTTTGGCGGTAGCGTTCTTTCCCGAGCTCACGGGAGTGGCGATCACCTCGATCCTGTGGGGCGTGGTTCACCTCGTCTTCGGATTCGCCCTCGCCGCGGTATGGGCCCGCATACCAGCCGTGGACGCGGCCAAGAGCGCGCCTTCCCCGGCAGGCTGACTCGCCTGGCTGGAACACGCGCGCTGCTCCGTCGCCTGCTCGAGTGGCGGGTCGGTGCGCAATGGTACGTGTTCGCCGTCGGCTACATGGCCGCGATCAAGCTCGCGGTTGCGCTCGTGCACCGCGTCGCGCTTGGCGCCTGGCCGCCATTGGGCCAGGAATTGTGGTACGTCATCCTGGCGAGTATCGTCCTCACGACGCTGGGACAGGCGGGAGAGGAGATCGGATGGCGCGGCTATGCCCTTCCCCGTCTGGCAGCGCGCCTGGGACTCGCGCGCGCGAGCGTACTATTGGGAGTGATCTGGGCCTGCTGGCACCTGCCCCTCTTTTTCGTTCCGGGAATCAGTCAGACTGGACAGTCATTCCCGGTGTACCTGCTGATGGTGCCCGCGCTATCCGTCGCTATCGCCTGGCTCTATGGGCACACGAACGGCAGCCTGCTGCTCGCCATGCTGATGCACTCGGCCATCAATCAGACCGCGAAGATCGTCCCGACGGCCGACACGGCCGCCACGAATCCGCTTGCATTGAGCGATTCGCTCGTGGCGTGGCTCACGCTCGCGTTCCTGTGGATTGGCGCTGGGTACTTCCTTGTGCGGATGCCCAAGAGCGAAGCGCCGCGACCGATTGCCTAACGATGCGTGGTCTGCAGTCGAGCGCCATCTGCCAGACCGCACACTCGCTCCACGACCGACATCGATCTCCAAACGAAATTGCACCATGGCCAGGTACCTGATCTCCTTTCCCAGCGCTGCGATGGTCGTGCCCCAAGGCGAGTTGGAGGCGGTGGGTCGCGACGCGCACGCCGTGATCGACGAGGCGAAAGCCGCCGGCGTGTACGTCTTCGCCGGCGGCATCGACGAAGGCGTGCCGCCCGTACTTGTCGCAGCAGACGGAGCAGTCGCCGAGGGCGGCTACCCATGGGCGCCCCCGCTCGACGGCGGCTTCACTGTGCTCGAACTACCCTCACGCGAGGAGGCCGTCGCGTGGGCCGCGCGCATCGCGCAGGCCTGTCGTTGTGACCAGGAGCTACGGGCTTTCGGGTTCGACCCGCAGGCCTGAGGGCCGCATGGAAATGGCGCAGAAAGTGCGGCCCAACAAGCCAGTCATGCCGACGCCGCTTCGCGGCGCGGCTTGATGCAAGCGTTGGGCGGTCAACAAGCTACCAACGTACTCCATGGTCGAATCTGCTGCGGACAAGGAGCTCGTGGAAGCAGCGGAGTTGGCGTTTGCGATGCTCCGTTTCGAGTTCGGGGCCGCGCATCGTCACTTCAGCCCTGACGCGGGTGGTCCGCATGAGGGAAAGCGCAGCGGCGTGCTGTTCCTCCCCGTCTCGCGCCCCGTGCCCTACGACCTGGTTGTCCCCTATCTGGCAAGCTGCCCGGGCCCCGCGATGCTGGCGCCGCCGACGACGGCCGGGATGGTCTCGCTGATGCTCCTCTCCGAACTTCAGGGCGACCGGCGCCGCTGGGCGGAGGACACCCTCGCACGCTACCGGACCAATGTCCTCGCACAGGGGCGCGAGCTGGCGTTGACGCCCGAGTCACCTATCGTCCTCGAGTTTGACGATGAGGCGCACGTTTTCAGCTTCGCGACCTTGTGTCGCACCTTTGAACGGTTTGTCGTGGTGGTCGCCGGCAGCCTCGTGGCGATGCGGTACGAGGATCCGCGGGCCCGGGCACGTCTGATGTTGTACCGCAGCGATGGCGCCAGCACCTGGGGCGCCGCGTGCCCGGTCCGGCCGCGAGAGGGCGACTGAACCGTTGGCGGATGGTCCGGGCGTCTATGCAGCAGCCGCCTGACACGACCTTGTGAGCGCCTGACACGTCGCTGAAGCGCAACGCGCGGGGCACCTTCCCCGGTTCCGCGATCCGGCTGGCCTGCCCCTCTCCGCGCAGACCGCGCGAGCGCCCGTCCTCTTGACATTCGGGAGGAGCGACACCACCTTCCTCCTGTCATTCGGGAGGAAGCCGTGGCCAAGCCCACCACCAATGAACAGGTCCTGCAGGGCACCCTCGACCTGCTCATCCTCAAGACGCTCTCGCTCGCCCCGATGCACGGCTGGGGACTCACCCACCGCATCGAGCAACTCTCCCACGACGCGCTACAGGTCGGCCAGGGCTCCATCTACCCGGCGCTCGTCCGCCTCGAGCAGCGGGGCTGGATCGATACCGAGTGGCGCATCACCGAGAACAGCCGGCGCGCCAAGTACTACCGGCTCACCGCCGCCGGACGGCGCGCGCTCGGGAACGAGCTCGCCTCCTGGCAGCGCTTCGTCAGTGCGGTCGGGCTCGTGCTGGCCGCGGAGAGCTGACCCGTGCTGTACCGCCTTCGCGCAGCGCTCGCACGCGTTAGGGAGCTGTTCCGCCGCCGATCACACTTCGCCGCGGAACAGGACGAGGAGTTTTCCTTTCACCTCGAGATGGAAACGGCCGAAAACATCCGCCGCGGCATGAGCAACGCCGACGCCCGGCGCGCCGCCCTGCTCCGCTTCGGCGGACAGCAGCGCTACCGCGAGGAGACCCGGGACGCGCGCGGCGTGGTGGCCCTCGACAACATCGCCCGCGACACGCGATTCGCGATCCGACGCATCCGCCGCGCGCCGGCCTTCGCCGCCGGCGTCATCGCCACCCTCGGCGTCGGGATCGGCGCCGCGGCCGGCATCGGCACCATCGTGTTCGGGGTCCTGTTGCGCGACCTGCCCTACCCCGAGCCCGACCGCCTCGTTCGCGTCGGCTTCATCACCGACGGCATCGACGCCCCGGGTGACCTGCACTCCGGCCCCACGTACGTCCACTTCGCAACCGGCGCGCGCTCGTTCACCGAGCTCGGCGCGTACACCACGAACGACGCCTTCGTCATCACCGACGGCGACGCCCCGGAGCGCGTGACGGTCGCCCTGATGACGCCAGGCACCTTCACCCTCCTCGGCGTGCGCCCGCTCCTCGGACAGCTGTTCCAGCCTGGCGATACGTCCTGGTACGGCGAGCGGGAGCTCCCGATCCTCATCTCGGAGAATCTCTGGCGGCGCCGCTACGGAACGGATCCGTCGATCATCGGGCGTCGCATCGACATCAACCGCGGCGCGCGCATGGTCATCGGCGTCCTTCCGCGCGCCTTCGACTTCCCGACGCCGTCGGTGGATATCTTCTATCCCGCGCCGACGAGCGTCAGGAACCCATCCATCAGCGCGCGCGGTTTCGGTGTCATCGGCCGCCTGCGTGACGGCATCTCCCCAGCGGCGGCCGAGTCCGAGCTGAACGCCCTCGTTCCGCGACTCTCCGAGCGCTTTCCGGAGATCACGCCGGACATGCTCCAGCGCAGCCAGGCGCGCGTTGCCGTTCAGTCGCTCAAGACGGCAACCGTCGCTCCCGTACGCGCCCAGCTCGTGCTCCTCGGGCTTCTCGTGGCCGTCGTGCTGCTCATCGCGACGACCAACGTCGTGAATCTCTTCCTACTGCGCACCGAGCGCGTGAGCCAGGAGATCGCCATCGCGCTCTCGCTCGGCGCCAGCCGACTGGCACTGGCGCAGCGATTCGTCGTGGAAGGAGTGGTGCTCGGTCTCGCGTCGGCGCTCGTTGCGCTCCCGGCCGCTGCGCTCGCGTTGTCCACGAAGTTCGGCTTCAGCGAGCGCGAGATTCCGCGTCTCCATGAAGTTTCCTTTACCACGGAGACGGTGGCGCTGGTGCTCGGATGCGCCACGGTGATCGGCGCCGCCGTCGGGCTCACCGCGCTGACGCGCACGAGGATCGACCGGCTGATCGACCGCGTTCGTGCATCGCGCTCGACGACGAGCCGCGCCTGGCGGCGCGCGCAGAACGGCCTCGTCTCCCTCCAGGTAGCGATCGCGCTGATGCTGCTGGTGGCGGCGGGGCTGCTCGGCCGCAGCTTCTGGAACCTGCGCAACGCGGCGATCGGGTTCGAGCCCGCGAACGCGATGACCTTCCACGTGTCCCTGCCCTGGGGGCCGACCGGCTACGGATCGTACGCCGAGAACGCGGCGTTCCATGCGAAAACGATGGACGGCCTGGCCGCGCTCCCGGGCGTCACCTCGGTCGCCGCGGCGATGCGCATTCCCCTTGCGAGCCGCGGCGAGCCGAATCTTTCGTGGCAGCTTCAGGCCGACGACGCGGAAAGGCGACCCGTAATCGCGGCGGCAGGGAACATGGCGAGCCCCGATTACTTCCGGACGATGGGGATTCCGCTGCGCGCCGGACGAGGCTTCCAGCCCGGCGACCTGCGCGGCACGCCGGCGGTGATGGTGAGCGAGCGTCTTGCCACGAGTCTGTTCGGGACGACAGACGTCGTCGGCCGGCGCATCAGGAGACCGGATCGCGCCGGCTCGCCGGCGTTCACGATCGTCGGTGTGGTCGGCGACGTGCACTGGGAGCGGATCGAGGACGGCTACGTCCCCATGCTGTACTTCCCCATGCTGCGAGACGCCGACGGCCTCCCGGCCGACAGCTCCCCGGTGCCGCTCACCCCGAGGGACGTCCAGTTCGCGATACGTGGGACGCAACTGCCCGCGGCGCGGACCATCCAGACGATCGTAAGGGAGCTCGATCCCCGCGTGCCGCCGACGGACATCCGCACCCTCGGCACCCTGGTGGACGACGCGACGGCACGCGTGCGCCTCACCTTGCTGCTCATCGGCGTCGCGGGCGGCGCCGCCCTGCTCCTCGGCGTGATCGGCGTGTACAGCGTGGTTTCCTACGCGGCGAACGGTCGGGTGCGAGAGTTCGGCATCCGCCTGGCGCTCGGCGCCGCGCCGACGCGCGTCGGCGGCATGGTGCT
>DATIGO010000386.1:0-45498 GCA_035454665.1 Gemmatimonadaceae bacterium | reverse complement strand
CGGACGTCGAAGAAGTCGAAGAAGCTGGCACTCGCGACAGTCACCGGGAGCTCACGGGTGCCGTCGCCCTCACCCAGGGCCAGGCGGCGCGTCTGGAAGGCGGCGAGCGTCTCGAACGCGCGGGCATCGCGCAGAAGGTCCAGGTAGGTCGCGAACGAATAGTTGCGGTCAATCCGGGAGCCCGCGTCTTCCCTCCTCGGCCGGTAGACGCGGTGCACTGCGTCCTGCTCGCGCAGCCCCGGCGGCGCCCGGAAGAGGAGGCGGTCGACGATCCCGAACATTGCCGCGTTCGCCCCGATCCCGAGGCCAAGTGTGAGCACCACGCCGATCGTGAAGCTCTTGCTGCGCCGCAGGCCACGAATCGCGTAGCGCAGGTCCTGCCACGTGGTCTCGAGCGCGGCGAGCCCGTGAGCGTCGCGCGTGTCGTCCTTGATGCCGGCGATGCCACCAAACTCCGCTCGTGCCCTGCGCTCGGCCTCGTGACGCGGCATCCCGGCCTTCACGTGCTTCTCCGCTTCCCGTTCGAGGTGAAAGCGCAGCTCGGCGTCCAACTCCCTCTCCACGGCGCCGCGATCGAAGAGTGCGCGCAGGCGGTATCGCAACTCGCTCAGAATTCGGTTCAGCATCGGTGCATCCCGGACCGGGTTCTCACTGCATGTCGAGGACGAGATCCACGGCGGCCGTGAGCTTCGCCCACGCCGCGGCTTCGGCGGCGAGCTGCTTTCGGCCGGCGCGGGTGAGCTCGTAGTACTTGGCCCTTCTATTGTTGTCGGAGGCGCCCCAGGAGGCGGCTATCCAACCACGGCGCTCGAGCCGGTGCAGGGCGGGGTAGAGCGATCCCTGCGGGACCTGGAGCGTGGCGCGCGACACCTGATGCAGCCGCTCCGAGATCGCCCAGCCGTGCATTGGCTGCAGCGAAAGCGTCTTGAGGATCAAGAGGTCGAGGGTGCCCTGGGGGAGATCGAGTCGGTCGTTCACGGCCGGCGGGGATGAGGGTGTCCCTTTGCACTTCTACAGGAGAGCATACGCCAAGCCCTGTAGAAGTGCAAGGGGACTCGGACCCCCGAGCCGCTCCCGGCTACTCTCCCCGCAGCGCGACGACGGGGTCGACGTGCATGGCGCGGCGCGCCGGCACCCACGCCGCCACGAGCGCGATCGCGAGCAATGCGACGCCTACGCTGACAAAGGTGAGCGGGTCAGTCGGCTCGACGGCGTACAGCATCCCGCGCAGGAGGCCGGTGACCGCGGTCGCCGCCAGCAGGCCGAGGACCACGCCCAGAATCGTCAGGCGCGCCTCGCCCAGGAGCACGAGCCGCATGACGGCACGGGGGCGGGCGCCCAGCGCGAGCCGGATGCCCATCTCTCGCACGCGCTGGCTCACCGAGTACGCCACGACGCCATAGAGCCCGACACCCGCGAGCACGAGCGCGGTGACCGCGAAGGCGGTGAGCAGGATGCCGTTGAATCGCTCCTTGGCGAACCGCGCCTGGACGAGGGACCCGACCGCATTCACTTCTCGGACGCGGATCATCGGATCGACCGCCTCGGCCACGCGCACCAGCGCCGTGGCGAGGCCGGGGGCCCCCGTCGTCTGGCGCACGACCAGCGTGGCCTCTTCGAAGCCGGCGTTGAACCGGGTGTAGTAGACCTGACCGCCCGCGAAGGGCGCGCCACCCGTGCTCGGAAGCGTCACGTCGGCCACCACACCGACGACGGTGTTCCATGGGCCGTTCGAGGAGAGGCGCAGACGTTGCCCCACCGCGCTCTCGCCCGGCCATTGGCGACGCGCCATGCTCTCACTCACCATGACCTCCCGTGCGGCGCTGTCGCGGTCACTCAGCGGCCGGCCCGCGCGGATGGGGTTCTTCAGGATGCCGAAGTACTCGGGCGTCACCGCATTGAACTGAAGCGTGACGTTCCCCTCCGTGGCAGCCGGGCGCCCCTCGAGCTCCAGCGTGCCAATCGTGATGCCGAGGTCCGGCGGCACGCCCATCGACCAGGTCGCGGCTTCGACTCCGGGTATGCCTCGCACGCGACGCAGGATCTCGCCGAAAGCCTCGGTGCGCTGCTGGACGTTCGTATAGCGCTCCGCCGGCAGGATGATCCACGCCCTGGTCAATCCGCTCGGATCGAAACCCAGAGGAGCCTGTTGCATCGCGACCAGCGTGCGAACGAGGAGGCCGGCAGCGACCAGCAGCACGACCGAAAGCGACATCTCGGCGACGACCAGCGCGCGGCGCGCGCGTCCCGCGCCGGCCCCCGCGGTCGAAGAGCGCGACGAAGAGCGCAGCGGATCCTGAAGCCGGCGACCGGTGGCGAAGATTGCCGGAGCGAGTCCGAACAGAATCCCGGTGACGAGCGAGATCGCCAGAGCAAACGCCACGATCTCGGGGTTCATCCGCACCTCGTCGAGCGCGGCGAGCTGCTGCGGCCGAATGCGAACGATGAGGCCGAGTCCGCCCCACGCGATGAGCAGGCCGAGCACACCGCCGGCGACGGACAGCAGCGCGCTTTCCGCAAGTACCTGCCTGACGACGCGGCCGCTCCCCGCACCCAGGGCGGCGCGAATCACGAACTCGCGCCGTCGCGCGACCGCGCGCGCCAGGAGCACGTTGGCCACGTTGGCGCAGGCGATCAGGAGAACGAGACCGACGGCTCCCAGGAGTACGAGCAGCGTGTCGCGCGTGCCGGTTCCCAGATAGTCCTGCGGACGTCGCACGATAGGCTTCCACTCACCGGCGGAGCGCGCACTCACGGGATCGGACCGCATGATCTCGCTCAGCTCGCGTTCGGCGCTCTCCCGCGTGACCCCGGGGCGCAGCTTCGCGATCGCTCGCGCGCCGACGACCGAGGGGTCGGCGCTGAGCGGCAGCCAGATGCGGGCGGTCTCGCCGAACAGAAACGGGACGGAGAAGTTGCGCGGCATGACGCCGATCACGGTGAATGGGCGTCCGTCCAGCGAGATGGTCTGGCCGACGATCCGGGGATCGCCGCCGAAGCGACGCTTCCAGAAGCCGTGGCCCAGGATGGTGACCGCCGCCGCTCCGTTGCGCGCGTCGTCATTCGTGAATGCGCGACCAAGGAGGGGACGTACGCCCAGGAGGGGCATCACGTCGGCCGAGATCTCGCCGGCGATCAGGTTCTCTGGAGCGTCGGACGCGGAAAGGGTGCGTTCGGTCGTCGTGAACGTCCCGAGGTGTTCAAATGATGTGGCGCCGCGGCGCCAGGCCGCGACCGCCTCACCGCGTGGGGTGATGAACATCGAGCCGTCGCCGCTGACGCGCGACACGGCGTAGATCCGGTCTCCACCGGGCACCGGAATGGGATCGATCAGGAGGTGGCGTACGGCGCTGAAGATCGCGGTCGTGGCGCCGATTCCGAGCGCCAGCGTGACGATGACGACGAGGGAGACACCCGGTGCGCGGCGGAGCTGTCGCAGCGCGTGCTTCAGGTCGTAGGCGATGTCCCCGAACCAGGTGCGGCGTCGCGCGCCACGCTCGACTCGCGCATCCAGGGCCACGCAATACCTCCGGGCGTCGTTGAGATCTCCGAACCGCCCGAGCGCACCGTCCCGCGCCGCGAGTGGCTCGAGGCCCCGCGCGCGAAGCTCCTCCGCGCGACGATCGAGGTGGAAGCGGAACTCCTCGTCGACGTCCGCGGCGATGCCGGCCCGTCCGCGGAAGGGGAATCGGATCAGGCGCTGCCAGCGCCGCTCGCCACTCCCCTCACTCATGTAGCCTCCAGCACGCTGAACACCGCGGCCGCATACTGCCGCCAGGTGTCGGTCTCGGCGCGGAGCTCCGCCCGGCCGCGTGCGGTGAGGCGGTAGTACTTCGCGCGACGGTTGTTCTCGGAGACGCCCCACTCCGACTCGAGCGTGCCCTGGGATTCGAGCCGGTGCAGGGACTTGTAGAGCGCCGCGTCCTCGATGGTGAGGACCTGCCTCGTTCGATCCTCGATCCAGCGCGAGATGGCGTACCCGTGCATGGGCCCCCACGACAGCGTCTTGAGCACCAGCGCGTCGAGCGTACCATGGAGCAGATCGGCGGGCTTTCGGGCCATGCGGCTTCCTCTAACTAGGTGTGGTGAGACCATACGGCTCGTCGCCGCGCTTGTCAACGATCAGGGGCGGAGTCTTCGCGGGCCGCGAGACCGCGTAGTGGGGGCCAAGCGACACACCGTGTCGTCCCTGGGACGGAAGGGCCGCACCCCGAACACCTCTCCGAACACTTTCGGGCGCCGTTCCCCTTCTCGAAGGACCGGCCCGGCCGCATGATGGGCGCTCGGCAGGTCGTGACCGCGGCTTCGTCTCCTTCATGCGCCAGCGCCTCAAGCTCGAACGACTCGCCCGGATCCTGGCGGCGAGCCGGGTCAGCCAGAACCACTGGGCCATCCGGCTCGGGCTGTCGCGCGGGCATTGGTCCGACATCGTCAACGGCCGGCATCCGTTTCCGTCCGCCAAGACGCGACAGCGCATGCTCGAGGTCTTCGGTGTGCGGGCCGAGGAGCTCTTCGAGCCGGAGAGCGAAGCGCGAACGGACGAGCTCGACTTCCGGATCGCGATCGCGCCGCGCTACGAGATCACGACGGAGCTCGGGCAGGGCGGCATGGGAACGGTCTTCCTCGCGAACGACCGCGCGCTCGGCCGACTCGTGGCGCTGAAGGTCGTCTCGGCCGAGGCAGCGGCCGGCGTGGGCAGCGACCAGCTTCTTCAGGAGATCACGCTCGTCTCGCGGCTCACGCATCCGCACATCCTGCCGCTCTTCGACGCGGGCGAGCGTGCGGGCAGTCCGTACTACGTGATGCCGTACATCCGCGGCGGCTCGCTCGGCGCGCTGCTGCGAGCGCGCGGCCACCTGCCGCTGGACGAGACGCTCGCGCTCGTCGATGGCATCGCGTCTGGGCTCGGGCATGCACACGAGCATCGCGTCCTGCACTGCGACGTGAAGCCCGAGAACATCCTCGTGCAGGATGGCCATCCCTACGTGATGGACTTCGGGATCGCGCGCAAGCTGCACAGCGAGGCGAACGAATGGGTCGCCGTGCGCAAGGAACTGGACTTCTCGGCGGGCACCCCCGCGTATGTGAGTCCCGAGCAGGCATCGGGGGACGTGGAGCTCGATGCCCGCTCGGACGTGTACAGCCTGGCGTGCGTGGTCTACGAGATGCTCGCGGGTCGTGCTCCGTTCAGCGGAGCCACCACGCAGGAGATCGTCTCGCGCCGGTTCAGCGAAGTGCCGCCGCCACTCCGCCGATTCGCGCCCGACGTACCAGAACGGGTCGATGAAGTGATCTCGCGCGCGATGTCGCTGAATCCCGCGAACTCGCCCGTGGGGCGGCGCGGGCGCGGCGCTGGGTCCATCCCGCTGGCCGTCATTCAAGGGCGGCCGGCTCCTCACACATGCCCATGAGACTTCAGCACTGGTTCGCTTCCCTGCGGCAGGACATCGGGCACGGCTTCCGCCAGCGCCTTCGCGCCCCGGGTCTCACGGCCGTCGCGGTGCTCACCCTGGCGTTAGGCATCGGCCTCACGACCACGGTGTTCGCGCTCGTGGACGGCGTGATGCTCCGGCCGCTCCCCTTCCCGGATCCTGACCGTCTCGTCGCGCTCCAGTCCGTAGACTCGGCCGGGGCGATCATCCGCTCCGTGTCGGCGGAGAACTGGACCGACTGGAAGGAGGAGAACCGCACGCTCGCTGGCGTCGCGCTGTACATGGGCGACGGCGCCTCGGTCGTCGTGGGGACGGAAGCGCTCCGCGTCCGGTCGCAGCTCGTGACGCCGGGGTTTTTCGAGGTCATGGGAATGCGGCTCGTGACCGGACGGCCGTTCACTGAGGACGAGGTCACGCGCGGGGAGCGCGTGGTGGTGGTGAGCGAAGGTTTCTGGCGTCGCCAGCTGGGTGCATCACGTGATTCCGGGCTCGTGATCCAGGTGAACGGGTTTCCGTACGATGTGATCGGTGTGGTCGCCCAGGAGCAGGTCTTCCCGGAACGCACGGAGGTCTGGACGCCGTACCGCCACCGCCAGCAGAGCCGCAACAACATCAACTGGTTCGCGGTCGGGCGGCTGGAGCCCGGCGTGTCGATCCCGCGGGCGCGGGACGATCTCGGCGTGGTGGCGCGGCGCATCCTCGAGGAGGATCCCGCGACGCTGTACTCTCATGGTGTGCACGTGATGCCGCTCCGCGACCGGATCGTCGGCGACACGACGTCGCTCCTCGAGATGCTACTGGGCGCCGTGGCCCTCGTGCTGCTGATCACCTGCGCGAATCTGGCGAGCGCGAACCTGGCCCAGGGGGCGCAGCGGGCCCGTGAGATGGCGGTTCGATCGGCGCTGGGCGCGTCGGGCGGCCGCCTCGTCAGGCAGGTGCTCGTCGATCACGTGGTCCTCGCGCTGATCGGCGGCGCGTCGGGGGCGTTCCTGGCCTGGGGGCTCACGCGAAGCGCTACGCTCCTGGCCGCGAGCCATCTCCCGCGTGCGACCGAGATCGGCGTCGACCTGCGCGTCCTGGCCGTGGCTTTCCTGATCTCGACGATCGCCGGCCTGCTGACCGGAATCCTGCCGGCGCTGCAGGCGTCGCGCGCGGCGCCTAACAACGCGATCGGCGCGGGGACGCGCGGGGCCGTTGGTGGCGGCCGGGGCCTGCCGGGTCGGATGCTCGTTGGCGCCGAGATCGCGATGGCGCTCATGCTCGTGGCCGGCGCCGGCCTCCTGGTGCAGAGCCTGCGTGCCGTGCTGGCCCGGCCGCTCGGCTTCGAGACGAACGGGGTCGCGACCGCCGAAGTGATTCTGGGTGGCCCGCGATACCAGAATGACAGCCTGGCCGTGCTGACATACTGGCGAACGCTTCTGGACTCGCTGCGCGCGATTCCCGGTGCCCGAGGCGCGGGGCTCGCCAACTGGGTGCCGCTCGTGCGCGGCGGCACGGGCTTCATCGAGATAGCGGGAAAGGACATTCCGGGCGCCGGCGCCGGGTACCGCGTGATCAGCGACGGTTACTTCGAGACCCTGGGTATGCACGTTCTCGAAGGGCGCTCCTTCGACGAGCGTGACCGGACCGAAAGCCCTCGGGTCGCGGTGATCAATCGCCGGATGGCCGAGCGGTTCTGGCCGGGCGAATCCCCGCTGGGGCGCATGGTGCGCGCCACGAGCATGGAGCCAGGGGCGCGCGGCACGCCGGCACCATGGATCACGGTGATCGGCGTGGTGAGTGATGTGCGCCACTTCGGCTACGAGTCGGAGCCGGTAGCGGAGATGTTCGTGCTCTACCGCCAGCTCATGCCGGCGTGGCGTATCAGCAGTCTCACGGCGATCGTTCGCGCGACCGGGCCGGAGGAGCGGCTGCTGCAGGGGGTGCGGGAGCGCGTGCGGGCGATCGATCCCATGATTCCGGCGGAGATCGGCCTCCTGAGCAGCGAGGCCGCGCGCGTCACGGCGTCACGCCGCTTCGCGATGCTCGTGATGACGGTTTTCGGATCGCTGTCGCTGTTCCTGGCGGGCATCGGCGTGTTCGGCGTGCTGTCCTTCTCGGTGGCGCGGCGCACACGCGAGATGGCGGTGCGTGCCGCACTGGGCGCCGATCGGCGCAGCCTGCTCTCGCTCGTCATCCGGAGCGGCGGTCGCGTGGTCGCCGCCGGCGCAGCCGTCGGCCTGGCCGGCGCGATCCTGCTGGCGGGGCTGCTCTCCAACCTGCTGTACGAGGTGAGCCCACGCGACCCAGCGGTGCTGGCCGCCGCGACGCTGGCCATTGCCGCGGTAGGTCTCGCCGCGACGATCCTCCCCGCGCGTCGCGCGACACGCGCCGATCCGATGGTGGCGCTGCGGGAAGAGTGAGGCTACCGCGCGCAGCAGCCTCGTAGCTGGCGGCCCTCCGTCCATTGTGCCTTCAGCTCAAGGCCCATGGCGAAGGCACAGGCGGAGAGTCCCAGCGTGTTACTCCGTGCGTAGGGTCTTCATCAGCTCGATCCGCGTCGCCCGCCGGGCGGGGATCCACGCCGCCGCGATGGCCACCGCCAGAACCAGCAGCGCGACGGACACATGGCTCAGCGCGTCTCCGGCGGACACGCCGTGCAGGAACGGTCGCAGCGCCCGCGATGCCGCTCGCGCGGCGACGAGGCCGATCACGACGCCTCCGCCGGCCACGCCGAGCATGCCGAGGACCATGAGGCGCAGCACCGACGCGGGGGTGGCGCCCACCGCCATGCGGATCGCCAGCTCGCGCGTCCGATGCGCCACGGCCCCCGTTGCCACACCATAGACCCCGACCGCCGCGATGACGGTGGCCGAGAGCGCGAAGAAGACGAACAGCATCGTGCGAAAACGCACTTCCACGAGCGTGTGCGCGACGAGATCCGACAATCGATCGGCGCGCATGACGGGAATCGCGGGATCGACACCCGCGATCAGCGCGCGCACCGCAGGAAGTGACGCACGGGGATCGCCGGTGGTGTGGAGCACGAGTGTCTCGAGCATCCGTTCCGTCTGCGCCGCCGGGAGATAGAAGGTGGGGCGCGGCTCCTCGTCGAGCGTCTCGTGCCGCACGTCGCCCACGACCCCGACGACCTCGCGCCAGGTGGCATCCACCCGGATCCGCTGGCCCACCGCGCTCGCGCCCGGCCAGAAGCGTCGCGCGAAGCTCTCGCTCACGATCGCGGTGGCGCCGGGAGCGTCGTCCGTGGCGTCGAAGAGCCGCCCGGTCCGCAGCGCGATACCGAGGGTCTCGAACCATCCGTGTGCCACGATCGTGTAGGTCCCGGCCACGTCGTCCTCGATGCTCACCGCCGGACTCGCGGCTACGTGGATCGTCGTCCCCTGCTGTGCCTGGAACGGGGCGACGGATCCCGCCGCCGCGGCCCGCACACCCGGCAGTGCCGACGCCTCGCGCACGAGCCGATCGAACAGAACCCGCCGCGCGGCCGCATCGCGATACCGCGAGCTCGAGCCGAAGAGCCGCAGTTGCACGCTCAAGAGCTCCCCCGTGCGGAATCCGGGATCGACGGCGAGGAGCGCCTGATGCGTGCGCACGAGGAGCGCGGCCCCGGCGAGCAGCACGATCACGAGCGCGCACTGCACCAGGACGCCCCATCGCTGGAGGAGCCCGCGGGGGCTCGTGAGGCGGCCACGCCCGGCGCGCAGGACCTCGCCCGGCGCCTTTCGCACGACCGCCACGACCGGCGACAGCGAGAACACGACCGCCGTGAGCAGGGTGAGCACCAGTGCGAACGTCGCGCCGCGGAAATCGAGTTGCGCGGTCTCGATGCGGGGGATGTCGCTCGGGGCCACGACGCGCAGGGCACGCACTGCTGCGGTGGCAAGGAGGACGCCGATCGCGCCGCCGACCACCCCGAGAAGGAGATTCTCCGTCAGGAGCTGCCGGACGATGCGGCCACGCCGCGCGCCGATGGCGAGCCGGGTCGCGATCTCGTCATCACGGGCGCTCCCCTCGCCGAGCAGCAGGATGGCGACGTTCCCGCATGCGATCACCAGGAGGAGGAGGGCCGACCACAGGAGCAGGCGCAAGGGCGCCCGCACGTGCCGGGTGATCTCGCTCTGGACCGGCTCCATCCGGATGCCGATGCCCTCGCCGCGCTCGTCGACGGCGAGCAGGCGCCGCGCCTCGTCGGCGGCCGACTCCGGCGCCGTGAAAGGCCTCAGCCGTCCGATGACGCTGAAGTTGTGGTTGTCGCGTGTCCAATCGACGCCGGGTGCGCTGCCGGCGGGCGCCCAGAGCTCCACCGGCGTCACCTCGCCAAGCATCCGAAAGCGGGCCGGCAGCACTCCGATCACGTCGTGCGGTGCCCCGTTCAGCGTCACCGTTCGTCCGAGCACGGCGGTGTCACCGCCAAAGCGTGACTGCCACGCGGCATGAGACAGGACCACGCGCCGCGTGGCGGCAGCGCCATCCTCACCTGGCAGGAACCACCGTCCCAGTGTCGGGCGCGCGCCGAGCAGGGGCACGAGGGAGCTCGTCGCCCGCCCGACCGGGATCTGCTCCGCGCCGTGGTCGCTCGTGAGGACGCCGGTCGTGAGGAACCACGCGCCGGTCTCCTCGAACGAGCGCTGCGCCGCCGCCCACTCGGCATAGTGTGGTAGTGCATGCGCGAGGTCATTCCAGCGGTGCGCGAGCACCGGACTCGCGCGCCACGCGTCGTTCGTTCGAGCGATCCAGTACAATCGATCCGGGTCGTGATAGGGCAGCGGCTTCCACAGCACCCCGTCGACGAGGGAGAAGATGGCCGTCGCGGAGCCGATGCCGAGTGCGAGCGTGGCCACCAGCAGGATGGAAAAGCGGCGCCGGCGGGCGAACAGGCGGAAGGCGAAGCGGAGATCGTCGAATGTCATGCGAGAGTTGTCCCTGGGCTGGTTGCTGGTTGCTGGTTGCTGGTTGTCGGGCAGCGAGGGAATGCGAGCGGGGGCTGCGGGACCGGCCCCCCAGGCTCGCACCTCTCGGCTGACGGCGCGTTGCTCCCCCGGCCACACTTCTCGGTTCGTCGATACCTCGGTGTCGAGGGCGGACGCGAGCACCCGAGGGCAGACGGCTGCCAGCGATGCGACCGGGACAGGAGCCGGCGCCCTCGTGACGCGTCACTCGTCCCCCCTTCTCACCCGTCACCGCCTCCCCTGAGACGTCCCCCGCCGGCGCAGGGTTGGCCGGGGACGAGCGCGGCTCTTTCCACCGGGGAACGGAAGTCGTAAAGTGATCCACCCCGCCGACCGTTCCGAGGAACCCGCAATGTCGAACGACCGTCTCGTCTTCCGTGCCGTGCTCCTGCTGCTCGGCGTCGCCGTGGCGCCGGGGGCCGCGCAGAGTCCCGTGGCGACCAACCGGGTCCACCGCGCCAACTGGGAGCTGTCGAACAAGTTCAGTCCCGAGGCACTGCGCCGTGTGGCGTTCAGCACGAACCTCCAGCCCCGGTGGATCGGGAAGTCCGACTCACTCTGGTACAACTGGCGCGACCGGAACGGCTCCGCGTTCTACCTGGTGTTCCCGCCGGCCAGGGTGAAGAAGCCACTCTTCGACCATGTGAAGCTCGCGGCGGCGCTGGCGGAGGCGCACCGCAAGCCGTACGAGCCGAACAACCTTCCGTTCACCACCGTGAACTTCACGAAGGACCACCGGGCGATCCGCTTCACCGTGGACTCCGGTGCCGCGGCCACCCGCTACGAGTGGCACCTGATCACCGAGACGATCCGCAGCATGGGGCGTCCGCCACGCGGCGACTCGCTGCCGCCTGACGAGGAGCGGACCGAGGGGACGGGGCGCGGTGGCGGCGGCGGTGGAGGTGGGGGCGGTGGTGGGCGGGGCGGTGGGGCGGGGCAGGACTTCCGCAACTTCTCGCCGGACAGCACGGCCTTCGTCTTCGCCATGAACCACAACCTGTATCTCGTGGAGGTGGGGAAGCCGGACACGGTGCAGCTCACGCGCGATGGCGAGCGCTACTACAGCTTCGGCTTCCGCGACACGGCGCAGGTGCAGCAGCAGAACGACGACGATGACGACGACGAGCAGGGCGGGGGGCGACAGGGCGGCGGGCGCAACCGGGATCCGCGCGTACGCGCGAACGTCACGTGGTCGCCCGACTCCCGCGCGTTCTACGTGACGCGCGCCGATCAGCGCCGCGTGAAGGACCTCTTTCTGGTGAATTCGCTCTCCGAGCCGCGTCCCACGCTCGTCACGTACCGCTACGCGATGCCTGGTGAGGACAGCGTTTCACGTGCCGAGCTGCTCGTGTACCGGCGCGGCGAGGCGCAGCTCACGGCGCTCGATGTGTCCCGGTGGAAGGATCAGCGGCTCTTCTACATCCACTGGACGACGGGCTCGGAGAAGCTGCGCCTGGCGCGCCGCGACCGGCTCCAGCGCAACATGGAGCTGATCGAGATCGATCTCCCCACGAAGACCACGAAGAGTCTGCTCACCGAGTCCGTGATGAGCGCGAACCTCGAGTCGCAGGCGCCGCGCTACCTGAAGGGCGGGGGCGACATGATCTGGTGGTCGGAGCGTTCGGGGTGGGGACACTACTATCTCTACGACCATAACGGGACCTTCAAGCGGCAGCTCACGGCGGGTACGTGGCGCGCCGACCAGATCCCGCAGATCGACTCGGTCGCGGGTGTGATCTGGGTCAGCGGCGTGGGGCGCGAGCCCGGTGAGAATCCCTACTATCGCCACCTCTACCGGGTGAACGCGGACGGGAGCGGCTTCCAGCTCGTCGACGCCGGCGACTTCAACCACGCGTCGGCGCTGTCGCCGACGCGGAGGTACGTGGTGGACGTGCACTCTCGCGTGAACGCGCCGACGAAGGCGGTGGTGCGCGATGCCATGGGACGGGAGGTGATGCCCCTCGAGGAGACCGACGTCTCGCAGCTCCAGGTGCTCGGCTGGCGGCCGCCGGAGCCCTTCGTGGTGAAGGCTGCCGACGGCGTGACCGACATCTATGGCAATATGTGGAAGCCGTTCGACTTCGACTCCACGAGGAAGTATCCGATCGTGGCGCACGTCTATCCGGGGCCGCAGACGGAGCAGGTGAGCGTGGCGTTCAACGCCGGCGGCATCCAGCAGCAGCTCGCGCAGCTCGGCTTCATCGTGATCCAGATCGGGAACCGCGGCGGGAGCCCGCTGCGGTCGAACGCCTATCAGAACTTCAGCTACTTCAACCTCCGCGACTACGCGCTGGCGGACAAGAAGGCGGGGATCGAGCAGCTTGCCGCGCGTCATCCGTGGATCGATCTCGATCGGGTCGGGATCTACGGCCACTCCGGGGGCGGCTTCCTGACCGGTGCGGCGCTGCTGCTGCCGCCGTATAACGAGTTCTTCAAGGTCGGCGTGTCGTCGGCAGGCAACCACGACAACAACATCTACAACCAGAACTGGAGCGAACAGTACCACGGGTTGCGCGAGGTCCCCCGCGGCGCCGACAGCACGCGGCGCCGGACGATCGCGGGCCAGAACGGCGGACGCGGCCCGAACGGCACCGGTGGGAACGGCGCGCATAACGACACGACGGCGGCCGACAGCATGCGCTTCGAGATCCGCGTCCCGACCAACGCCGAGCTCGCGGCGAACCTCCGGGGGCGGCTGCTCCTCGTGCACGGTGACATGGACAACAATGTGCACCCGGGCGGCACGATCCGGCTCGTGAACGCGCTGATCAAGGCGAACAAGCGGTTCGACTTCATGATCCTGCCGGGGAAGGCGCACGGCTACGGCGACTATCAGCCATACTACCACCGGATGCTGATGGAGTACTTCGCGGAGCATCTCATCGGGGATTATTATCGGGGTGCAGCGGAGATTCGATGACGCCGGCGTACCGTCGGGGTGACGAGCGCCACGCACCTCCCCGGGCTCACCCCCCGCCACGGCCACCTCATCCGATGGCCGTGCTTCGGCTCGTCTCGAACGGCGCCGTCCGTCCCGCCTAACTAGTACCGTGCTCGACCGCCGTCGTGCGGGCGTCCCGGGACGCGACGCACTGGCGCGGGCCATGCGTTGGCGTCACTCCGGAATCACCGATGACCTTTCCGGAGGCGCGAATGCATCAGATTACCAGATTCACGGCAACCGCCATCCTGGCGATCGGGGCCGTGGCCGCCGCGGCCTGCGACGACGACGACGATGAGGGTCCGTCGGGTCCCGTCAGCACGACCTTCACGGTCACGATCGAGAACGTCTCCACGCAGGGGACGCTCGCCGTGACACGCCTGGACGGCGTCGTGCCGCTGTCACCCGGGGTGTGGGCGGTCTACACGAATCTCAACCCGCTCTTTCTGATCGGCGAGCCGGTCGTGGAGTCGCTCGAGCGCCTCGCGGAGGACGGGGACAACGCCGCCGAGGGGGCGAGGGTCGCCGGCCTCACGGCCGCGGAAGGTGGAACGTTCGAGGCGCCCGGAGGGGCGGACAACTCTCCGCTGATCTTTCCCGGCGAAACGGTGACGTTCACCTTCTCCGCGGTTCCGGGTGACCGGCTGATGATCGAGACGATGTTCGCGCAGTCGAACGACTGGTTCTTCGCCTTCAGCGGCGCGGGGCTCGATCTGTTCGACGGGAGCACGCCGGTCACCGGCGACGTCACGTCGCAGATCGTGCTGTACGACGCGGGCACCGAGGCCGACACCCCGCCCGGGACCGGCCCGGACCAGGCGCCGGTACAGGCGGCGCCCAATACTGGTGCAGCCGACCCGGATTCGACGCTGCGTTTGGTGCCAGTCACCGACACCACGCTCGCGCTGCCTCCGCTCACGTCGATCATCCGCGTGACGATCACGGCGCAGTAGGATCGTCCGAGCGGACCGTCGGGGCGAACGGCGGCGCACCATCCGGCCGTGTAGCAGCCCCGGGGGTACCGAGCCCCAGCTCGCGTCATCTGCGCGGGCCTGGGGCTCGCTACGGGGCGGGCCGCCGCCGCCGCAACGCAACGCCGCGGCTACGGCTCGCGCAGTACGGCCACCGGATCCACGCGCGTCGCGCGCCAGGCGGCCGGCAGCGCGGCCGCGACGCCGATCACCAGCAGGACGGCCGGCGCGACGATCATCGTCATGGGGTCGCGGGCGCTCACACCGTAGAGCAGGGATTGCACGAGACGACCGGCCGCGATGGCGCCGAGGAGGCCCAGCGCGATGCCCGCGGCGATGACATGGAGGCTCGAGCTCAGCACCATGCGCACCACGTCGGCGGCGCGGGCGCCGAGTGCCATTCGCACGCCCAGCTCGTGCACCCGCTGGCTGAACACGTATGACATCACCCCGTACACGCCGACGGCAGCCACCAGCAGCGCGAGCAACGCGAACACCGTGAAGAGCGACGCACCCAGCCGCCAGGGACGCAGTTGCGGCTCGAGCCTGCGGTACAGACTGGCGACTTCGGGGATCGCGTTCGGAAGGAGCCGCCGGAGCTCGCGGTGCATCAGCAGCGCCACGGCCGTGGCCTGGCCGGGCGCCGTACGTGCCAGGATGACGCGCGGCTGGCCGCTGACGTTAGGCCCGGTGCGCTGCGCCAGGGGCAGGAAATACTGCATGGCGGGCGGTTTGATCAGGCTCCACTGACGCGCGTCCGCGGCCACGCCGACGATCGTGTTGCATGGGTTCGTCGGCTTGTGGTAGATCACGCACTTCCCGAGAGCGCTCTCGCCGGGCCAGAGCGTTCGCGCCATCGTCTCACTCACGATCGCGACGGCAGGGGCGCCTTCGCGGTCCCCGGCGCCGAAGGGCCGCCCCGCGATGATGCGCATCCCGGTGACCGCGAAGTACTCCGGCGACGCCACGATGAGATCGGGTACGTCGAGCTGCGCGAGAAAGGCGCTGTCGCGCCGGGGCACTGCGATGGGCATCGAGTAGGTCATCGTGAGCGGTGCCGCCCGGCTCAGCGCGACACGTTCGACACCGGGCGCCGACCGGAGGTGGTCAGCGAGGTCGACGAGCGCGTCGGCGAGCTCGGGATGCGGTTGCTGATCGGGAAAGAACACCGAGCCGACGACGACACGGTCGGCATCGAAGCCGACATCGATCGCCTGCACGTTGCGCAGGCTCCTCAGAAACAGCCCCGCTCCGACGAGCAGCACCACGGACAGCGCCGCCTGCGCGACGAGCAGCGCGCGACGCAGCGTCGTCCCGTGCGACGCGCCATCGCGGACCCCACCCTTCAACGCCTCGAGGATCTGCCCGCGCGCCGCGGTGAGCGCAGGGGCCAGACCCGCGAGCAGACCACACGCGAGGGCGAGCGCGAGCGCGAACCAGATCACCCGCGCCTCGAGGACCGCATCGCCCCACTGCACGCGAGGCATGAGCCGAGTGCGCAGCACGGATCCGGCGACCGCGGCGATCACGAGGGCGGCGCCGGCGCCGGCGAGCGCGAGCCCGACGCTCTCGGTAAGCACCTGCTGGAGCAACCGCCCGCGTGAGACCCCGAGCGCCAGGCGCACGGCGATCTCGCGCCGTCGCCGCGCGGCGCGCGCCAGCAGCAGGTTGGCCACGTTCGCGCAGGCGATCAGCAGGACGATGAGCGCGACCCCCGCCAGCCGCACTGAGATCGAGATCTCCTGCGGCCTGGCGCCCGGCCGCCGGTTCTCGATGATCGATTCCATCATGATCGCTCGAAGCGTATCGGCAGGGGACTGACGATCGTACGTCACGCGGTACGCCTGGTCCAGTCGCTGGCGTGCCTGACGAGGATCGATCCCGTCCTCGACGCGCGCCACGATGCCGATGTAGACGGCGCCGCTCGCGTACCAGGGCTCCCGCTGCGGACCGTAGTGCGGCGCCGCGCTCGCGGGGATCCAGATGTCGTCCGCGCTGAGCCCCGGTCCCGTGAACCCCTCGGGCGCCACGCCCACGATCGTGAGCCGGATGCCCCCGACGTCGACCCCCCGGTCCACGATATCGGGTGCTCCGCCGAATGCGCGTTGCCACAGCGCGTGGCTGACGACGGCAACGGGGGCCGGCGAGTCGATGTCGTCCTCGTCGGGCGTGAAGAAGCGGCCGCGCGCCGGCCGATCCACGAGCAAGGGAAGGAAGTCCGCCGTGACGAAGGCGCGCCGGACCGGCACCTCGCCCTGGGCGAACCGGAGCGAGCTCGAGTCGCTTCGCAGCGTGGCCCCGACCCGGGCGTACCCCCACGCCGCATCCCGCATCGCGCGGTACTCCTCATAGCTGAAGCGATCAGTGACGAAAGTCCGTCCGCCGCGGCCGGGGAGTGGTACGTACAGCCGGTGCGTTCGAGCCGGATCGGCCAACCCCGCCGGTGGCCGGAACAGCACGCGGTCGAGGAACGAAAAGACGGCCGCATTCGCCCCCACGCCGAGCGCGAAGGTGACGACGACCGTGATCGCCACGCCGGGGTCGCGACAGACGCCGCGCCACGCGTACCGCATGTCCTGCGTCAACCGATCCAGCGGCGCGAGGCCGGCCGCGCGACGGCTCGCTTCGCGGTAGAAGCTCACGTTGCCGAAGCGTCGCCGCGCGGAATGCGCCGCGTCTGAAGGCCCGGCGCCGCCGTGCTGCAGGTGCATGCGCTCCAGCGCGAGATGGAACTCGACTTCCTCCCGCTGCTCCTCGGCGTACCGTTCTCCTCGAATCCAGACGTACAGCCGGTGCAGCAAGCCGCGAAGCGTCGGCATCGATGCCGTGTCTCGTTAGGCGCGGCCAAGCACGCGCGCAATCGCGTGCGCAACCCGGTCGTAGTCGGAGACCTTCTCCTGCAGCTGCTTCCGCCCTGCGCGCGTGATCGTGTAGTACCGCGCGCGCCGTCCGGTCGGCGATTCCCCCCAGCGCGCCGTGGCCCACCCCTTCTGCAGCAGCCGCTCCAGCGCCGGATACAGCGACCCCTGTTCCACCCGGAATACGCCATCGGACAGCCGCGCGATGTGCTGCGCGATCGCGTACCCGTGCGCCGGCGCCACCGAGAGGGTACGCAAGATGAGCATCTCGAGCGTCCCCGTGAGCGGATCACGCTTCGCGGCCGGCTTCATCATCGGGTCGATAGATAGACGGTCTGCATAGTATGCCCGTCTACATATATGCGCACCAGGCTGCGGCGTCAAGGACGCGCGAAGCCGACCGCCCGACCGGCCGGACGGCACGTCCGTTTCCGGCGCGACAGCGCGGCCGAGGCCGCATAGGCTGACACCGGCGCCCCGGCGTTCGCGCGCACGGGTATCAGGTCCCACGACCCTGAACCGGACGGTGGCACATGACAGCGCCGCATCGGGACGACTACCTCCTGGGTGTGAACGATATCGAGATCGAACGACTCGGCCTCCAGCACCGCGTCTGGCGCCCGCGCGTCCTCGATGCCTGGCGCCGGGCAGGATTCAACGTCGGCCAGACACTGCTCGACGTGGGATGCGGGCCCGGCTATGCCACGCTCGACATGGCCGAGCTCGTAGGCCCGGCCGGTCGCGTGTACGCCTTCGATCGATCGCAGCGCTTTCTCGACGTGCTCGAGGCGAAGTGCCGGCGCCGCCAGATGCGTCACGTCACGACCGCCGACCGGGATCTCGAGGCCGACCCGCTCGGGGTCACGGGGGCCGACGGGGCATGGTGCCGCTGGGTGCTCGCCTTTCTCAACCGGCCGGGCGACCTCGTGCGTCGTATCGCCGCGGCCCTGCGCCCGGGCGCCCGCTTCGTCAGTCACGAGTACTTCGACTATCGCACCTGGCGCCTCTCGCCGCGCTGTCCGGAACTGGAGGAGTTCGTCGCGCTGGTCTGCCGATCGTGGCGCGAGTCGGGCGGGGAGCCCGACGCCGCACTCGATCTCCCCGGGTATCTCCGCGAGGCGGGTTTCCACGTCGAGTCGCACCGCCCCCTCATCGACGTGGTGCGCCCGTCGGACTATGTCTGGCAGTGGCCCGCGTCCTTCCTCGCCTCGGGGCTGCAGCGCCTGACCGAGCTCGGGTACCTGAACGCGCGGCGCGCGCAGGAGATCGGGGAGGCCTTCGCGGCGTGTGAGCGGGCGCCCACCACGCTGATGATCACCCCCGCGGTCCTGGAGATCATCGCGGTCCGCGACGCCGCGGCGACCGGGCGGGACGGGTGACGCGCGGCGCTTGACAGCTCAGGGCCGCCTCCTGCATCTTCTTTCGACCGTCGAAAGGAGAGAGCCGGTGGGCCGGGACGGCAGGGAAGGGAAGGACGGCAGTCGCGAGCTGCTCCAGGGCACGCTCGACATGCTGGTCCTCAAGGCGCTGCAGCTCGGTCCCATGCATGGCTGGGGGATCACGGAGCGGATCGAGTCCGGCTCGCGCAACGTTCTGGGACTGAACCAGGGGTCTCTCTACCCGGCGTTGTACCGGCTCGAGAAGCAGGGATACGTCCGCTCCGAGTGGCGTCAGACCGAGAACAACCGGCGCGCGCGCTACTACTCGATCACGCCCGCGGGGAAGCGACAGCTTGCCGCTGAGCGCGCGGAGTGGGAGCGCCTGTCGGGCGCCGTGAATCAGGTCCTGCGGTTGGCTGAGGGGTGAGCGATGAAGCACGACCACCACGACCAGATGGACGAGCGGCTCGAGGAGGAGGTGCGCTTCCACATCGACATGCAGACCGAGCGCAACGTGCGCCTCGGGATGAAGCGGGAGGAGGCGCGACGCCAGGCGCTCATCGACTTCGGCGGACGCGAGCGCTGGAAGTCCGAGGCGCGTCAGCACTACCGGTCGCGCCCCTTCGACGGT
This sequence comes from Gemmatimonadaceae bacterium, assembly GCA_035454665.1. Classification (GTDB taxonomy): domain Bacteria; phylum Gemmatimonadota; class Gemmatimonadetes; order Gemmatimonadales; family Gemmatimonadaceae; genus DATIGO01. The sequence continues at coordinate 26,337 of DATIGO010000386.1, read as the reverse complement.
GTGCGCAGGGACTTCGTGCTGGCCGCGCGCTCCCTGAGCCGGAATCGCGGCTTCGCGCTCACGGCCATCCTCACGCTGGCGCTGGGCATCGGCGCGAGCACCGCGATCTTCAGCGTCGTGAACGCGGTGCTGCTTCGTCCGCTGCCGTACGCGGACGCGGGCCGGCTCGCCCTGATCTGGGGCGACCTGCGTGCCAGGAACGTGAACGACTTTCCCTTCTCTCCGCCGCTCTACCGGGAGCTCAAGGACCAGGCGCCGAGCTTCCGCGACATCGCGGGCGTCAGTCCGTTCCCTGTGACGGTTCAGGTGGCCGGTGACGCGCCCGAGCAGGTGCGTGCCATGGGGGTCACGTCGAACCTGCTGGCGGTGCTCGGGACGCGCGTCCTGCACGGGCGCGACTTCGTGCCTGACGATGCGATCGCTCCGCCGCCGCCAGCCGAGCCCGCCCCCGGCGCCCAGCCGGCGCCAGCCGCCGCGCCACCGCCGCCCAACATGCTGATACTGAATCACGGCTTCTGGCTGAGGCGATTCGGTGGCGATCCCTCGGTGGTCGGTCGATCGGTCGACATGGGGGGGCAGCCGGGCACGATCGTGGGCGTGCTCGCCCCCGGATTCGAGCTCCTCTTCCCGCCGAACACGAACATCGAGCCCAACCCGGACCTGCTGCTGGCGTTGCGGATCGACTACGTCAACGCACCGCGCTTCAATGTCTTCCTTCGCCTCGTCGGCCGGCTGGCGCCGGGGGCCACGTTCGCCGCGGCGCACGGCGAGTTGGAGCGCTTTCTGGCAGCGCAGCGCGAGCAGCACGCGGTCATGAGGGGCGCGGACTGGCGGGGGCGCGTCGAGCCGATGCACGACGACCTGGTCCGCGACGTGCGACCCGCGATCTTCGCGCTCATGGGCGCGGTGACGTTCGTGCTGCTCATCGCGTGCGCGAACGTCGCGAACCTCCTGCTCGTGCGGGCGGCGGCCCGCGAGGGCGAGCTGGCCGTCCGCGTGGCCATGGGGAGCTCGCCATGGCGCATCGTCCGGCAGCTCGTGGCGGAAAGCCTGGTGCTGTCGCTCACCGGGGCGGTGCTCGCCGTGGGACTGGCCCATGCGGGGATCCGGCTGCTGACGGCTCTCGCTCCCGCGAACCTGCCGCGGCTCGGCGCCATCGACATCGATTTCGCGGTGCTCGGTTTTGCCACGCTCGCCGCGATCGTCGCGGCGGCGCTCTTCGGGCTCGTACCCGCGTTGCGTGCGTCACGGCCGGAGCTCGCGGACGTCCTGCGCGCGGCGGGGCGCACCGGCGGCCTCGCGGGCGGCCGGCTGCTGCGCAACGGCGTCGTCGTCGCGGAGGTCGCCCTCTCCTTCGTGCTCCTCGTCGGGGGCGGGCTCATGGTGCGCAGCTTCGTCGAGCTCTCTCGGGTTCGGCCCGGCTACGATCCGAACGGTGTGCTGACGTTCGAGATCGGCGGCCGCGCCGATCGCACGCCCGACGAGGTTCTGAGCTTCCAGTCGCAGCTCCGCGAACGGCTGGCCGCGCTGCCCGGCGCGGAAGCGGCAACCGGGGTCTTCCCGCTCCCCCTCGACGGAACGCTCTTCAGTGCACGCTGGGGACAGGAAGAGGCCGTCACGGATCAGTCGCGCTTTCAGCAGGCGAACGTGCACGTCGTCTTTCCCGGCTACTTCGAGGCGATGCGCACGCGCCTCCTGGCCGGCCGCACGCTCACGGATGCCGACAACGACTCGTCGTTCCGCGGCGTCGTGATCGATGACGTGCTCGCCGCCAGGGCGTTCCCCGGCGAATCCGCCGTGGGAAAACGCCTCTTCATCCGGACGGCGCGGTCGCCGGAGCCGGAATGGCTCGAGGTCATCGGGGTCGTGGAGCACCAGCGACATGAAGGCCTGGCCACGAAGGGCCGTGAAGCGATATTCCTGCCGGACCGGTTCTTCGGAGGAAACGGCGTCGGGACCTGGATGGTGCGCATGACGTGTCGGCCCGGCGAGGCATGCGATCCCGCACGACTCGCCAGTGCCGCGCGCCACGTGGTCGCAGAGCTCGACCCCAGGCTCGCGGTTTCGAGAATGCAGCCCTACACGCGTCTCGTGGACCGCGCCATGACGCCCACACGCTTCGCGCTCGTCATGCTCGGCGTTTTTGCCACGGTCGCGGCCGTGCTGGCATGCATCGGGCTCTACGGCGTGCTCGCGACGACGGTGCGGCAGCGCACCGCGGAGATCGGCGTGCGCGTGGCGCTCGGCGCTCCCCGCCGCAGCATCTTCGCTCTCGTGATCGGCCACGGAATGAAGCTGAGCGCGCTCGGGCTGGCGATCGGACTCGTCGCGTCGTTCTGGCTCACGCGGTCGCTGACGACCATGCTCGTGGGCGTGCCCCCCACCGACTTCGCGACGTATGCGGCGATCGTGGGACTCTTCATCGCGATCGCCCTCGCCGCGTGCTCCGTTCCCGCGCGTCGCGCCGCGTCGCTCGATCCGACGAGCGCCCTGCGTTCGGGATGAGCCGCCGATTCAGGGGAGCGCGGGCCCCCCACCACTGGCGTCAGTAGCGACGTCGAGTCGATCGACGCGTTCATCGCGGCATACCTGTGGCTGCACGTCGGGTCCGGCCGGCATGACGCGCGACCGGGGGCGCCAGCAAAATCCCTGTTCCTCCCCGGCGCCCTGCTCGTGGCCGGGTCACACCGGGGGGATGGGACCACGTCGATCGCGGTGCTCGACCCGGAGGCGTACGGCATCACGCGCACGCCGTACTTCATGCAGAACGGATTCCACGAGATCGAGATCGAGCGGCGCACCGAGCAGCACGGCGGCATCGCTCTCGTGTGGAGCGGCAGCGAAGCCCCTACTCGTACCGCAGCGCCTGGATCGGATCCAGCATCGCAGCCTTTCGCGCGGGATAGTATCCGAAGAAGATCCCCACCGATGCCGAGAAGCCGATCGCCACGGCGACCATCGCGGGCGCGATCGTCGTCCCCCAGCCGGTGATGCGCTCGAGAATCGCGGCACCGGTGAAGCCCACCAGCACGCCGAAGATCCCGCCGATCACGCAGAGCACCACGCTCTCCACCAGGAACTGCCGCATCACGTCCTTCCCGCGTGCGCCGACCGCGAGCCGGATCCCGATCTCGCGCGTGCGCTCCGTGACCGACACGAGCATGATGTTCATGATCCCGATCCCGCCCACCACGAGCGAGATGCTCGCGATCGCCGCCAGGAGGAGCGACATCACCTCGGTCGTCCCCTGCGCGGCATCGGCCAGATCGGTCTGGTTGCGCACGGTGAAGTCGTCGGGCTCGTAGTCGGCGAGCCCGTGGGTCTCGCGCAGGATGGCGCGCACTTCCTCCTGCGCCGCGGGGATGTCGGCCTTGTTGGGCGTGCTCGCGAGGATCTGCGGAATCCACGTGCGGCGCGAGAGCCGCGTCTCCACCGTGGTGAACGGCGCGATGATCACGTCGTCCTGATCATTCCCCTCCGCGGTCTGCCCCTTGGGCGCCAGCACGCCGATCACGTCGACGGGGACGTTTCGGATGCGGAGCTGCTGGCCAACCGGGTCCTGGTCCGGGAAGAGCTGTCTTGCCACGGTCTGGCCGATGAGCACGACCTTGCGCGACGCGAGCAACTCGTTCTGATCGAAGACCCGACCCGACTGCACGGTCCAGTCACGGATCGTGAAGTAGTCGGGCGCGACGCCGTGGATGGCCGTGCGCCAGTTCCCCTCGCCACCGACGATCTGCGAGAACGTCATCACGACCGGCGAGACGTCGGTCAGCAGGATGCTCTGATTGCGCAGTGCCTCCGCGTCCTCGACGGTCAGGCGGTTGGAGGTCCCCGCGCCCTGGCTCACGCCGCCGCTCTGGCTCGCGCCCTGGGTGATCACGATGAGATTGGTGCCCAGGCTCTCGATGCGCTGCTGGATCTGCGTGCGCGCGCCCTGGCCCACGGCCACCATCACGATCACGGCGCCCACGCCGATGATGATGCCGAGCATCGTGAGAAACGTGCGCATCTTGTTCTTGACGATGCTCTTCGACGCGACGACGATCAGGCGGTTCGATCTCATGCCGACGCTCCCGCCGTCACCGGCTCGAGCCGTTCGAGGTCCTCGTCCGCCAGATGGCGATCGAGGACCGGCTCGTCACGGATGATCCGGCCGTCCCGGAGCTCGACGATGCGCCTGGCATACCGGGCGACGTCGGGCTCGTGCGTCACGAGGAGGATCGTCACGCCCTCGTCGTTCAGCGCCTGGAAGACCGACATGACCTCGACCGAGGTCCGGCTGTCGAGATTTCCCGTGGGCTCGTCGGCGAGCACCATGGCCGGGCGCGTCACGAGGGCACGCGCGATCGCCACGCGCTGCTGCTGTCCGCCGGAGAGCTCGCTGGGCTCGTGGTCCATGCGCGGCCCGAGTCCCACGCGCTCCAGCGCCTCGCGGGCCGTCGCCTTCGTGTCGATGCGCCGGCCCGTCCGGTCGTAGAGGAGCGGAAGCTCGACGTTCTCGAGCGCCGAGGTGCGCGGCAGCAGGTTGAAGCCCTGGAAGACGAACCCGATCTTCGTGTTCCGGATGTCCGCGAGCTCGTCCTTCTTCAGCCCCTCGACACGGACGCCATCCAGCGTGTACGAGCCGCTGGTGGGCCGGTCGAGGCAGCCGAGGATGTTCATGAGCGTGGACTTCCCGGATCCCGACGCGCCCATGATCGCGACCATCTCGCCGCGCCGGATGTCGACATCGATGCCCCGCAGCGCGTGCACCTCGGTCTTCCCCGTGCGGTAGACGCGCCGGAGGTCCCGGACTGCGATGACCGGTCGCTCGTCAGGCATGAGTTCGGCCATCCGCTCGTGGGCTCTGCGCATCAGAAGCCTCCCCGGCGTCCGCGCCCGCCCTGTGGCTGCGCCGTCTGGAAGGGGCTCGCGACGCCTTCGCTCGCCGCCGGGCCACCGGTCGTGATCGCCGCGATGACGCGCAATCCTTCACGGAGCCCCGGGCCGGAGACCTCGGTTTCCTGACCATCGGTGAGGCCGGCGACGACGGCGAGCGCCCGGGGCTGCCCCTGCGCGTCGAGCGTCCAGAGGCGCGTCGTGCCCTCGGGCACTTCGCCGGTCTCGTCGTCCGCGGCGGCGGCGAGCATCGCCTCGGTGGGGCGCAGTCGCAGCGCGGCGTTGGGTACCTTGAGGACGTTCTCGGCGCCCGCGACGCGGAACGTGACCGTGGCGGTCATGCCCGGGAGCAGGGCGCCGTCGCTGTTGTCCACGTCGACGACAACCGTATAGTTCACGACGTTCTCGGTCGTGGCCGACTGCATCCGGACCTGGCGGACCTTCCCCTCGAAGGTGCGATCGGTGAAGGCCTGGACGGTGAAGCGGGCCTGCTGGCCCGGCGCGATGCGGCCGATGTCGCTCTCGTCCACCGAGGCGAGGATCTGCATGCTGGACAGGTCCTCGGCGATGAGGAAGAGCTGTGGGGCCGAGAGGCTCGCGGCGACCGTCTGGCCCACATCGACGTTCCGCTCGATGATGATGCCGTCGATGGGGGCGTGGATCGACGCATACTGGAGGTTTCGGCGCGCCCGCTCGAGGTTCGCCTCGGAGGCTTTCATGCCGGCCCGGGACATCTGCAGCGCGAACAGCGCGGACTTGTGCTCGGTTTCGGTCACGGCGCCGCTCTGGTGCATCTGGTCCGTCTGCTGGAAGACGAACTCCTTCTGGGCGAGGTCGGCCGCGGCGCGGTCGAGGTCGGCCTGAGCCTGGCGCACGGCTTCTTCGAGGAGCGTGGGATCGAGGCGGGCGATGAGCTGTCCCTTCCTGACGCGGTCGTTGAAGTCGACGTAGAGCTCGGCGATCTGCCCGGACACCTGTGTGCCGACCTGGACCGTGCGCACCGCGCTCAGCGAGCCCGTGGCCGTCACGGACGATTCGATGTCGCCGCGAGAGATCGAGACGAAGCGGTATGAGGTCGCGTTCGCGCTGCGGTCACGCGTGAGGAAGAAGATGCCGACCGCCACCGTCGCGACGACGGCGAGCGCGAGAAGGATTCGCTTCATGACCGTTCCCGGTGAGTACCGGTGACTGACCCGGTGAAGTCCACCGGTCGGTGCCACCGATGAGGGTCTGCGTGCGCGCCGGAAGCCGGTTCAGCCGACTCGGCCATAACGCGTCGCATCGCGCCGCGAGGCTGCATCCGGCGGGCGCACGGGATTGGACGCTGGCCCGCGCGTTGCGTTAAGGCGAACGCGCTCCGGCGCGATGCCTAACGCGATACCGGCTCGCAGGGAGCACGGTCGCGGCCGCTGCGGTTGACAGGCCGCGTGTCATCAATAAGGTACGTCAGAGACGCGCCGAACGTTGAGGTTTCCAGCGGATTCCTCGAGAGCATCTTCACCCAGCGACCTTCCACTCGCGGCCCGGGCGCGCCGGCGCGCGCGCTCATCCGGAGGACATCCGCGTGCGGTTGCCCACGGCTACCTATCGCCTGCAGTTCAACGCGTCGCAGACGATCGCCGCCGTCCGGGCGACGCTGCCCTACCTCGAGTCGCTCGGCGTCAGTGACCTCTACGCCTCGCCGCTCTCCGCGGCGCGGGCCGGCAGCAACCACGGCTACGACGTCGTCGATCCGCGCCGCGTGAATCCGGAGATCGGCACCCTCGACGAGCTGCGCGGCCTGGGGGAGGCCCTCCGTGGGCGCGGCATGGGGCTGATCCTCGACCTCGTGCCGAACCACATGTGCATCTCCGATCCCGACAACGTGTGGTGGCAGGATGTCCTGGAGAACGGCCCTGCATCACCCTACGCGAGCTGGTTCGACATCGACTGGAACCCGCCCAAGTCCGACCTCCGGAACAAGGTCCTCTTCCCCATGCTTGGCGCGCAGTACGGCTGGGCCGTCGAGCAGCACGAGCTGGTCGTGCGGCTGGAGGAGCAGGAGGGCGCGTTCCGGCTGCACTATGGCGCGCTCGTCATGCCGCTGGCACCGAAAAGCTGGACGCACATCCTCGAGCCCGCGCTCGCGCGGCTGCGGGAGACGCGCGACCCCGAGGACGCCGACGTGCTGGAGCTCGAGAGCATTCTCACGGCAATCGGGCACCTGCCGTCCCGCACGGATCTCGCGCCCCACAAGCTGCGCGAGCGGCAGCGTGAGAAGCGCATCATCAAGCGCCGCCTCGCGGCGCTGCTGGCCGCCTCACCCGACGCGCACGATGCCGTCGACGACTCCCTCGCCGGCCTCAATGGCGGCCGCGACGATCCCGCCGAGCTCGCGCGGCTCGAGCGCCTCCTCGACGAGCAGGCGTACCGGCTCAGCTTCTGGCGCGTCGCCGCGGACGAGATCAACTACCGCCGCTTCTTCGACGTGAACGACCTCGCGGCGATCCGGGTGGAAGATCCCCAGGTCTTCCGGGCCGTGCACGAGCTCACGTTCCAGCTCGTACGCGACGGCGTCGTAACCGGACTCCGCATCGACCACGTGGACGGGTTGCGCGATCCACACGGGTACCTGCGCCAGTTGCAGCGGCAACTGGGATCGGCGAACGGCGAGGAACGGTTCTACGTCGTCGTCGAGAAGATCCTGCTGGGCGACGAGCGCCTGCCGGAGGCCTGGCCCGTGGCCGGCACGACGGGGTACGACGCCCTGGGACTGCTGGACCGCGTCCTCACCGCTCCGGAGGGTGAGGCGCCCCTGCGCGCGACCTGGGAGTCCTTCGCACGCGGCACCCCGCACTACGACGACGTCTCGTACCACAGTCGCAAGCTCGTGCTGCGGGCCTCGCTCTCCAGCGAGCTCACGGTGCTGTCGCGCAAGCTCGACCGCATCTCGGAGCAGCACCGGTACACGCGGGATTTCACGCTCAACGGCCTGCTCGACGCCCTGCGCGAGGTCATCGCCTGCTTCCCCGTCTACCGCACGTACTGCCGCGACGGCGAGCCCGTGAGCGAGACCGATCGGGACGTCATCGCCCGGGCCATCGAGGACGCGCTGCACCGCAACCCCGCGACCAATGCGTCGCTGTTCGAGTTCATCGGCGTGCTGCTGACGCTCGATCACCCGCCCGGCCTCACCGAGGCGCAGCGGCAGCAGCGGAGGGACTTCGTGCTCCGGACGCAGCAGCTCACCAGCGCGGTGATGGCCAAGGGGACGGAGGACACGGCGTTCTACCGCTGGTATCCGCTCGCCTCGCTCAACGAGGTGGGCGGAGAGCCGGACCGCTTCCAGGTTCCGCTGGACACCTTCCACGCGGCGAACCGGGAACGCCTGCGCCGCGCGCCGGGGGGACTCGTCGCCACGTCGACGCACGACACGAAGCGGAGCGAAGAGGTGCGCGCGCGCGTTCGGGTGCTCTCCGAGCTCCCGGCGGAGTGGAGTGCGGCCGTGCAGCGCTGGCACGAGTGGAACCTGCCCCTGAAGACGATGCGGCGCGGGCGCGAGATGCCGGACCGGACCGCCGAGTACCTCTTCTACCAGACGCTCGTGGGCGTGTGGCCCCCCGGGAACGACGGCTCGGCGCTGCCTGACGAGTTCGTGGAGCGCCTGCAGCGCTACATGGAGAAGGCGTTGCGCGAGGCCAAGGTGCACACGAGCTGGGTGAGCCCCTTCGAGGCGTACGAGACGGCCGCCCACGACTTCATCACCCGCACCCTGGAGGCCCGCGAATCCGCCGGGTTCACGCAGGACGTGGCGCGCTTCGTGGCTCGCGCGTTGCGCCCCGGGCTGTGGAGCGGGCTGTCGGAGGTCCTGCTCAAGATCACCGTGCCGGGGGTGCCGGACTTCTACCAGGGCACCGAGATCTGGGAGTATCGCCTGGTCGACCCCGACAACCGTGGGCGCGTGGATTTCGGCGAGCGGCAGGCGTTGCTCCGCGCGCTGGACGAGGCGGAGCAGCGCGAGGGTCCCGACCTGTTGTGCGCGCTCGCCGAGCGGCCAGAGGATCCGCGCGCGAAGCTCTGGGTGACGAGCCGCGCGCTGCGCTTCCGGCGGCGGGAGGCGACGCTCTTTCAGCGCGGCACGTACGAGCCCCTCACGCCGCGCGGGGTGCGAGCGCGGCATGTCGTCTGCTTCGGCCGCCGCGCGAACGACCGGCACGTGGTCGTCGCGGCGGGGCGCTGGTTCGCGCGGCTTCTCGAGTCCATGCAGCCGGATCGGATTCCCGTCGGACGGACCGTCTGGGACGACACGGCCATTGCCCTTCCGCGAGAGTGGGAGGGGGAGCGCTACCGCGACGTGCTGACGGGACGCGACGTCGCCGCGACGGTGGAGGGTGACGTGGCGCTGCTGCCGCTCGCCGACGTGTTCGCGCGCCTCCCGCTGGCCCTGCTGGAGCGGATCGCATGATCACCCGCCACCGGAGCGGTCAGCCATGAGGATCCAGCCGGGGGAGCCGTACCCATTGGGTGCCACCTGGGACGGGCTGGCGGTCAACTTCGCGCTCTTCTCGGAGCACGCGACGGCCGTCGAACTGTGTCTCTTCGAGTCGGTGTCGGACACCGCCGAGGCGATCCGGATCCCGATGCCCGAGCAGACCGACCTGGTCTGGCACTGCCGCATCGCCGGACTGAAACCGGGCCAGTTGTACGGCTACCGCGTGCACGGGCCGTACGCGCCCACCGACGGTCATCGCTTCAATGCAGCCAAGGTGCTGCTCGACCCGTACGCGAAGGCGATCGGTCGCGACGTGCGCTGGGCCGACGAGATGTTCGGCTATCAGATCGGCCATCCCGACGCGGACCTGGCACCGAGCCCACGCGACAACGCGGCCTTCGCGCCGCTCGCGGTCGTGGTGGACGATGCGTTCACCTGGGGAGGCGACGCCCCGCCGCAGCGCCCATGGCACGAGACGATCATCTACGAGGCGCACGTGAAGGGCTTCACGCGCCTGCATCCCGCCGTTCCCGAGCCCCTGCGCGGGACGTACGCGGGGCTCGCGTCGGAGCCGGCGATCCGCCACCTGCGCGACCTCGGAGTGACCGCGGTGGAGCTCATGCCGGTGCACCACCACGTGAACGACCGGCACCTCGTCGAGCGCGGACTGACGAACTACTGGGGATACAATACGCTCGCGTTCTTCGCCCCCGATCCCCGGTATGCCGCATCGGGTGATCCGGTGGAGGCGGTGCGCGAGTTCAAGATGATGGTGCGCGCCCTGCACGCGGCGGGGCTCGAGGTCATCCTCGACGTCGTGTACAACCACACCGGCGAAGGGAGCCACCTGGGGCCCACCCTGTCCCTGCGCGGCATAGACAACGCGGCCTACTACCGCCTGGCGCCGAGCCAGCTGCGCTACTACGAGGACTTCACGGGCACGGGCAACACGCTCAACATGGCCAACCCGCGCGTGCTGCAGCTCATCATGGACAGTCTGCGGTACTGGGTGACGGAGATGCACGTGGACGGCTTCCGCTTCGATCTCGCGAGCGCCCTCGCGCGCGAGCTGTACCACGTGGACCGGCTGAGTGCCTTCTTCGACATCATGAATCAGGACCCGGTGCTGTCACGCGTGAAACTGATCGCGGAGCCGTGGGATGTCGGGCCCGGCGGCTACCAGGTCGGCAACTTCCCCGTGCGCTGGACGGAGTGGAACGGCCGCTACCGCGACACCGTGCGCCGCTTCTGGCGCGGCGATGGCGGGCAGGTCTCCGAGCTGGCCACGCGGCTGGGCGGGAGCTCGGATCTGTACGCGCGCAGCGGGCGGCAGCCATACGCGAGCATCAATTTCGTCACGGCGCACGATGGCTTCACGCTGCAGGATCTCGTCAGCTACAACGAGAAGCACAACGAGGCGAACCTCGAGCACAACCGCGACGGCTCCGACGACAACCTGAGCTGGAACTGTGGCGTGGAAGGCCCCACCGTCGACGGCGCGATCGCGGCGTTGCGCGAGCGGCAGAAGCGGAACTTCCTGGCCACGCTGCTCCTGTCGCAGGGCGTGCCCATGATCGTATCGGGCGACGAGATGGGCCGCACGCAGCACGGCAACAACAACGCCTACTGCCAGGACAACGAGATCAGCTGGCTGCACTGGGACCTCACCCCCGCGCAGCACGACTTCCTCGAGTTCTGCCGCGCGGTGATCGACTTGCGGCGCCGGCATCCGGTCTTCCGCCGCCGCCAGTTCTTCCAGGGGCGACCGATCCGCGGCGAGGGGGTGCACGACCTGGAATGGCTGGAGCCCGGCGGACAGCGAATGACCGATCGCGCGTGGGCCCAGTCGTTCGTGCGCTCGCTCATGGTGCTCCTGCGCGGCGATCAGATCCAGGAGATGGACCGGGACGGGCTCCCGGTGCAGGACGATACCTTTCTGCTCATGCTCAACGCGCACTGGGGGGCCGTGACGTTCACCCTCCCGCCGCCGGGCGACGACGCGGTCTGGGAGCGCGTGCTCGACACGGGTCGCCCGGACTGGGGACGGCCCAACGTGCGACGCGGGGGACGGCGGGTCGTGCGGAGCCGATCGGTCGTCGTCTTCCGCAAGGTCGTCCGCGTCGCGGCGTACCCCGAGCTCGAGCGTGGCGGGTACGCCGCCGGCGATGGCGAGCGGGACGCGCGGCGCGGGCCTGCCGCGCCCGTGCGGCCTGCCCCCGAATCCGCACTCCTGGACGCGAGGTGACCGAGATGACGACAGCCGCACGCCGCGGTGGCATCGCTGCCGCCACACCAGCGGGGCCGGCCGATCCCGCGGATAGCCTGCATCCGGGACAGCGCTGGCTCTCCCGCGAACTCGCCTCGCCGCCGGGGCGCGTCGTGATCGAGCACGTGCGTCCCGCAGTGAACGGCGGCCGTTTTCCCGTGAAGCGCGTGGTCGGCGACGTTTTCACCGTCACGGCGAGCATCTTCGCCGAAGGTCACGACCAGCTCAGCGCGATCCTGCACTACCGGCGGCGGGGGGCCCGGAGCTGGTCCGAGACCGCCATGACCCTGCTCCGGAACGATCAGTGGCAGGGCGGCTTCCCGCTCGAGTCCCTCGGCATGTACGAGTATTACGTCACCGGATGTGTCGACGAGTTCGCGAGCTGGCGGCACGCCCTCGAGCGGAAGGTGCGCGCCGGTCTCGAGGTCTCGAGCGAGTTGCTCGAGGGGGCGCGGATCGTGGAGTCGGTCGCGACGCACGCGGAGGACGATCGGACCTGGCTCGGGCTGCAGGCGCGAGACCTCCGCGAGGGCACCGACAGGCCGGCGCGGATCGCGGCCGCGCTCGATCCCCAGCTCCTGACGCGCATGACGCGACACCTCGATCGCGGCCGGGCCACGCGCAGCGAGCCGGTGCTGCTCGTGGACGTGGATCGCGAGCGCGCACGCTCGGGCGCGTGGTACGAGATGTTCCCGCGGTCGGCGTCGCCCGAGCCGGGGCGCCACGGTACGTTCGCGGACTGCATCGACCGGTTGCCCTACGTCGCGTCGATGGGATTCGACGTGCTGTATCTGCCGCCCATCCACCCCATCGGTGTCACACACCGCAAGGGGCGGAACAATGCGCGCGTGGCGGAGTCCGGTGACGTGGGGAGTCCCTGGGCGATCGGCAGCGCCGACGGGGGGCACGATGCCGTGCATCCGGCGCTCGGCACCCTGGCCGATTTCGATCGGTTGCTCGAGGAAGCGAAGCTGTTCGACATCGAGATCGCGCTCGACATCGCGTGGCAGTGCTCGCCCGATCATCCGTGGATCCGCGAGCATCCGGAATGGTTCCGCCACCGGCCCGACGGCACGATCCAGTACGCGGAGAATCCGCCGAAGAAGTACGAGGACATCGTCCCGCTCCACTTCGCGACCCCGCGGTGGCGCGAGCTGTGGGAGGAGCTGCTCCGCGTCGTGAGATTCTGGATCGATCGCGGTGTGAAGATCTTTCGCGTGGACAACCCGCACACCAAGCCGTTCGCGTTCTGGGAATGGCTCATCCGCACGATCAAGGACGACCATCCCGACGTGATCTTCCTCTCGGAGGCGTTCACGCGGCCGAGCGTGATGCGGTATCTCGCGAAGTGCGGATTCACGCAGTCGTATACCTACTTCACCTGGCGCAACACGAAGGAGGAGCTGACGGAGTATCTCACCGAGCTCTGCAACACGGAGATCGCCGATTACCTGCGGCCGAACCTCTTCGCCAACACGCCCGACATCCTCCATGAGGTACTGCAATCGGGTGGCCGTGCGGCGCACCAGATCCGCTTCGTGCTGGCGGCCACGCTGGCGGGGAGCTACGGCATCTACGGCCCCCACTTCGAGCTGGCCGAGTCCCGCGCCGTGGCGGGGACGGAGGAGTATCTCGATTCCGAGAAGTACCAGCTGCGTCACTGGCAGCTCGACCAGCCCGCGTCGCTGGCTCCGTTCATCGGGCACGTGAACCGGATCCGCCGCGAGAACCCGGCGTTCCGCCATCCCGAACGGTTGCGGTTTCTGACGGTGGACAACGAGCATCTCATCGCGTATACCCGGAGCACGCCCGACGGCGGGAACCTGATGATCGTGGTGGTGAACCTCAGTCCGTACCACGCGCACCGGGGCTGGCTGGAGCTGCCGCTGGAGGCGCTCGGTCTCGAGGCGGACCAGCCGTTCCAGGCGCACGATCTCCTGAGCAACGCCCGCTTTCTCTGGCGCGGCTCGCGCAACTTCGTGGCCCTGGATCCGCGTGAGGCGCCGGCGCACATCTTTCGGGTGCGGCGCCGGCTCCGCACGGAACACGACTTCGACTACTACATGTGAGCATGACCGACGTCCTGATGGCACGCGCGGAGCCGGTGGCGACGACCACGGGCGATTCCCTGTGGTACAGGGACGCGATCATCTACGAGGCGCGTGTGCGGGCGTTCCACGACGCCAACGGCGATGGGATCGGCGACTTCATCGGCCTGGAGGCGAAGCTCGACTACCTGCACGATCTCGGTGTCACCGCCATCTGGCTGCTGCCGTTCTACCCCTCACCCCTCCGGGACGACGGCTACGACATCTCCGACTACACGGCCATCCACCCGGACGTGGGCACGCTCGAGGACTTTCAGAAGTTCCTGCGCCGCGCGCACAAGCTCGGCATCCGCGTGATCACGGAGCTCGTCATCAATCACACCTCGGACCAGCATCCCTGGTTCCAGCGCGCGCGGCGCGCACCGCCGGGGAGCCGCTACCGGAACTACTACGTGTGGAGCGACACGCCGGATCGCTACCAGGAAACCCGCATCATCTTTCAGGACTTCGAGCACTCCAACTGGTCCTGGGATCCGGTCGCGCGCGCGTACTTCTGGCACCGCTTCTATTCGCATCAGCCCGATCTCAACTTCGATTCGCCGGACGTGCGGAAGGCGGTCTTCCGCGCTCTCGACTTCTGGCTGGGGATGGGCGTGGACGGGCTGCGACTCGACGCGATCCCCTACCTGTTCGAGCGCGACGGCACGAACTGCGAGAACCTCCCCGAGACGCACGCGTTCTTGCGCGAGATCCGCGCGCACGTGGATGCCAGACACCCGCACCGGATGCTCCTGGCCGAGGCGAACCAGTGGCCCGAGGATGCGGTGGCGTATTTCGGAGGCGGCGACGAATGCCACATGGCGTTCCACTTCCCGCTCATGCCGCGGCTCTTCATGGCGATCCAGATGGAGAACCGCTTCCCGATCCTCGACATCCTGCAGCAGACACCGGAGCTTCCCCCCACGTGCCAGTGGGCGCTCTTTCTGCGCAACCACGACGAGCTCACGCTCGAGATGGTGACCGACGAGGAGCGCGACTACATGTACCGCGTGTACGCGCAGGACGCGCAGGCGCGGATCAACCTCGGCATCCGCCGGCGGCTGGCGCCGCTGCTGGGGAACGATCGCCGCCGGATCGAGCTCATGAACGCGCTCCTCTTTTCGCTCCCCGGCACGCCGGTGATCTACTACGGTGACGAGATCGGGATGGGAGACAACTTCTTCCTCGGCGATCGCCACGGCGTGCGGACGCCGATGCAGTGGAGCTCCGACAAGAACGCCGGTTTCTCGCGGGCGAACCCGCAGCGGCTGTACCTGCCGGTGATCTATGACCCCGAGTATCACTACGAGACCATCAACGTCGAGGCGCAGAACAACAACCCGAATTCGCTGCTGCGCTGGATGAAGCGGCTCATCGCGCTGCGCAAGAGCCATCAGGCGTTTGGCCGCGGCTCGATGACGCTGCTAACGCCGAGCAACCGCAAGGTGCTGGCGTTCATCCGCAGCCATGAGGGCGAGGACCTGCTCGTGGTGGCGAACCTGGGCAACGACGTGGAGTACGCGGAGCTGGACCTGTCCACGTATCGCGGCGCGATCCCGATCGAGCTGTCGGGGATGAACCCGTTTCCGCGACTGGGGGACGGGCCGTTTCTCCTGACGCTGGGGCCGTACGCCTACTACTGGTTCAAGCTGGATCGCGGCTCGCCGTCGTCGCAGCGGCAGGCCCGCGCCGAGCACGAGCGCATCAGCGGCCTGGTGGTGCGAGGAAAGTGGGACGCGGTGCTGCGGGGAGCAGACCGGACCGCGTTCGAGAAGACGCTGCCGGACTACCTGCGCGGGCGGCGCTGGTTCGGGGGGAAGGCGCGGGCGGTGGATCGCGTCGCGATCTCGGACGTGCTGCGCGTGCCGCTGGACGAGTCCGAGGATGGCGCGCTTCTCCTCCTGGAGGTGACGTATCAGGAGGGCCCGCCGGAATCGTACGCGGTGCCGGTGGTCTTCCTGACCGGCGAGGTCGCGCACCGATTGCGCCACGAGCAGCCGGAATCGGTACTGATCGAGCTCATGGTGCGACAGGGAGAGGATCGGGCGGAGGGTGTGGTCTGCGACGGGCTGGTGGATCCGCGCTTCGCGGAAGCGGCAGTGCACGCGATGCTGCGCCGCCGCCAGATCCGCGGGACGATGGGCGTGCTGGCCGGCTCGCGGACGGGTGCCGTCGCGGCCGATGCGGCCCTGGCGGCGTCCGCGAACGGGAGCCTGCGGCCGGTCCGATGGCTCGACCAGGACCAGAGCAACTCGTCGGTGAACTTTGCCGACCGCTTCATTCTGAAGCTGTTCCGGCGCATCACGGAGGGGATCAATCCCGAGCTGGAAATGGGCCGGTTCCTGTCGCAGCGGAAGTTTCCGCACGTGGCGCCGGTGATCGGGGCGCTGGAGTACACCGCGGCGCGCCGCGCCCCCCTCACCGTGGGCGTGCTGCAGGCCTGGGTACCTAACGAGGGGGACGTGTGGCGCTTCACGATCGACCAGCTCCAGGGATACTTCGAGCAGGCCCTGGGACGCGTCTCGCAGGGGCAGCGACCGCCCGATCCGGACGGCCACGTGCTCGACACGATCGACCAGCCCGCGCCACCCCAGGTGGCGGAGCTGTTCGGGGCCTACATGGAGACCGCGCGGCTGCTGGGGCAGCGTACCGCGGAGATGCACCTCGTGCTCGCGTCGGACCGTGAGACGCCCGCGTTCGCCCCGGAGCCGTATACCACGCTGTACCAGCGCTCCCTGTACCAGTCGATGCGGAATCTCACCGCGCAGACCCTGCAGCAGCTCCGCGAGCAGCTGCCGCAGCTCGACCGGCACGTGGCGCTCGATGCCCGCCGCCTCGTGGACCTCGAACCGCGGATCCTCGAGGTCTTCCGCACCATCACCGGCCGGCGCATCGACACGCTGCGCATCCGCATCCACGGGGATTATCATCTGGGCCAGGTGCTGCACACGGGGAGGGACTTCGTGATCATCGACTTCGAGGGAGAGCCGGGCCGGCCCGTGCAGGAGCGGCGCATCAAGCGCTCGCCGCTCCGGGACGTGGTGTCCATGCTGCGCTCGTTCGACTACGCGGTGCACACCCTGCTCCTGGGGACCCTTGGTGCGCGGGTGATCCGGCCCGACGACGTGCCGGCCCTCGAGCCGTGGGCGCGCTTCTGGGTGCGCTGGGTCAGCGCGTCGTTCGTGCGGTCGTACCTCGGGACCGCGGGGCAGGCCGGCTTCATCCCGCAGTCGCCGGAAGACCTGCGCCGGCTGTTCACCGTGCTGCTGCTGGAGAAGAACATCTACGAGGTCGGGTACGAGCTGAACCACCGGCCGCAGTGGCTGCCGATCCCCGCCCTCGGCATCCTGCGCCTGCTGCGGGAGCCCGCGTGATGAGCGTCCGGGCACCGGGCCACGGCCCCATCATCACGGCCGACGACCTCTATCTGCTGGGCGAGGGTACCCACTTCCGGATGTACCGGCACTTCGGCGCGCACCCCGCGGTGCGTGACGGCACGGCCGGCACGACCTTCGCGGTCTGGGCGCCTAACGCCGCACGGGTCTCGGTGATCGGCGACTTCAATGGCTGGCGCGCCGACGCGCATCCGCTCGCCCTGCGGGGGGACGCCGGGATCTGGACGGGATTCGTCGCCGGTGCCGCCGCGGGCGACGCGTACAAGTACCACATCGTCGCCCGGCATGGCCGCTACCAGGGCGACAAGGCCGACCCCGTCGCGTTCCGCAGCGAAGAGCCGCCGCGCCAGGCCTCCGTGATCTGGCCGCTCGACTACGAGTGGCACGACCAGGCGTGGATGGACGCCCGCCGGCAACGCGATCCCTTCACGCGCCCCATGTCGATCTACGAGGTCCACCTCGGCTCCTGGCAGCGCAATCCCGAGGAAGGGCATCGCCTGCTGACCTATCGCGAGCTCGCCGAGCGCCTCGTCCCGTACGTCGTGGAGATGGGGTTTACCCACGTCGAGCTGTTGCCGGTCATGGAGCACCCGTTCTACGGGTCCTGGGGCTACCAGACGACATCGTACTTCGCGCCGTCCAGCCGCTACGGCGCCCCGCAGGACTTCATGCACCTCGTGGACACGCTGCATGCGCACGGCATCGGTGTGCTCCTGGACTGGGTGCCGTCTCACTTCCCAATGGACGGCCACGCGCTGGTCTACTTCGACGGAACGCACCTCTACGAGCACGAGGATCCGCGCGAGGGATTTCATCCGGACTGGAACAGCGCGATCTTCAACTACGGGCGCCACGAGGTCCGCAGCTTCCTGATCAGCAGCGCGCTCTTCTGGCTCGACGTCTATCACGCCGACGGCCTGCGCGTGGACGCCGTGGCGTCGATGCTGTACCGGGACTACTCGCGCAAGGCGGGTGAGTGGATCCCCAACCGCTTCGGCGGGCGGGAGAACCTGGAGGCGGTGGCGTTCCTCCGGCGGC
This sequence comes from Gemmatimonadaceae bacterium, assembly GCA_035454665.1. GTDB lineage: Bacteria > Gemmatimonadota > Gemmatimonadetes > Gemmatimonadales > Gemmatimonadaceae > DATIGO01. The sequence continues at coordinate 8,199 of DATIGO010000386.1, read as the reverse complement.
TGAACGAGGAGGCGTACCGCGATCGCCCCGGCGTCGTCACCGTGGCCGAGGAGTCGACGGCCTGGCCCATGGTCTCGCGCCCGCCGTACATCGGTGGCCTCGGTTTCGGCATGAAGTGGGACATGGGGTGGATGCACGATACGCTGCGCTACTTCTCGCGCGACCCGCTGTACCGGAAGTACGCCCATAACGAGCTCACCTTCCGCGGCCTGTACCTGCACACGGAGAACTACGTCCTGCCCCTCTCGCACGACGAAGTGGTGCACGGGAAGGGATCGCTGCTGGGGCGCATGCCCGGGGACCGCTGGCAGCGCTTCGCCAACCTCCGGCTCCTCCTGGGCTACCAGTACGCGCAGCCGGGAAAGAAGCTGCTCTTCATGGGCGGGGAGTTCGGGCAGGAGCGCGAATGGAATCACGACGAGAGCCTCGACTGGCACCTCCTCGGCGATCCGATGCACGAGGGGGTCCGGCACTGGGTGCGCGATCTCAACCACTGGTACCGCTCCGAACCCGCGATGTACGAGATGGACTTCGAGCTCGGCGGCTTCTCGTGGATCGACTGCAGCGATGCGGAGCAGAGCACCGTGCTGATGCTGCGCCAGGCGCGATCCGGCGGACCGGGCGTCATCCTGGCGTGCAACTTCACGCCGGTGCCGCGGCGCAACTACGGGATCGGCGTGCCGGAGGCGGGGCGCTGGGCCGAGGTCCTGAACAGTGACGCGCCGGTGTACGGGGGAAGCGGGCAGGGGAACATGGGCGGCGTGGACTCGGTGCCGGTGGCACGACACGGCTGCGCGCAGAGCATCACCGCCACGCTGCCGCCGCTGGCGATGATCGTGTTCCGCCGTGCCTGACGCGTGGCGTCCCACCCTGGGAACCTGGCTCGAGGGAGACGCGGTCCACACGCGTGTGTGGGCACCGACGCGACGAAAGGTCGAGGTGGTGCTGGAGCGTCCCGGCGCTCCCGTCCGTGTGCCGCTGGAACCACGGGACGACGGACACTTTGCGGGCGTACTGCCCGGCGCGCGCGCGGGCGACCGGTACCGCGTCGCCCCTGACGACGCCGGCCCGTTCCCGGATCCCGCCTCGCGCTTCCAACCCGATGGCGTGCACGGGAGCTCGGAGATCATCGATCCACGCGCGTTTCGGTGGACGGATCACGCGTGGTCGCCACCCTCCGCGGCGGACCTGGTCGTCTACGAGCTGCACGTGGGCACCTTCTCCCCAGCGGGCACGTTTGACGGCGTGCGCGGGCGGCTGCCGTGGCTCGCGGAGCTCGGGATCACGGCGATCGAGCTGATGCCGGTCGCGGATTTCCCGGGGCGGTGGAACTGGGGGTACGACGGGGTGAGTCTGTTCGCGCCGGCGCGCGCGTACGGGCGCCCGGATGACCTGCGCGCCGTGGTCGACGCGGCCCATGCGCACGGGATCGCGGTCCTGCTGGATGTCGTCTACAACCATCTCGGCCCCGACGGCGCGTACCTCGCGGCCGTGAGCCCGCGGGTCTTCACGAAACGGCATCGCACGCCCTGGGGCGACGCGATCAACTTTGACGGCGACGGGAGTGCAGCGCTCCGCTCGTACTTCATCGCGAACGCGCTGCACTGGATCCGCGAGTATCACATCGACGGATTGCGCCTCGACGCCACGCACGCCATCGTCGACGACTCACCGCGCCATTTCCTCGCGGAGTTCGCCGAGCGCGTCCGCGCGGGCGCGGGACGGCCCGTGATGCTGGTGGCGGAGGACCATCGCAACCTCGACACCATCGTGCGCGCACCGGAAACCGGCGGATGGGGCTTCGACGGTACCTGGTCGGATGATTTCCATCACGAGGTGCGGCGGCATCTCACCGGGGACGGGGACGGCTACTTCGTGGACTTCACGGGTCGCGCCGAGGACCTCGCGACCACGATTCGTCGCGGCTGGTTTTTTTCGGGGCAGTTCGCCGAGTACTTCGGTGAGCCGCGCGGCACCGATCCCACGGGACTGCCGCCGCGCGCGTTCACGATCTTCACGCAGAATCACGATCAGGTGGGAAACCGCGCCTACGGGGAGCGGCTGCATCACGACGTGGACGACGCGACGTGGCGCGCAGTGTCGGTGTTGCTGTTGGCCGCGCCGGAGACGCCGCTCCTGTTCATGGGGCAGGAATGGGCGGCCTCGACGCCGTTCCGGTACTTCACGGACCATAACGAGGAACTGGGCCGCCTGGTGACCGAAGGGCGCCGCCGCGAGTTCAGCCGGTTCCGTGCGTTCAGCTCACCCGAGGCGCGGAACCGGATCCCCGATCCTCAGGCGCCGGCGACGTTCGAGTCGAGCCGTTTGAAATGGGAGGAGACGAAGCAGGGAAAGCCTGCGGCGACGCTGCGGCTCTACCGGGCATTGCTGGCGCTCCGGCGGAGCGACCCGCTGCTGCATCGTGCCGACTGGCGCGGCTTCGCAGCTCGTGCGCTCGACGAGGATACGCTGTGGCTGGAACGACGCCTCGACGATCAGGCGCTCCTGGTGGTCGTGCGGACGCGTGGCAGCGGCGATGTGGTCCTCAACGACGAGGACAGCGAGAGCCGAAAGTCGGATTGGAAGGTGGTTCTCACGACCGAGGATCCGGAATTCACGCTCGATCCGCACCCGATCAAGCTGCAGGTCGGGAACGGACGAGGCAGCGTCCGATTTGAGCGCCCGGGGGCGGTGATTCTTCGCGCCGTTCGTGAGTCCGGCTCCGGGTAGGTGGGTGGCGACGGCTCGGCGTGGGGGCGTCACTTGGAAGCGCTTGGCCACGGGGGACACGGAGGACGCGGCTGGGCGTTCGGTCGCCGAACGGAGATCCGGGTACGGTGAGACAGACGTTCTGGGGGACGCGGATTCTCGCAGAAACAACGGAGTGATAAGGCTTGGACAACGGCAACAGCTGTCTGTCAGGCAGTGCACGTCAACAAGAAAAACCATTCGACGCAGAGGCAGGGCCGCACAGGGTGTGGGGCCGCTCTGTCGGTGGAGGAACACGCGGTGGCTGCAGGGGCGGGACCTGCAAGAGGGGACGCGGATCGGGCGGAAGGGAGCGGATGAACTCACGCGGATGAAGAGCAACAGCTCTAGTGAAGAACAACAGCATTCTGTTCCGTGTAGTCCTTGAGGAACGCGGTCCGCGCCGGCCACGATGTCGTCCGACGCCTCCGCCGGACCGATCCGCGTGATCCGCCGTTTCCGCCTGATCCGCGTTCAAAAACCCTGATCTCACCGCCACCACGGTGCGTGCTCCTCCAGCGAGAGAACGGCCCCATACCTCTGCGGCGGTTACCTGAGTGGAAGTCGGTCGGCCTCCGACTCACCGGCGCTTTCGCTCCAGCCACCGCATCGGCGGGACGACCTCCCCACGAGCGGCGTACTCGATGAGCATCGCGAGCCGTTTCGCGCGGGTCGCTTCTCGCCTGGCGCTCATGATCCAGGCGGCACAGAGGCGGCGGAAGCCGGGAGGTCGCTTCTCGTACCACGCCCACGCCTGACGATTGGCGCGCAGCGGCTTGAGAGCCGAGGCATCGAGGGCCCAGGGGGCCGCCGCGGATGGGGCGCGACCGCCCTCGCCCTTCCGGCGCGCGCGAAACGCGGCCAACCCCGCAGGGTGCATACGCCCCTCGGCGTGGAGCATTCTCGCCCGGCGGATGTTCACCGCGCTCCAGTTGCTCCCTGGGCGCCGCGGTGTGAAGCGCTGCGTGAAACTCTCGGCGTCGTATGTGCGCCGTACGCCGTCGATCCAGCCGAAGCAGAGCGCCTCGTCGAGCGCCTCGGGATACGTCACACCTCTCTCCTTCGCATGCACCTTGTAGCAGCGGAGGATGAGCTCCTTCGACTTGTCGTGGTTGCGCTGGAGCCACGCACGGAACGCCAAGGCGGAGCGGAACGCGCGCGGCGACGTCGTGGAGCGGCCGGACACGGACGTCAGCGCTCCCCGGTCGGATGGCAGGCCATGTCGATCACGACCGTGCTCGCCAGGATGAGCACGTCGTCCTCCCCGGGCGCGATGTCCACGCCATAGGTGTCGGACCAGCTGAACCAGCGTTTCGAGACAGAGGCCACTTCGCTGTCACCACGCCGGAAAACGTACTCATGGTCCGTGAAGTTTCCTTCGGCCACGAGATCGTCCGGGCCGGGGACGTCCACGGTGAACGTGCAGCGGAAGAACGTGAAGAGCTCCTTCTTGACCTCCGCTACGAGCTCCCCATCGCGGTAGATCTCGTACGTCGGGCCCCAGGCCAGCAGCCGCTGCTTGATGAACGCGAGCTCGCGCTGTTGCAGATCGAGAAAGCGCAGTTGCTTGCCGAGGCTGAACGCCTTGCCGTCCACCTGGAACACGTCGCGGTCATGTGCGTCTCGGATCACGAAGTCGTCGCCCCACGCGAACAGCTTCTGCCTCATGAGGTAGCGCATGGTTCTCCGGTTGGTTCGGGCAATCAGGTGCCGCGCCGCAGGCGGTACATCCGCACCTGCGGGATGGACTCCTCGGCGTTGAGGAAGCGTCCCAGCACGTAGTCGCGGCCGATCTCGTACACCTCGAGGTCCACCGGGAGCGCGACCTCGGCCAGCATGGTACCGGACGGCGCGAAGACCGTCCATCGAACCTGTGGGGATCGCGTGCGCGGGAAATCCTGAACCCACAGGTTGTCGTCGGAGTCCACCACCAGGTCACGGTAGGCGGGGACCGTCCTGGGGAACGGCATCGCGGCGTAATCGCGTTCGATGCTGGATCGCCAGCTTTCGTCGCGCGAGGCCAGCTCCTTCTCCCTGGCGTTCTCGATGTCCGCGCGTGCCGTCTCGAGGCTCGCGGTCGGCTTCTTTATGGTATCGACAGCATTTCCCTCGAGATCGAAGACGAAGATCTCGTAGCGGTCCGCCGTGCCGATGTAGATGCGGTTCGAGCCCACCGCGACGTCGGGCTGCTTCCCCAGGGGCAGGGGGCGTGAGCCGCGGAACTGGCCGCCCACGACGAGCCCGTAGCGCTCGGATCCCGGGAACGTCCCGATGAGCTTCCTCACCACGCTGTCCGCACCACTGATCCAGAACGGCACCGCGGGGCGATAGGCGCCCTCCTTCATGTCCTGCCGCTGCTCCCAGCCGTAGTGCGCGAAGGTACCTCGTGCATTGCACGCGCTGTGGTACGGTGGGTGAGCCGCCTGCGGTGAGCCGAATCGGAAGCTGCGCCGGTACACCCCGTCGAGCGAGAAGACGGATACCCGGTTCCCTTCGACGTCCAGCGTGACGAGAGAATCACCGCAACGGAGCAGCGCCTTGAGATACTCCACCTCACCAGGCCCGCGCCCCTTCCGCCCCAAGCGCCGGATAGGCGTGCCGGTCGCGCTGAACAGATGCAGCGTGAAGGCCCCCCGATCCCCGACGAGGATCTGGCCGTTCGGCAGGCGCGTGGCCCCTTCGACGGCGGCGAAGAGCACGCTCGTGTCCGCGGGATCGGCGCCCAGCGTGAGCACCGGTCTGGCATCGACCGTCCAGCCCTGATGTGCCTCGGCCGCGCTTCCGATCGGGAGGGTGAAGACGAGGACGAGAGGCACGGCCATACGAAGTCGTCGCGCTGCGGGAAGCCCGTGGCACCAGACGCGGTACAACGTTGCGCCGTACAGCAGGATCAGCGGCGCAAAGACCAGTAACCGCTCGCCCGAGACTGGGTTGAGGCCACGCAGCCCGAGGAGCGCGACGACGACCCAGAACAGGGTCCCTCGCGCGAGCGGCGACCGGTGAAAGAGCCGGCGCCCCAGCCACAGCAATCCGCCGCCGACCAGGCCCCAGGCAGCGCCCAGAAAGATCACCGTCATCGAACCACCCAGGCTGAGTCCGGGAGGCAGCCCCTCCACGAGCGCGAACACGCGCATCGCGATCCGCCCGCCGATACCGAGTATGATCAGGCCGACGGCCGCGCCGAGCAACAGCGCGAAGCGGAGGGTATGACGCGTCGGATCAGGAGCCGGCTTCATGGATCTCCACCCCCAGTGACGACCGCTGGCGCGGCACGGCCGCGGTCCGGATCAGAAAGTTCCGATCGCCGGGCGAAAGGGCAAGCGGCCGATGCCGGAAGTGATGCCGAGGCCGCTCGCTCGGCGGATTCCACCGGCGCGGCTGCCGCGACACTCCGGATTCCTCAGTAGTGCGGGGGTAGCTGTACCGTCGTCTGCATCCCGTGGAGGACCGACGCGACGTGCATCACGACGTGCGCGACGACGGGGGCCAGCGGATTGCCGCTGAGGAGATACGCGAGGGTGATGAGGGTGTTGCCGATTATGGGCTGCATCACCTGCGGACCGCGGAATTCCACGAATCCCCAGTGGTAGGCCGCGGTGACGAGCGCGCTCCCGAGCAGGGCGACGACTCCCCAGCGCAGGCGCGCGCCGGGGACCTTGAGGGTGTCGGCGGAGATGGTCCCGTAGAGGGTGAGCACCGGAATGACCGAGAGGAGCAGCGCATCGACGGTACCGTAGACGACCCCGAACCAGGCGAGCGCGCCGGCGAGCGCGGCGCCCTGTGGCGCGGGCGACCCGGGCTGGGCGAGCACCGATCGCACGATGAGCGCGCCGATGAACGCCCCGACGATGAGCCCGGCCTGCCAGCGGCGCTGTACCTGCCTGACGAGGCCGACTCGCTCCACGCGCAGGTAGGCTGCGACGAGCGCGAGCACGATCACGGAGTGGACGGCCACGAACGCCGCCCGTGGCCACTGCAGAAGGGCGGAGAACACCGTCGACGTCAGGATTCCGACGGCCGCGGCGGCGAGGGTCCAGGTCAGGCGCGACATTCACCCGGGTGCGTTCAGGACGCGAGGAGGGACAGGGACCACACCGAATCTATGACCGGACGGCCGCGGGCGCCCGGCCGCCGGACAGGGGTTGCGGGAAATCCCGGCGCCCCGAGATTTGGGCGGGCGGCGGAAATGGGCCGATTCGCGTGCTGATCCAGAGTGACCTGCCGCGCCCGCACCGCGAGGAACGGATCATGGCCGGACGGAAGCGTGCATCAATCTTGCTGGCCGTCGCACTGACGGCGAGCACCGCGTTCCCTGCCGCGGCGCAGCTCCCGCTGGCCCCCGTGAGCAGCGCCGGCCAGACCGTCACCCCGGTCTTCGAGGGGTGGTACCGCAACGCCGACGGCACCTTCAGCATCTCCTTCGGCTACTTCAATCGCAACGCCGAGGAGGTGCTCGAAATCCCGATCGGCGCCGACAACAACATCTCGCCCGGCGCGGCCGACCAGGGACAGCCGGCGCGCTTTCATGCACGACGCCACTGGGGTGTCTTTGCCGTGAAGGTGCCGGCGGACTTCGGCGCGAAGAAGGTCACGTGGACGCTGAAGATCCGCGGCGAGACGTTCGCCATTCCTGGGAGCCTGCACCCGGACTGGGAGATCGATGCGTTGGACGGCGAGGCTGGTTCGGGCAACACGCCGCCCGTGCTGCGATTCGAGCCGGGAGGTCCCGAGGCACGCGGACCTGGCGGCTACACCGCCGGGCCGCTCCAGGCGTCCGTGGGCAAGCCGGTGACTCTGACGGTCTGGGCGACCGACGATGGGCGCACGTCAGGCAGCGTGGCGAGCGTCGGGCGTGGCAACGTTGCCGTGAGCCTGACGTGGTTCAAGCACAATGGACCCGGTGACGTGACCTTCGACCCCGCGACACCGCGTCCCGCCGCCGCGGACGGGAAGGCGACGACGACCGCTACGTTCTCGGCGCCGGGCCAGTACGTGCTGCGCCTTCGCGCGAACGACGCCTCGGGAGTGTCCGGCGCCGGGCATGCGCAATGCTGCTGGACGAATGGATTCGTGAAAGTCACCGTCATCCCGTGAACGGGAGCAAGGAGCACCTCATGAACGCCTCGAGGTCGCAGTTCGTGATGCTGGCCGCCGCCGTGTTCGCGACCGCGACGCCGTGTGGGCTCGCGGCCCAGCCGGCGCACGGAGCGCCTGACGAGCCGGTCACCTTCACGAAGCACGTCGCGCCGATCCTGCAGCAGAAGTGCCAGGTCTGTCACCAGCCCGGCTCGATCGCGCCGATGTCGCTCATCACCTACGACGACGCGAGGAAGTCCGCGCGGCGCATCAAGGCGCAGGTCGCGGCGCGCGTGATGCCGCCGTGGCACATCGACAAGACCGTCGGGATCAAGGAGTTCAAGAACGACCGGAGCCTTACCGACGCGCAGATCG
>DATIGO010000385.1:0-8570 GCA_035454665.1 Gemmatimonadaceae bacterium | reverse complement strand
TCCGCCGTCGCGACGACGCTGGCGAGGATGCCGCGCACGGCATCCATCTCGTCGGCGTTGACGGTGTGGCCCATGCCCGGGTAGATGCGCACGTCGACCTCCGCACCCATGCGGCGGAGGACGTTGGCGGACTCGTGAACCCTGGGGAGCGGGATGTGCGAGTCCACGTCGCTGCACCCGAGGAAGACCGGCGTGCCGTCGAACGATCCGGCGTAGTCGCGCGGCGTGCCGTCGGGTCCGATGAGCCCCGCGCTCAGGCCCACGACGCCGCCATAGCGGCGCGCGTGCCGGGCGGCGTACTCCAGCGCGAGGCAGCCCCCCTGCGAGAATCCCAGCAGCACGACGCGCTCGTTAGGGATCCCCGCCTCGACGATCGCGTGGTGCAGGTCGTCGAGCATCGCCATGGCCGAGGAGATCCCGGGTTCGTTGGATGCAATCGGCGCCGTGAACCGGTTCGGGTACCAGGTGTTGCCCGCGGCCTGGGGTGCGAAGAAGGCGACGCCCGGGGCCTGGAGCGCCTGGGCGAGGTCGAGGATCCCGTCGGCCGTGGCGCCCCGCCCGTGCAGGAGCACCATCGCAGCGCTCGCGGTCCGCAACGAAGCGCCGACGTGGAGGATCGGCTGGCCCACGTGGGGCGCGAGGTTCGTCGTCACAGGGGCACCAGGGTCGACGTGATGCGCTCGCGATCGGCTTCGAGCCAGGCCGGCAGCCGGAGCGCACCGCCGAGCTGCTCCCGCGGCTCGTCGATGAGAAAGCCCGGGCCATCGGTCGCGATCTCGAGGAGGAGACCATCGGGGGCGCGGAAGTAGATGCTGCGGAAGTACGTCCGGTCGAGCACCTCGGTCACCGCCACTCCGGATGATTCCAGGTGCTCGCGCCACGCGAGCTGCTCGTCGGCGCTGGCGGCGCGGAAGGCGATGTGGTGCGTCTGGCCCACGCCGGGCCGCGCCGGCGGCCCCCCTCGCGGCCAGCCGAAGAAGGTGAGGCCGCTGTGCGGCGCGATCGACTCGCCATCGTAGCGCGCCCAGAACCAGTGCTTCGTGGACGGATCGTCCTGATTGAAGGTCTTCTTGATGATCCGGAGCCCGAGGGTGGCCTCGTAGAAGTCGCCGAGCAGCTCCAGGTCGCTCGTGATGCCCGTGATATGGTGAATCCCCTCGAGCCGCATGTCGGCGGTGATCTCGGGTACCGGCTCCGGATGCGTGAGGGACCGGATGGCCGTCTCGTCGCGATGCCCCCGGATCTCGGCGTCGGCCGGCGGGCTCACCTCGCGCTGCCCGAGCGCGTCGGGCGGCTCGTCGATCGCGTACCCGGGGCCGCGGGTCGCGATCTCGAGGATCTGCCCGTCGGGATCGGTGAAGTAGATGCTCCGGAAGTAGCCACGATTGAGCGGCCCCGTGACGGGCGTCCCGTGGTCCTCGAGGCGGCGCTTCCACTTGAGCTGCGTCTCGGGAGTGGCGGTGCCTAACGCCAGGTGATGGACGCCCCCGATCCCCCAGCGCCCGCGCGGCAGGTCTCCCCAGTCGAAGAACGTGAGGATCGTCCCCGGCGACCCCGTCTCGTCACCAAAGTACAGGTGGTACGCCGACGGATCGTCGAAGTTGACGGTCCGCTTCACCAGCCGGATCCCGAGCCGGTCCCGATAGAACGCCAGCGTACGCCTGGCGTCGCTCGACACCATCGTGATGTGATGGAAACCGGCCGTCTTCAGCGTCGGGAGCATCGGATATGAAGCCAGAGGCCACGGGCCAGAGGATCACGGAGGGTTCCTCAGAATCCTCTCGATGCGCCGCAGTCCGCGCCAGTCCTCCGGGGAGGAGGTGGGGGCCGTCCGAAGGAGGTACGGCTCTCTGGCTCGCGCGGGGTGCAGCGAGTAACGTGGGTCCGGGCCGCCGATGCCCGCGGTCGCGATTCATCCTCTTCCGGAGTTCATGCCGATGCCTGAGGCGCAAACCGTCACATTCTACCGCTGGACCGACGTTCCGCTCGAGACCGTCACCCCGATGCTCGACCGCAAGCTCATTACCGGCGACCGGATGATGCTCGCGCAGGTCTTCCTGAAGAAGGGGTGCGTGGTCCCGCGCCACCAGCACGACAACGAGCAGCTCACCTACATCCTCCAGGGCGCGCTCCGGTTCTGGATCGGCGAGGACGAAAGCGAGGTGCAGGACGTTCGCGCCGGCGAGGTGCTGTTCATCCCCTCCAACGTGTGGCACAAGGCCGAGGCGCTCGAGGATACACTCGACGTGGACATTTTCAGCCCGCCTCGCGAGGACTGGCTGAAGAAAACGGACGACTACCTGAGACGATAGCGCGGAGGCCGGGCGGGCTCCGCGCTCACCGCGCCCGGGTTCGATGCCGGAGCGCCGCCACGACGCCGAGCAGCACTCCTACCGTCACCAGCCAGATCGCGAAGCGCGACTGCGCGACGTGCAGGTCGGCACGGGAGAGCGCCGTCATGCCTTCCGGCACATCGTACGTGCCGGCGCTCAGCGCCGTCAGCGCGCGCCGCGCCACGGCGAACAGCGCCACGCCGGTGGCCGCCACGAGCACCGCGGCGACATCCCACAGCCGGTCGGAGAGGTGAACGGAGCGCTGTGGGGGATGGCCGGGTGTGGTCATGCAGTTCCCTGTCGGGGTGGTGGTACGGGACCGGCGGTGCGACCGTCCTCGCCTCTGGACGAGGGGGAGTGGTGCGAGGCAAACACATCCTGCACCGTGACCCGCGTGTGACGCACGACACGCATCGTGACGCGACCGGCACGAAGCGTCACACGACGCGCGGCCGTCTCGCCGCAGTCGCCGGCAATCGGCGTCTCGGGGTTGCGGCGTCATTTTCGCGCTCGTCTCCTATCGATGCGAATTCCCTCTCTCCCGGTGCCGGCCGGCCTTCGCGCGCTGCTGGGTGCCCGTGGCCGACGCATGGCGATGGTTACCATTCCGGTCGTCCTCGTCGTTCCCCTGACCGGTGCCATCGCGGGCGGGCTGCGCGCGGTCTTCAGCGGCGAACCGAAGGCGCCGCTGCGCGCGGAGCTGGTCAACGTTCCGCGGCGCTCCACGGCCCCGGTGAACCTCTCCTTCGATTCGCTCCTCGGCCGCAGCGGGCGGCTCCGCACGCGACTCCTCCCGCCCGCCGAGGTCGCGAATTACCCGGCGTTGCGCGAGCACTTCGGCGTGAGCGTGGTGAGCCCCGGGATCCGCATGCTGGTCGTCCCCCGCGACAACAGCGACTTCGCGTTCATCACGCTCCGGCCGTGGCGCGACAAGCTCGGAAGCCACATCAACACGTACCACGTGGGATGGTGGCCCGGTGAGCGGCGCGCGATGCCGTCGAACTACGACAACCCGGACGGGTTCATCGAGGTCTCGAAGGAGGCCGCCGATCTGCAGATCTCGACGCACTTCACGCTGCGGGATTTCCTCACGCACGACCAGGAACGGATCTGGCCCAAGTATCTCGTGCTGCGCGAGGAGCTGATCGACAAGCTCGAGCTGGTGCTCGCCACGCTCGAAGCGCAGGGAATTCCCACGAGGAACGTGGTCGTCCTGTCGGGATTCCGGACGCCGCAGTACAACGCGCGTGCCACGTTCGAGGGCGCGGCGTATGCAAGCCGTCACCAATACGGCGACGCCGCCGATGTGATCATCGACGCGGATCGGAACGGACGCATGGACGATCTCAACCGGGACGGCGTGGTGGACTTCGCCGACACCGACGTGATCAATCGGGCCGTGGAAAAGGTCGAGCGGCAGCATCCGGAGCTCGTGGGGGGCCTTGGGCTGTATCATGCGATGGGACCGCGGGGACCATTCGCCCACATCGACGTCCGCGGGACGCGCGCGCGCTGGACCGGAAACACCCGTTCGGCGAGCGCCGGACGGACTCGCCCGGGCGTGCGGCGCGAGGAGTCGGTGGCCGTCGGAAAGTGCAGGGCCGAGGGTGAGATGGCGGCCCTGTGCGCGCGGATGAAATAGGCCCAGGCCAGAGGCGCGAAGACGAGCGGTTCTTGTGGGGCGCGTGGGGGAGCGTACATTCGGACGCACCACTGCCCCTCAGGATCGCATGCCGCTCTCGCGCCGCTCTTTCCTCGGCTGGCTGGGCGCATTGGCCGCCACGGTTGGCCTCCGGAGGCGTGCGCATGCATCGCCCACCCCGGCGCTGTCTGGGGCGGCGGAGCCCCCGGAGACGCGAGAGGCGGCGGCACAGGGCAGCGGCCTCGACGTCGCGCTCCTGACGAAGCTCGGTGAGGTCGTTCTTCCCGGGGAGTTGGGTGCCGACGGCACGGCCCGCGTCGCGCGCGGCTTTGCGCAGTGGAGCGCGGGGTACCGGGCACGCACGGAACTCGTGCACCCGTACGGCAGCGCCACGATCCGCGTCTCCGGTGAGCCGCCGGCGCCCCGGTGGCGCCTTCAGCTCCAGGACCTGCAGCGTGAGGCCCGCGCGCGTCACCGGCGCGCCTTCTCGGCACTCACCGCCGGAGAGCGACGCGAGCTGGTGAGCGCCGCGATACTCGCCACGGAGCGCGGGGAGCGCCTTCCCGATCCCATCGCGGCCACCCACGTGGCGACGGCACTCATGGCCTGGTACTTCCGCTCGCCCGAGGCCGCCGACCTGTGTTACCGGGCGCGGATCGGGAAGCAGCAGTGTCGCCCGCTCGTGAACTCGCCCCGGGAGCCGCTCCCGCTGGCTCCACGCGCGGCGCGGAGCGACAGGTGATCCCGTGATACGCTCCCAGCGCCGGGTGATCGAGGCGGACGTCTGCATCGTCGGGTCCGGGATCACGGCCGCGATGGTCGCGGAGAAGCTCGCTGACGAACGGAATGCGCGCATCCTCGTCGTCGAGGCCGGGGACGAGATGCCCCCGCTGCGCGACTGGTACGGCCTCAGGAGGCGCTTCCTGGACTACGGTGAGAGCCCGTGGCCGCGCGATCACCTGGACGATGCCGGAGTCGAAGGCATGCAGTCACGCTCGATGTGCGTCGGTGGGCTAGCCATGCACTGGGGAGGCGTGACGCCCCGTTTCAGTCCCGAGGACTTCAAGACGAAGTCGCTGTGCGGAGTCGGCGAGGACTGGCCGATCAGCTACGAGGATCTCGACCCGCATTATCAGGAGGCCGAGGTGCGGATGGGGGTGGCCGGCGAGCAGGGACCCGTCGAGCTGGATCCCCGTGGGAAGCCCTTCCCCATGCCGATGCTGCCGCTCTCCTGGAATCTCGACCGGCTGAAGACATGGGTGGCGTCGGCCGGGATTCCCATGTGGAGCCAGCCGTCCGCGAAGAACTCGGTGCCATACAAGGGGCGGAGCGCCTGCTGCCGGAACGACACGTGCACGCCGATCTGCCCGATCGGTGCGAAGTACTCTCCGGATGCGACGTGGCGCGCCTTGCGCGCGTCGAACCGGGTCACGCTGCTCACCAGGACGCTCGTCAGGCGCCTGGTTCCGGCGGCGGGCAGTGAACGCATCGAAATGGCGCTGGCGGTTCGGCGCGACCCGCCCGGCGAGACGCTCGAGCTGCGGGCGCGCACCTTCGTGCTGGCTGGCGGCTACATCTGGAGCCCGCACCTCCTCCTTCTCTCCGCGAGCTCGCGGCACCCGAACGGTCTGTCCAACCGGTCGGGCCTGGTAGGGAAGTACCTGACGGGACACCGGAACGTGGGCGGCTATATCTCTCTTCCGATCCGGCTGTATCCCGGGATCAACGAGCAGCACTCGCTCGTGACCAGGCACTTCATGCGCAGGCCGCGTTACGATCGCTATCTCCGTCACGACCTGCGGGTCTGGGAGTCGGGGGTGGGCAAGGAGCCACGCCTGCGCGACGCGGCAGGGACGCTCCTGATGGGCGACCAGCTCCTCGCCGACTGGCGCGAGCGCACGCAAACGGGCACGGCACGGGTCCGCTGCTACTACGACGTGATTCCGGCGCGCGAGAGCGAGCTCACGCTGGACGCGTCGCGGAAGAACGTCTGGGGCGATCCGCTCCCGAAGCTCTCCTGGCGCGACGCGGCGGTCTCACGCGACCTCCGGGCGTGGAGCGAGGAGCAGATCCGCTCACTCTTCGAGACGCTGGCGCGCGCGGGAGATGGACGGCTGCTGCGCTCCTCCAGTGACGATTTCCAGGATCACCCCGGCGGCGGGTGCCGAATGGGAGCGACCGCGGCCGACGGGGTCGTGAATTCGCACGGGCGGTCGCACGAGCATGAAAACCTGTTCATCATCGGCGCACCGACAATGGTGAGCGGCAGCTGCGCGAACGGCACGCTCACTTTCTGCGCGCTGGCGCTGCGGTCCGCGGCGGAGATCGGCCAGGCATTCCCGGCCCGCACGACCGGCGGCCACTGATCGAGGAGGGAGGCATGTACGATCCGAGCGGACGTGGACGGGTGCGATCGCGGCGCGTGACGGTGCTGCTGGGGCTCGTGCCGGGGCTGGTGGTGGCCATGCCCACGCCGGCGCAATCGGTCCCGATCGCGATCACGGCGCAGCGCATCATCGATGGAACCGGGGTGCTGATCCCCAATGCGAGCGTGATCGTGGAGGACGGGCGGATCGTGAGCGTAGGTGCGCGCCCGCGGGGCTTTCGCGGCGTGATCTACAACCTGGGCGATGCGACCGTCATGCCCGGGCTGATCGACGTGCACGCGCACGCCGACTGGCACTTCAACGCCCAGGGTCGCCTCCACACACCGGACGACGGTGAGACGCCGGTGCAGTCCGCGCTGGCGGCGGCGGCGAACGCCTACGAGATGTTGATGGCGGGGATCACGACCATTCAGAGTCCCGGCTCCGCGGCTGACAAGGACCTGCGGGACGCGATCGCCCGCGGCGGCGTGCCGGGGCCGCGCATTCTCACCTCGCTGGGGTCGCTGAGCGAGCGCTCCGGCGACACGGCACAGATCCGTCGGCGGGTGCGGGCGTTCAAGGCCGACGGCGCGGACCTGATCAAGATCTTCGCGTCGGGGAGCATTCGCGACGGCGGTGCGCCGACGATGACGCAGCTGCAGCTCGACGCCGCGTGCGGCGAGGCGCGCGCCGTGGGCCTGCGCGCGATCGTCCACGCCCACGCGGAGGAGGCGATGCGCCGCGCCGTGGACGCCGGCTGCAACCAGATCGAGCACGGGCTCTTCGCGACGCCGGAGATCCTGGCGCTCATGGCGCAGCGCGGGACGTACTTCTCGCCGCAGTGCGGGCTGATCTTCCGGAACTACCTCGAGAACCGCGCCAGGTACGAGGGGATCGGCAATTACAACGCCGAGGGGTTTGCCGCGATGGAGCGATCCCTTCCGCAGAGCATCGAGACGATCCGGCGCGCCGTGGCCACGCGGGGACTCAAGGTCGTCTTCGGATCGGATGCGGTGGCGGGGGCGCACGGCCGGAACGTGGAGGATCTCATTTGCCGCGTGCGCGAGGCCGGGCAGTCCCGGATGGACGCGATCACCATGGCCACGTCGCGCTCCGCGGAATCGCTGCAGCTCGCCGACTCGATCGGCAAGCTGCATCGCGGGATGGTCGCGGACATCATCGCCGTAGCCGGGAATCCGCTCGACAACTTCCTGATGATGCGGCGGGTGATCTTCGTGATGAAGGGCGGGCGCGTGTACCGCAACGACGGACGGCGGCTGATGCAAGCGGTCGAAGGGCAATGAAGGGGACGCCCGTGTCGCGTTCCCTGGTCGTCCCGAGGGGCGTGCCCGTCTCTGTCATCCCGGGGCGGCTGCCTCTCTCTGTCATGCCGAGGAGCCTGCCGCTCACTGTCATCCCGAGGAGGCGCAGCCGACAAGGGATCTGTCCTCGGTGCGCCGGTGACCGGCCACGCGGGAGCGAAGGCAGATCCCTCCTCGCTGCGCTCGTCGGGATGACCGCGCTGCTGGCGGTGCCATCACTGGTGCCCGCACAGGGGGCGTCGCCGCTCGTGGAGTGGCCCGTGTACGGCGGCGACGCGGGCGGGATGCGGTACTCCGCGCTCAGCGACATCAACCGCGAAACCGTGTCGCGCCTGACGAGCGCGTGGTCCTGGTCCACGGGCGAGTCCGCGATCCCGGCGACCGATTCCACGAAGGCGGCGCGACCCGGCAACTTCCAGGTCACGCCGATCATGGTGAACGACACGCTCTACCTCAGCACGCCGTTCAACCGTGTGGTGGCGCTCGATGCGACGACCGGGCGGGAGTTGTGGTCGTACGATCCGCGCGCCTGGAGCTTCGGGCAGCCGTCCAACGGCACGGGATTCGTGCACCGGGGCGTGGCGATGTGGACCGACGGGCGCGAGCGGCGGATCTTCATGAACAGCCGCTGGCGCCTGATCGCGCTCGACGCGGCGACCGGGACGCCGGTTCCGACCTTCGGCGTGAACGGCGAGGTGGATCTCACGGCGGGACTCGACTGGCCGGTGAATCGGCTGCACTACACGAACACCTCGCCGCCGGTGGTGTGGGGGGACCTCGTGATCCTCGGCAACGGCGTGGGCGATCGCCTCATGTATCACAACGATCCGCCGGGGGACGTGCAGGCCTTCGACGTGCGCTCCGGGCGGCGCGTCTGGCGGTTCCGCACGGTGCCCGGGCGGGGCGA
>DATIGO010000384.1:0-2142 GCA_035454665.1 Gemmatimonadaceae bacterium | reverse complement strand
TCATCGTCTATCCGGACGAGTACGTGGTGGACGAACCGCGCGAGCTCGAGGGCGGGATCATGAGCGAGGGCCCCGAGTGGCACGCCGGGCACACGCAGTCGAACCTCGGCGCGGTCGTGGTCTCCTGGCGCGACGTGCTGGACGGCATTGCCGACCCGGAAGACGGAGAGAACGTCCTCTTCCACGAGCTCGCGCATCAGCTCGATTTCGAGGACGGGGATGACAACGGCGTTCCGCTGCATGCCGACCGTGCGGCCGCGCGCCGGTTCGCCGAGGTGACGCGCCGGGCACACGAACAGTTGCGCGATGACGTCGAGCATGACCGCGATACCCTGCTCGATCCCTACGGGGCGGAGGATCGCGTGGAGTTCTTCGCGGTGGCCACGGAAGCCTTCTTCGAGCTTCCCGCGGAGCTCAAGACGGAGCATCCGGAGCTCTACGAGGTGCTCGCGGCGTACTTCGGGCAGGACCCCGCGGCGGACTGAGTCGCTCCGCTAGTCGGACCGCTAGTCGGTGCGCAGCGCCGTGTTCGGATCGGCGCGCACGGCGCGGAGCGACGGAAACAGGCTGGCGAGCACAGCAACCAGCACCATGGCGGCGGCCACCATGCCGTATACGACGGGATCGCGAGCGGACTGCCGGAAGAGCAGCGGCTGAACCCAGGCCGAGACGATGAGCGAAAGCGCGACACCGATCGCGACGCCGCCGGCAGCGAAGGCGACTCCCTGCCCGACGACCAGCCGGACGACGTGTGGCGCTCTCGCGCCCAGGGCGATTCTGATCCCCAGCTCGTGCATCCGCTGCGCCACGTTGTAGCCGATCACGCCGTACAGCCCGACGGCTGCCACGAGAAGCGCAAGTCCGCCGAACGCCACGAACATCGTCGCGCCGAGGAGCCATGTCCGGCGCTGCGGGGCGACGTACTCGTCGAATCCGCGCACCGTGACGTAGACGTCGGCCGGCAGCTCCCGCTGCAGCTCGCGGCGGACCCGCTCCATGGCTTCGGTTGCCCGACCGCCGCCGATACGCAGTACGATGTTCTGACCCCAGTGCGGGCCCTGCTGCTCCACGGGTACGTAGTACGCAAGCCACGGACCCTCGGTCAGGCTGTAGTACGCGGCGTCCTCCGCGATCCCGACCACGTGCGTGCAGGGACGTGCCTCACTCCCCACCCGCACGCATTTGCCGAGCGCATCCTGTCCGGGCCAGAGCGCGCTCGCCATCGCCTCGCTCGCGACCATCACGCGCTCCGACCGGCTGTCGTCGGCCTCGGTGAGCGGCCGGCCGCGCAGCAGTCGCGTACCGACCACGGAGAAGTAGTCCGGCGTGACGACCTGGGTCACGAAGCGACCCAGTCGCTGAACCGAGTCGACGCCCGGCACGTAGAGCAGCTCGGTATTGGTCGCGAAGGGCCGGTTATTCGCGCGTGCGGCAGCCTCCACGCCGGGAATGGCGCGGGCCCGTTCCAGCGTCGAGCGAAGCACGGCCACGCGCAGCGCGCTGTCCTCTCTCGCCCGGAAATTGACGTGGGCGATGAGCACAGGTTCGGGATCATACCCCAGGCGCAGGGATCGCACGTTTTCCAGGCTGCGGACGAAGAGCGCCGCGCCGATCAGGAGCAGCACCGACAAGGCGCCCTGCGTCACGAGCAGCGTGGTTCGCAGAGCGGATCGCTGATACGTTCCCGCGCGCGCCCCTGCCCGCAGCGTGGGCGCGAGCTCGTCGCGGGTCGCAAGGATGGCGGGGGCAACGCCCGTCACGATCCCCGCGACCAGCGCACAAGCGAGGGCCACGGTGAGCGTGCGCCAGTCGGTCACGACGCCCGTGGCCATTCCGGGCGGCAGTAACAACGCACGCAGGACGGCGCCGCCCCATTCCGCGAGCACCACACCGGCCGCGCATCCGAACAGTCCGAGGAGCAGGCTCTCCGTGAATGACTGCCTCATGAGTCGCCCCAGCCTGACGCCGAGCGCGCGGCGCATCGCGAACTCGCGACGGCGCCGAAGCGAGCGGGCGAGCTGCAGGTTGGTCACGTTCGCGCAGGCGATGAGCAGCACGATCCCCGCGACACCGGCCACCCAGCGCAGCGTCCGCGATTCCAGCCCGGCGCCAGGGCCGCCCGCGGGCCGCAGCGCCCCGGCA
>DATIGO010000383.1:0-3233 GCA_035454665.1 Gemmatimonadaceae bacterium | reverse complement strand
GGCGTCGAGGCCCCGGTGGGCCTCGACGCCGGAGCGCTCCTTGCTTCCGGGGGCCGGGAGCGGAGATTGGTCGTGAGCCAACCGTTCTTCCCGGAGCCCCACGACGCATGAAGCGCCCGCCCCTCGTCTCGTTCGCGCTGCCGATCGCCGCCGCGTCGCTGTTATCGGTGCCACACCGAGTCCCCGCCCAGAATCCGTCGCTGCGCGGGGCCTCCGCGGCGCCGTTCTCCGTGGTCGAAGCCACTGTCGCCGAGATGCGCGCGGCGCTGGAGCAGCGGCGCACGACGTCGCGCGAGATCGTCCTCCAGTCTCTCGCGCGCATCGCGTCGTACGAGGACCAGCTCAACGCGATCGTCACGGTGAATCCGCACGCGCTTGCGATCGCCGACTCGCTCGATCGCCTGCGGGCGCAGGGCCGCCTCCTGGGGCCGCTCCACGGAATTCCGGTTGCGCTCAAGGACAACATCCACACGAGCGACATGCCGACCACGGGCGGTGCGCTCGCATTCGCCGAGCTCGTGCCGTCGTACGAGGCCACGCTCACGAAGCACCTCAAGGACGCGGGGGCGATCATCCTGGCCAAGACCCAGCTCACGGAACTGGCCAACTGGGTGGCGAGCGGAATGCCCGCGAACTACAACGCGCTCACGGGCTACGGGATGAACCCGTGGGATCCACGCCGCGATCCGCGCCCGAACTCCTTCGATGGCCGTCCCGTCATGAGCACCGGCGGCTCCAGCTCGGGCGTGGGGACGAACGTGAGCTTCTGGGTTGGGAACGTGGGGACCGAGACGTCCGGCTCGATCCTGAGCCCTTCGCACCAGAACGCGCTCGTGGGGATCAAGCCCACGGTGGGACGGATCAGCCGTCACGGCGTCATCCCTATCACGGCCGATCAGGACACCCCGGGCCCGATGGCGCGGACGGTGGCCGACGCGGCCGTGATGCTCGGCGCCATGGAGGGGGCGCAGCCGGACCCTGACGACGGCGCCACGCGCACGTGCTCGCCGCCACCCAACCGCGACTACACGCGCTTTCTGAACGCGGAGGGGCTGCGGGGTGCGCGGATCGGCGTTCCGCGTGCCTTCTATTACGATCGCGCCACGCCGCCCGGCGCGAGCGGGCCGCGCGGCGGACTCAGCGACGCCCAGCGCGCCGCCATGGACTCGGTGATCGCACTGCTCCGGCAGCGCGGCGCCGTGATCGTGGACCCCGCCAACATCCCGAGCGTGGTGGACACGAGCGCGTCGAACAACCTGCTCAACTGGAGCATCTGTTCGGGACTGGAGAACGCGAAAGGTCGCGATGCCGACTGTTCGATCGCGTTCAAGTACGGCATGAAGCGCGACTTCGACGCCTGGCTGCGGTCGTTAGGCGACCGGGCGCCGGTGAAGACACTGACGGAGCTCCGTCAGTGGAACATCGCGCACCAGCGCGCGGGCGCGATCAAGTACGGCCAGGCGAATCTGGACGTCTCCGACGAGATGAACCTGCAGTCGGACCGCGCGCGGTACGAGGCGGATCGCCGGAAGGACATCCACCTCTCGGCCACGCACGGGATCGACGAGGTGATGAAGGCGCAGCGGCTCGATGCCCTGCTCTTCCCCGGCGTGAGCAGTGCGGCGATCGGGGCGCGCCCAGGGTACCCGACGATCACGGTGCCCTACACGTTCATCCCCGTGCCCCCGGGGACGGGTGCGAATGCCTTTCCCGCGGGCTTCAACCCCCAGCCGGCACCATTTGGCGTGAGCTTCACGGGCACGGCATGCAGCGAGCCGAAGCTGATCGAGCTCGCGTACGCATTCGAGCAGGCAACGAAGCGCCGCCGGCCCCCACCGCGTTTCCCCTGAGCGCGCGGCCTCACGAGCCGCGCCCGCGGCGGCCAGCGACGCCCAGCGGTTCGTGACGCCGCGCCCCTCAGCGGTAGTTGCCGAATCTCAGCTCCACGCCGAAATCCATCGCGCGCAGCCGGCGCATCATCTCCTGGAGGTCGTCCCTCGAGGGAGCGCTCACGCGCACCTGATCCCCCTGGATCGCCGCCTGCACCCTCTTCAGCTTCGCGTCCTTCACGGCCGCCGCCACCTTCTTCGCCGTGTCGGAATCGAGCGCCATCTTGAGCCTCACCTCGCGACGGACCGTATCGCCGCCGGCGGGTTTGTTCTCGCCCACGTCGAGATTCTTCACGGGCACGCCGCGTCGGATGAGCTTCGACTGCACGATGTCCCAGAGCGCGTTCATGCGGAAATCGCTCTCCGCGACCAGCACGATCATCGACTCGGCGCGCCGGAACTCGATGGCGGCCTTCGAGCCCTTGAAGTCGTAGCGCTGGGCAACCTCCTTCTGCGCCTGGTTGATCGCGTTGTCGACTTCCTGCAGGTCGACGCCGGTCGTGACGTCGAAGGAGTTGAGAGCAGCCATCAGAGCGAAGAGAGAGGGGCCCGCCCGGCAGATCACGCCGCAACGCGCGGAAATCTGGCCGGGGCGTGACGGAACGCCAGCCGGATGCCGCGTCCGAAGGGGCGTCCGGACCGTGCTTACTGGCGTCCGGATCGGAAAGTACCTTTCCTGTGTACGAGTGAGCGCCACCCCACCGAGCGCAACCTTGTGGCCGGGTCCTGCTGTCCCGGCATCGAGACGTCGCATGACGTACCTCCTGAGAGTCGCACCCGCCCTCCTCGGCCTCTCGCTGCTCGCGTCCTCGTCCGCCGAAGCCAGGGCCCAGGACCCCGACACCGTTCGCCAGACCATTCCGCGGTTCACGGCCGCCCAGATCGACAGCCTGGTCGCACCCGTCGCGCTGTATCCCGACCCCGTGCTGGCGCAGGTGCTCGTGGCCGCCACGTTCGCGGACCAGATCGAGGAGGCCGCCGCGTACGTGCGAGCCAGCGGCACCCGAGGCATCGACGATCAGGGGTGGGACGTGAGCGTGAAATCCATCGCGCACTACCCCACGGTGCTGAACCGGTTGGCCGAAGATCCCGACTGGACCACGGCGCTGGGCCAGGCGTACGCGCTGCAGTCGAGCGACGTGATGGAGGGCGTGCAGCGGATGCGCGCGCTGGCCCAGGCACAGGGGAATCTCCCGTCGACGCGCGAGCAGGACGTCGTCATCCGGGGGGGCAACATCATCATCGAGCCCGCCGAGTCCACCCTGGTATACGTGCCGACGTATGATCCCGGGTACGTGTACTATGAACCCCTGTTCTACGGGGGATACTACGACGCGGCGTACT
>DATIGO010000382.1:0-18371 GCA_035454665.1 Gemmatimonadaceae bacterium | reverse complement strand
GCACGTGTCGTAACCGCTGAGCCCCGGCATGCCCAGATCGAGCAGCACGACCTCGGGGAGGAAATCGGCGCCCACCTCGAGCGCCGTCGTGCCGTCGTACGTGGCGCGCACCTCGTGACCGAGCAGCTCGAGCAGCACGCGGAGGCTGTCGACGCTGTCGCGGTTGTCGTCCACGAGGAGAAAACGGGTGCGCGCACGCGGCTCCGCCGCCGCGGGAGGGCAGCTCGCGCGCGCCGCGCGCACCGCGGGCGCCGCGGGCGCCGCGCCCGAGTGACGCGGCAGACGGACGGTGAAGGCGCTCCCCATCCCCGGTCCGTCGCTCTCCGCTTTCACCGTGCCCCCGTGCATTTCGACGAGTCGCTTGACCAGTCTGAGACCGATGCCGAGCCCGTTGCGCGTCCCCGCCAGCTTGCCGGCGCCCTGCGTGAACATGTCGAAGATCCGCGGCAGCACCGAGGCCGGGATACCCGTGCCGTTGTCACGGACCGTCACACGCACCTCGCGCTCGTCGGCTTCCGCCGTCAGGGTGATCCGGCCGGCCTCGTTCGTGTACAACGCCGCGTTGTTCAGCAGATTCGAGAACACCTGGGTGAGGCGCGTCTCGTCGGCCTCGAGGACGATGGGCCCGCGTGGGAGCGCCACGACGAGCTGGTGCGCGCGTTCGTCGATCAGCGGCTGGCTCGTCTCCAGCGCGTTCCGGATCACCGCCGACAATTCGACGCGACCGCGCTGCAGGACCACCTGGTCCCGCGTGATCCGGCTCAAGTCCAGCAGATCGTCGACGAGTCGCGTCATCTGGCGGATCTGCCGGTCGATGACCGCCTGGGACCACTGGATCTGCGGATCGCTGGGTGCGCGGTGCTCGAGAATCTCGATGGCGCTCCGCATCGGCGCGAGCGGGTTCCGCAGTTCGTGCGCGAGCGTGGCCAGGAACTCGTCCTTGCGCCGATCGGCATCCTTGAGGAGCGCTTCCGCGTTATGGCGCTCGGTGACGTCGGCCATCGCCTGCAACCCCATCAGGGGCCGGCCATCCCGATCGCGCACGAACGAGATCGTGAGGTCGGCGACGACCGTCTTCCCGTCCTTGCGGACGTAGCGCCGCTCGCTGCGGTACACCGATGCTCCTTCGGCGAGTGCCTTCGAGATGGCCGCACAGTTCTCGTCGCGCTCCTCCGCGTGGACGAGCTCGCGATGCGATACCCCGACGAGTTCCGCCGGCGTGTACCCCAGGAGCGCCGCGAAGGCGGGATTGGTGCGCCAGAGACGGTGGGAGCCGAGATCCAGCTCAGCCATGCCGATGGCCGATTGCTCGAAGAGCGCGCGGTACCGCTCCTCGCTCTCGCGCAGGGCCTCCTGCGCGCACAGCAGATCCTCGTACTGTTTCTGTTCCGTGAGATCCGTGATGATCGCGCAGAGCGCCGACGCGCCTTCGACGGGGATCGGGCTGATCGTGACGTACACCGGCACGTGCCCGCCATCGTGCCGCTCCATGAGCAGCTCGCCCCGGCTGTCCGCGTCGCGCGCGCGTCGCAAGATCTCTTCCAGCTCCGGGCGACACTCCGGCACGACGAAGCGCGCGAGCGGGTTCCCGGTCACGCCGTCCGGCAAGGCGCGCAGCAGCTCCGCCACCCGCTTGTTGGCGTAGAGCACGGTGCCGTCGGTGCCCAGCATGAGCGCGCCCTGCTGCATTGATTCGACGAAGAACCGGTACGGCCGATCGGCGCCGATGAGAGTGTAGACACGCTCGTTCTCGCTGTCCCCCATGAGAAATGCGTCTACCGCACCCTCGCGGATCGCCCGGATGGTCTCTTCGGCATCCTCCAGGCGGTCGCGCAGCCGCGCCACCTCGGCCGCGAGATCTCCCGCCGACCGGATGCGCTCGATGTTGGCCGACAGCGCCTGCTCCCGCTCATCGAGGTACATGTCGCCCTCCCCTCCACCTCACGCTGCCATGACGTCGCGACCCGGCCGGACGCGAGGTCATGGCCACCCCTCGAGATCCAGTGCCCGCAGCACGCGCGCCCGGCTGGACAGGTTGCCGACGAAGCGGCGAACCGGAAGCGGCCACCGCCTTACGAGCGTGGGGGCGGCCACGATGTGCGACTCACGCGCACGGTCCCGCGCTTGATAGATATCGATCACCTCGAGCTCGTATCGCCCGGCGAGACGCTCCTCGCAGATCCGCCTGACCAGCGAGACTGCCTCGGTGGACGCGCGCGACATCCCCGTGACGAAGAGCTGAATCACGTGGACCGCGGGCGCGTGCTCCCTCGCACGCGACGACGCCGATTCGGCCGCGGACCTGCGGTCCTCAACCATCCCGGAGACGCACCTGCAGACCGACGAGTGTCCGCTCTGTGTTGGAAAGGTCGCCGACGATCCTGCGGATCGGCGACGGAAGCTTGCGAACGAGCGTAGGGATGGCCACGATCTGCTCCCCCCGCGCGCGATGGGGTTGCTCCATCAGATCCACGATCTCGATGGAGTAACGGCCGCGCAGGTGCTCCTCGCAGAGGCGCTTCAGGTTCGCGAAGGCCGCGATCGACTTGGGCGTCTGGCCCGCGACAAAGAGGCGCAGCTCCCAGCGATCGGCCTCGGCCGCGTCGGCCGGCATGTCTCCCGGCCTTTCCCTCGGCCCGGTGTCCCGCAACACGTCGGTCACGCCGGACCTCCGTTGGTGGAAGCCGCCTCGACGGGATCCGCCTGGCGCGCCCGCGCCATCTCGGCCCTGTCGAACTCGATCCCGCGCTCCAGGCTCTGACCCTCCAGCAGCGTGCGCTCCAGCTCCTCGGTCTCGGCCTCGAACTCGGCCTTGAGCGTCGCGATGCGCGCGTCGAGCGCCCGGCGGCGGCGCTCCAGCTCGCGACGATGGCGCTGGATCTCCCGGCTGCGGCCCCGGCGCTCCGCCTCTTCGCGGGCCTCCTGTGCCAGGCGCGACGAGCCCGTCAGCACGCCGGCGGGACCCAGGTACACGTCGCGCAGGTCCATGCCTTGTTGCCCGAGCGTGAATTCGCGGATCTGGTTGGAGTGCGCCATGCCGCGCGACTTGAGCACGAAAAGCCCGCGATTCCGTTCACCGTTCGACTCGATCGCCCGCAACATCAGCCAGGTGTCGACGAGCGACGACGCGCCGACCTCGGTTTGTTCCGTGTCGGACCCCGACGTGAGGCTCGTGAGGAAGGCCGTAATCCCGCGCCCCTTGAGAAAGTCCACGAGGCGCAGCAGCATCGTGCCGGCCGCGTGCGCCGTTCCCGCGTTGATCAGGCTGGTGATCGGATCCAGGATCACCACGTGGGGCGAGAACTCCTCGACGTGCCGGTGGATCGTCGCGAGATGCAGCTCGAGGCCGTGCGTCGTGGGCCGTGTGGCCAGCATCCGCAGGAGACCGCTCGTCTGCCAGGGCGAGAGATCGATCCCGATGGACTGCATGTTGCGCACGAGCTGGTTCGGCGACTCCTCGAACAGGAGGTAGAGACAGCGCTCACCACGGCTGCAGGCCGCCTGCGCGACGTGCGCCCCGAGACTCGTCTTCCCGGTGCCTGCCGTTCCCGAGACCAGAACCGTGGTGCCGCGATACAACCCGTCGCCGAGCATGGTGTCGAGCCGCGGGACTCCGGTCGAGATCCGCTCCCTCGACGCCGGATGATCGAGCGTGAGGGACGAGACGGGGAGCACCGTGATGCCCTGTTCGTCGACGAGAAACGGATACTCGTCGGCGCCGTGGGCGCTGCCGCGATACTTCACCACGCGCACCCGGCGCGTGGAGATCTGCTCACTCACGCGATGGTCGAGCACGATCACGCAGTCGCTGACGTACTCCTCCAGGCCGTGACGTGAGAGCGCGCCGTCGCCGCGCTCGCAGGTCACGACCGCGGTGACGCCCCTTTCCTTGAGCCACTGGAAGAGACGGCGAAGCTCGGAGCGGAGGATCGCATGATTCGAGAGTCCTGCGAAGAGCATTTCGATCGTGTCGAGCGCGATCCGCCTGGCGCCGATCGCGTCGATCGCGGCACCGAGCCGGATGAAGAGCCCGTCGAGATCGTACTCGCCCGCTTCTTCGATGCGACTGCGTTCCACTTCCACATGATCGACCACGAGCTGGCCCTGCCGCTCGAGCTCGACGAGATCGTAGCCGAGCGACCTGACGTTGGCGGCGAGCTCCTCGGGGCGCTCCTCGAACGCGACGTAGACGCCCGGCTCACCGTGGTCGATGATGCCGCGGACGAGAAACTCCACGGCGAGGAGGGTCTTGCCGCACCCCGCGCCCCCGCACACCAGGGTGGGGCGCCCGAGCGGGAGACCGCCATGCGTGATCTCGTCGAGGCCCCGGATGCCGCTCGGACACTTGGCCAGGGTACGCGCCTTCGCGGATCTGCTGCTGTCGGCGGTCGCCGTCGCGCTCATGGGCTCTCCCTCTCGCCGTTGTCGCGGTGTTCGCATCGGCGCGCGCGACGTCGCCATCCGCGCCGATGCCGTCGAACGAACGGGCAGAAAGTATCGAGCAGGTCGGCGTTACGCTACCGTGATCTCCTGGATTTCCTGCCGCGCCGCATAACGAGTCGCGGCGCAGCGGCCGGCGCGGGCCGTTTCTCCCATTGGGGGTAGAACGATCTGCCCCCACGGAGCCGTGGCTTCGTGGGGGCAGGCAACGTTTCCCGGGCGCGCGCGGTCAGCGATGCTCGAGTCCGCCGGACGACTCCTCCATGATGATGCCCGGCAGATTGCGTTGCTGCAGGAGCCGGTTCAGCGCAGGAAGATCGGTGGAGAGAATCACATCGAGGCTCCGTCGCGCCGAGTCGAGCTGGGCCTTGAGGACGGCGTGCACCTCGCCCTGCTGGTCCGTGGGACCGAAGTCGGCAGTAGCCACGTTCCCCGCCAGGTAGCGGAGCCGCTCGGAGATCTGCGCCGGCCAGCGCACGCCGTCCTGGCCCGTACCGGTGATCCGGAGCTGGATCAGGTGCTCCTCGACGGCGATCAGCTTCCTCGCGAGCGCGTCGCTCGCACGCAGGATTTCGGCGGCGCCGTTCGCGCCCGGCTGGTCCCGGAGGATGGCGTCGAGGTCCAGCAGCTGCCGGCGCGTCCACTCGATGCGGTTGATCGCGACCGCGGCCGAGTCGTGGTCGGCACGGATGCGCTGGAGCACGGCGATCTGTGCGGCGATGTCGGCCTCGGTTCCCTCGGAGTTCGGATCCTTGAGCACGACCAGCGGCTGGCTCATCGTGCGGCCGTCGACCTCGAGCGTGACCGTGTAGCGTCCCGGCGGCTGGAGGATCGAGAGTCCGTTGCTCGCGGTGCGCACGCGTCCCGGGCCCAGGTCCACCCAGTCGGCGTGGAGCGGCGTGGTCCGCAGGCGCACCGGCATCGAGTTCTCGTCCTCGAGATTCCACCAGACGCGGTTGATCCCCTGGTTGCGCGTCCCCCGCAGGGTGCGCACGACCTTCCCCGCGGCGTCGGCGATGCGGAGCGTCACGTTTCCCTGGGGCGTCCTGCCTAACCAGTAGTTGATCGACGCGCCGTACTCGGGGTTCTGCCCGGCGGTCATGTCGTTCGGCATCGTCATGGGCTGCGTGCGCGACTGGAAGCGGTAGGCATCGCGCGGCTTGAAGAGATGCGACGCCGAGGCCGCGACCTGCGGCGTGAGCTGCTGCAACGGCGTGACGTCGTCCAGGATCCAGTAGCCGCGGCCGTACGTGCCGACCACGAGATCGTTGAAGTGCTCCTGGATGCGGAGATCGTACATCGGCGCGGGCGGCAGGTTGTTGATCAGCGGCTGCCAGGTATCGCCGTCGTTGAACGAGAAGTAGATCCGGTTCTCGGTGCCGAGGTACAGGAGGCCCTGGCGCACGGGATCCTCCCGGATCACGCGGGTGAAGCCGAGCGGGCTGGCGGGGATACCCTCGGTGATGAGCTTCCATGTGCGCCCGTAGTCGGCCGTACGGTAGGCGTACGTCCTGAAATCGCCGACCATGTGCGCCTCGACGACGAGGTATGCCTTCCCCGCGTTCCACTTCGACGCGTCGATCGTGCGCACCGTGCCGTCCTTCGGGAAGCCAGGCAGATTCGCGGTCACGTCCGTCCAGTTCGCGCCGTTGTCGCGGCTCACGTGCACCTTGCCATCGTTCGTTCCTGCCCAGAAGACCCCCTGCTGCGCCGGCGACTCGTCGAAGGCGTAGATCACGCAGCAGTACTCCACGCCGATGTTGTCCGGCGTGAGGCCACCCGAGATCTTCTGCCGGCTCTTGTCGTTCGTGGAGAGATCGGGGCTGATCACCTGCCAGCTCTGCCCCGCGTTCGTGGTGCGGTGGACGTGCTGACTGGTCACGTAGAGCGTGTTGTTGTCGTGCGGTGACACGAGCACCGGGAAGGTCCACTGGAAGCGGTACTTGAGGCTCTCGGCGGGCCAGCCGCCCGTGCTCTGCGGCCAGACCTCGACCTGCCGGAACTGCCGGTTGCGCTCGTTGAAGCGCACCACGATGCCGCCGCGTGCGCCCGAACCCGATGCACTGGACCAGACGATGTTCGGGTCCTTCGGGTCCGGCGTGGCGAATCCGCTCTCACCGCCGCCCACCGCATGCCAGTCGCCGCGCGCGATCCCGCCGCCGTACAGCGAGTTGCTCGGCCCGCGCGTGGAGGGACCGTCCTGCCGGTTCCCCATCACGTTGTACGGAATCGCGTTATCCACCGTGACGTGGTACATCTGCGCGATGGGGAGGTGCACGCGGAGCCAGGTCTCGCCGCGGTTCAGCGTGATGCCGATCCCCTGGTCATTGCCGCCGATCATCCGGTCGCCGTTCTTCGGATCGATCCAGAGGTCGTGGTGGTCGCCGCCGGGACTGCGGCGCCCACCCTGCGTCTGTCCGGTGCGCCCGCCGTCGATCGTCTTCACGAAGGCGGCGGTGAGGAAGTACGCCTCGTCGGGATCGTCGGTGGAGACGCGACACTGGTTATAGTAGGCCGTGCGGCCGCCGAAATTCCGATCGTGGCTCATGAGCTGCCAGGTCTGGCCGCCGTTGTCGGAGCGCCAGAGCTCGCCGCTCTCCGTCTCCTGGCCCTTCCAGGGCACGCCGTCGCCCGTCTCGATGAGGGCGTAGATCCGGCGCGAGTCGGCGGGCGTCATGCAGACGTCGATCTTTCCCACGGGGAGACGCGGGAGGCCGTTCCCCACGAGCTTCGTCCAGGTGTCGCCGCCGTCGGGGGACATGTAGATCCCGCTGCCGGGGCCCCCGCTCTCGCGCCCCCACGTGTTCACGACGATGTCCCACATCCCCGCGAAGAGGATGCGCGGGTTGTTGGGATCCATGACCAGGCTCGAGGCGCCCACGTTCTCGTTCACGAAGAGCACCTGCTCCCACGTGACGCCGCCGTCCTTCGTGCGGTAGATCCCGCGCTCGCGCTGGGGGCCATGGGCGTGGCCTAACGAGGCGATGTAGACGATGTCCGGGTTGGTGGGATGGATGACCACGCGGCTGATGCGTCCCGTGGTCCGGAGCCCCATGTTCTTCCACGTGCGTCCCGCGTCGGTAGACTTGTAGACGCCGTCGCCCACGGAGAAGTTCGAGCGGATGTGCGGCTCGCCGGTGCCCACCCACACGATCGCCGGGTCCGACATCGAGACCGCGAGCGCGCCGGCGGCGTGGGATTCCTGCTGGTCGAACACGGGCTCCCAGATGATGCCGCCGTCGGTGGTCTTCCAGACGCCACCGGTCGCGGCGCCTACGTAGTAGGTGAGCGGATCGCCAACCACTCCCGCGACCGACGAGATGCGATTGCCGACGGGTCCGATGTGGCGGAAGGTGAGCGGGCGGAGCGCGTCGGCCGGGACCTGCTGGGCGATCAACGCGTCGCATGGAATGAGCAACGCGGCCAGGCCGAGCGAGAGTGCGGCGAGGGGCGTGAGTGCGGGGGTACGCATAGCACGCGTAGCACGCATGTGACGACTCCTGATGGAGATGACCCGAACGGCGACTCCCGGAGGCGCACGGGCCTCCGACGGGAGGGACCGGCAACTAATTGGCATTCGGCTCCAGTCTCTGGCAAGGAATCGCCGCAGCGCGCCGGATCGGGCTCCCGAGGTGCAGACTCACGCCCCTTGTGACAGCCTTCCCGAGGCGCCGCCGCAGCGTCGGCACTCAGCCCCTCCCGCGACGGGCTCCAGGACGCGAACCGGGGTGACTCACCCCGGTTCTTGCCAGGTCCGGAGACCATCCATAATGGAATGGCAAGGCCGCACGCGAGCCGTATCGGGGAAAGAGAGGAGACCCGTTGAGCTGTGCGACGGGCCTTCCTTCCTCCCGCTCCTGAACGCATCCGGCCGCGGCGAGCGGCCGCGCTGCTAGCGGAGCGCTGTCAGATCACTCGCGCGAGCCACGATCAGCACCCGCGCGTCTACGCCTTCAGCTCAGGGCGAGCGCACCTCGAGCCGATACGATGCGTGGCACGCCACGCAGTTGCTTGTTATCGACCCCAGGCGGGCGATCACGGTGTCCGACGGGACGCCCGCCGCAATGCGAAGCGCCAGGCTGTCGAAGGCGCTGCGGGTGCCGTGCATGAGCGTGCGGAATCCTTCGGGCATGCTCGCACCCATGCCGCGCCCCTCACCCATCCGTGCGCTGTCGGCGCCACGTCCTGCGGCCCCGCGACGCATGCCCATTCCCTCACCACGCATCATCGCGGTCATGCCGCCGCTGGCCGCCGACTGCCGCATCAACGCCGTGTCGCGCGCGGCGAGCCCGCGGAGCACTCCGTTCACCGCGGTCAGCAGCCCACGCATCTCGGCGAGCAGCATGTCGCGCTGCATCGCCGGGAGCTGGATCGGCTGACGCGTGTCCTGGTGCTGGCCGAGCTGGCCGTGCTGTCCCGCCACCAGGGTGGCTCCTGCGAGAAACGTGGCCGTGGCCACGGCGACCGATCCGGGGAACCGCATGGCGCCCTCCTCGTCAGCATGGCGTTCTCTCGCTCACCCTATTCTCCGCCGGGAACCGTCGCAATCGCGGCTTCCCTCACACGCGCGTGAGCATCACCCGTTCGCCTCACCTCTTGGCAGAGGGACTGACCAGGGCAAGCAGGACGAGCTTGTAACGATGCTGTTGACACAAGCGGCTCGGGACCGCTATGTTCAGCGCGACTGATACAAGAGCGCCAGCCGGTGGTGCACAGGGAGGAGCAATGCTCTTCGGCTTCGAGCCAAAGCGCCCGCGTGAAGGCGGATCGCGCCGCAACGCCTTCAACTTCACCGAAGACGTGAGGCGGGCACTCGCCCGCGCGCGAGAGGAGTCCGTTCGCCTCCGCCACGATTACGTCGGCACCGAGCACATTCTCCTCGCACTGCTGCACGCAGGTGACAGCCCGGCGGTGCAACTCCTCGCAGACCTCGGAGTCGATCGGGGGCAGGTTCGCGCCCATCTCGAGCGAAGCGTGAAGCACGGGTCATCGACGCAAACCCTGCACGGCGAGCTTCCGTATACGTCGCGCGCCAAGAAGATCCTCGAGCTTGCCATGACCGCCGCACGCGAGGGGCGCAGTGACTACGTCGGGGCGGAGCACCTGCTCCTGGGTGTGCTGCGAGAGGAAAAGGGCATCGCGGCGCAGATCCTCGGGGTCTTCGGCGTGACGCATGCGCGGATGCTGGCCGCCATGCAGGGCGAGGCCTCGAGCACATTCGAGATCCGGATCGACGACAAGTCCGACGTGTCGATCTACGAGCAGATCGTCGCGCGGATCCAGGAAGGGATCGCGACGGGCGCGCTGCGCCCCGGCGAGCGGATCCCGACGGTGCGCCGCCTCGCCGACGACCTCGACATCGCCCCCGGCACGGTCGCCCGCGCGTACGGTGAGCTCGAGCGGCTCGGGGTGGTCGTCACCGAGGGAACGCGGGGGACGCGCGTGGCACCGCGGGTGCCGCCCGGCCTGAGCAGTTCGGATCGCCCGCAAACGCTGACAGGACTTCTCCGTCCAGTGGTCGTAGCCGGGTACCACCTGGGCGCCTCCGCCGAGGAGCTGCGCGCAGCGCTCGAGGGCGCCATGCAGGACATCTTCCGCGAACGCCCGCCAGCCTGAGAGCGGCAAGCCTCCGCGGGCGCCTATGCGGCCGGCGAGTAAATGAGATCGTTGCTCCTACCCGACTTGCGTGGCTATATATCACACTGATATATATCCCTCCGATCTATGCGCCTGAGGCCTTCTCGATGACGCCCAATCGGACGGAGTTCGCGATCCTCGGCCTCCTCGCCGACGGGCCGCGCTCCGGCTACGACATCAGAAAGGAAGTCCAGGAGACACTCCCGCACTTCTGGAACGAGAGCGTGGGCCACATCTACCCCATGCTCCATCGGCTCCACGGCAGAGGGCTCGTCTCGCGCATGACCGAGCCGGGCGAAGGGAAACCCGCGCGTCACGTCTACCACATCACCGAGGACGGACTCGCGGAGCTGCGCGAGTGGCTGGCGGCGCCGGTCGAGCCCACCCCCCCGCGGCTCGAGATCCTGCTCAAGCTCTTCTTCGGCGCCCACACCGAGCCGCCGGTGCTGATCGAGCACATTGCGAGGTATCGCGTGGCCCGCGAGCGCGCGCTGGCTGCGTTGGAGCGGATCGCCGCCGGCCCTGAACTGCGGGGCACCGACGCGCGACGCACGTACCTGCGCCTCACGCTGAGCTCGGGCATCCACGCGGCGCGCGCCGCGATCGCCTGGTGCGACGAGGCCCTCCAGGTGCTGCACGGCCTCGCCGCCCGAAACGAATCCGACGACTCCAGCGCCGCCACGTCGCGGATCCGCGGCGGCGGAACCTCATGACCGGGAGCTCCCATGCCGTTTCAGTTGTCCCCCCGCCACCGGATGCGCCGCCTCGTTCCCACCGCGATGCTCGCGGCGTGCCTGACGCCGGACACTGCCCCCTCGCAAACGCGCGGCCCGATAGCGGTCCCGGATTCCGCCCGGCTCGCGGCCGTGCTCGACTCGATCCGTCAGGCGATCGGGGCCACCGGCGCCACGGCGGCGGTGATCTTCGCCGACGGCAACGTCTGGCAGGGGGTGGCGGGACACGCATGGGCAGGTGAGCCGGTGACCGCGCAAACGGTATTCGACGTCGGCAGCATCACCAAATCGTATACCGCGGCGCTCATCCTCCGCCTCGTCGCCGACGGCGCGCTCTCGCTTGACGATCAGGTCACGCGCTGGCTCCCCGATCTCGCGGACGCTGGCGGCGTGACCCTCCGGCACCTCCTGCAACAGACGAGTGGCCTCGCCGACTACGCCGCCAGCCCGCAGTTCATGCCGGCGATCCGCACGCGCATGGCCGGCGCCTGGCCGCCGGAAGAGAACCTGCGCTTCGTGGGCCCGCGCCATGCGCCACCCGACTCCGTCTGGCGCTACTCCAACACGAACTACCTGCTGCTCGGCCTGGTGGCCCGCCAGGCGGCCGGCAAACCCTATGCATCGCTGCTGCGATCGCGCGTGCTCGCGCCACTGCAGCTCAGAGGAACCTTCGTGGCGGGCGAAGACTCGATCGTGGCGCCGCGGGCGCACGCCTTTCTCGACATCAACGGCGACGGGCGCGCGGATGATCTGAGCGCGCTCGTCCCCGATCCGGCCATGACGCGTGGTTCCGGAGGCGCCGGCGCCGTCGTCGCCACCGCCGGGGACGTGGCGCGCTTCGCCCGCGCGTACTACTCGGGAGCGTTCCTCGGCGCGGGCCTGCATCGCGAGGTCACGACGTGGCGCGATCGCGGCGACGGGTGGCGCTATGGCTTCGGCGTGATCGCCAATCCCAGGGACGACGACGTCCTCCTGGGCCATCTCGGAAACACCGCCGGACAGAGCGCGGGCGTGTGGCACTCCACGCGGCACGGCGTCACGGCCGTGATCCTCACGAACGCGCACGGCGTCCGCATGGCGGACGCCGTGGAAGCGCTGCTCCGGGAATCGTCAGGCGCCGGCGCGCGCCGCCCGTAGGGCGTGCACACCGGCGCCGGGGCGCGGTCCGCTGATCCGGACCGCGCCACGGACAGCGGCTCAGCGCCAGAAGAAGCCGAGACCGAACGACGCGCCGAGCACCGGGTCGTCGAAGCTGTCGCCATCACGCACGGTGAACGCAAGGCGTGACGAGATGCGCTCCCGCATGGACCACTTGAAGCCGAGGTCCAATCCGTAGTTGACGAGGGTGTCGTCGTTGACGTCGGCGCTGGTGTGCGTCACCTCGATGCCGGGCGAGAGGAAGAAGCCCTGCCGCCCGCCCGCCTGGAAGTGGATCGGAAGGAAGAGGCCCGCGGTCACCAGCGTCAGGCTGTCGTCGTCATCGTCCTCGAATCGGGAGATGCTGATTCCGGGCTCGATCGCGACCTGCTGATTCATGTAGAACGCCATCGCGAACGCGCCGGGAAAGGCCAGTTGAATGAGGCTGTTTCCGTCGGCGGTCTGGAACCGGAAGAGGTCGGCCCGCAGTTCCAGGGGATTCTGCGCCTGCGCGGGAACGGCGGCGATCGAGGCCGAGACGGCGATGATGGATGTCGCGACCGCGGCACGAAGCAGGGACTTCATTGCTCCTCCACTGATAAAGGATGGAACTCTGGATGCCTGGCGCGTCGACGACGCACCAGGGCGGCAGGGCAGGCGGGGGTAGCCTGGAGACCTAACGAATGACGGTGAACAGCCGGCGGTCGACCCAACCCGAGAGACCCGCGGCGCTGACGCGGATCCACGCGCCCTTCGCTTCACCGAAACGCACTCGGGTTTCGGGCGTGATCACGCCGAGCACCTCCGCTGCGGTACCGGTCGCGGCGCGCACGTTCACCCAGGTACGCGCCGCTCCCTCGTCGCCGGGCATGGGACGCACGGTGTCGGCGGGGCTGGTCACGTCGGGCGTCGGAGGGGAAGGCGGCGTTGCAGCCGCGACGGTCGACACGGTCACGCTCTGAGCGGCGGCGACGCTCGTGCGTGCCTGGGAAGGCGAAGGGGGCGGAGGTTGCGGCCTCGGGGCGGCACTCCTGGCAACCGGCTCGGCGGCTCGCGGCGCAACCGAGGCGAAGACGGGGGACGTCACCGAAGCTCCTGGATCCGGCGCGGCGGCCAGCGGCTGCGTCGACACGACCCGCGCTCGCGTGGACTCGCGCGCCAACGGCTCACCGGCGCCATTCGGGTCATCCAGCATCCGGGATGCGCCCAACGCTACACCGACGATCGCCAGTGTCCCCAGCGCGCCCCACACGAGGGGTTTGGTTCGCAGGGCCGGCTGCGGTGTGCCGCACCACCGGCAGCCACCCTGCCGGCGCCGGTAGTAGCACTGGCAGCTCCGGCATCTTGCCAGCGGAACCAGGTCGCCATTGTCGTCGCGCAGCCCGAGCAGATGGCTGCATTTGGGACACTGCGAGGCAGCCATCAATGCCTTGGCACCACACGCATCGCATCGCGTAAAACGCACGCGGGACCTGCCTGATCGGAGGGCGCTGCCGGGTGAAGCGGTACGGAGGATGACGCGCGCGGGCGGAAGGGCGTCACCGGACCCACCCACTGAGTGCTCGATTGCCTCCTCGCCCTGGTCGTTGTTTGCCGGGGCGTGGGGGGCTGGGTTCTGGCCTGAGAGCGGCCGCACGGGCACATTGTGAGATGCGCTCCTCTCACTTCCGCGTGCGCGCGGGTCCGCTGGCGATCATCCTGGCAGCTCTCGTATTGGCTGCTTGCGGGGCCGGTGGCCGGGACGCGGCCCGTTCCGGTCCCTCGCTCCCCCGTGATGCGTTCTGGGCCGCGGTGCGGCAGCTCTGCGGGAACGCATATGGCGGCAGCGTCGCCGAATCGGTTCCGCCCGATACCATGATGAGCCGATCGTTGCTCGTCATGCACGTTCGCGAATGTTCGGACGATACGATCCGCATTCCGTTTCATGTGGGCGAGAACCGGTCGCGGACCTGGGTTCTGACGCGCACCGAGACCGGGCTTCGTCTCAAGCACGACCATCGGCACGAGGACGGGAGTGAGGATTCCGTCACCCAGTACGGCGGCGACACGCGCGAGGAAGGCTCGGCGGCGCGGCAGGAGTTTCATGCGGATTCCCTGACCGCGTTGCTGATCCCGGCCGCGCGCACGAACGTGTGGACGATCGAGCTCGCGCCGGGAGGACGTTTCGTGTATGCGCTGCGACGTGAAGGAACCGAGCGGCGGTTCCGCGCGGAGTTCGATCTCGCCCGGCCCGTGGCTGCACCGCCGCCTCCCTGGGGAGCGAACCGCTAGCGATCACCTGCGGGACTGGTGACCCGCGTCACCACTGGGGCGAACGGGTTCGCGAGCGCGACCGCGGCCACATGGTGTTCGTCGTTCTCGTGGGCGTTTAACACCCATGGGAGATGGACCACCAATGAAACGACTCCGGAGAATGGTGCTGCTCGCACTGGTCGCCGCATGCAGCGACAGCTCGGGACCGGATGATGCGCTGGGAGTGCCGGTACTCCTGCAGGTGAACGGCGTCACGGAACCGAACGGGCTGGTCGGCATGACGGTGCTGCTCGAGGGATCCTCGCTGGGCGACTCGGCGCGCGGCAGTGTGTACTTCGCGGCGCAGACGGGCGGCAGGGTCGAGGCACCCGCGCTCCGGGCCGACTGGACGAACACGTTCATCATCGCGGCGGTGCCGGTGGGTGTCGCGGATTCCTCGTTCGTCTGGGTAGAGACGACCGGTGGGGTGAGCGACTCCATCCCCTTCACGCTCATCAACAGCGGCACGTTCAGCCCCAGCAACATTGCCTGGACGGCCACCACACCGCTCCCTCAGGCGCTGCAGGGTCTTGGCGCACTCGCGCTCCGTGTGCAGCACGGGGCGTCGCCGGCCAGTTATGTGTACGCGGCTGGTGGCGCCGACGCGAACAATGCCGCCGCCAGCGCCGTCTACCGCGCGACGGTTCAGGGCGGCGGCATGCTGGGAGCCTGGGACGTCCTTGGCGCGCTGCCCGAGGCGCGCGCGTACCACGCCCTCGCCGTGGCCACGCCGAGCACCGCCCGCATCGACACCACGAATGCCGGCTACCTCTACGTCGTGGGTGGTCTCGACGCGAACGGAGAGGCGGTGAACAGTGTGTATCTGGCCGAGGTCGGACTGGACGGAGCCGTGAGCGCCTGGCAGAGCACGACACCCTTGCCTACCGCGCTGCACAGCGCCGGTGCTGCGATCTTCCGGGGGTTCCTCTACGTGGTGGGCGGTGCGGATGCGCAGCACGCGGCCACCACGTCCGGGTTCCGGGCCTTGGTTCGCTCGGATGGGACGCTTGGCACCTGGGAGCCACTTCCCGCGCTCCCTGCCCCACGGGCCTATCACGCCCTGGTGAGTTTCGGGCCCTATCTGTACGTGGTCGGCGGCGACGGCGGCACCGTGGCACCCGAGCTCAACTCTCTGAGCGGGAGCGAGACGAACGGGGCCTACCACGCGCGCATCGACGTGCGGGACGGCGCGATCACCGAATGGAATCCGGTGGCCAACATGAGCAAGGCGCGTGGCAAGCACGCGGCGGTGGTGGCCGGCGGTTCGGTCCTCGCGACGTCGGGGATCTACAGCGGCCAGGTGGGGTCGAGCGAGAACACGTACGCCACGATCGGTCCGACCGGCGCGCTGGCGGCGTGGAACGGAGCGACGGGTTCGAGCACGATCGACGCGGTGCTGGGCTATGGCGTCTTCAACGCGGCCGCGGTGTCGCTGATCGACGCGCAGGGACAGGGCCACGTGCTCGTGCTGGGTGGTGGCCGCCGATCGGGCGGCGGAGGGGTGTCGGCCGCGGTCGTCTACTATTGATGAGCTGCGCGGAGAATCCCTGACGGGGACCGGGAGGGGCGTCGTACGCGGCGACACCTCCCTTCCTTTCCATGCGAGGACCGCCATCACCGCCTCCGTGAGCCCGATGCAATCCGTAGCGGCTTCATCGCCATCCGGCCGTTCATCACGCCGTGAAGGTTGCGGGCGTTCGGGGTGACTCCCGCTTCGCTGACGAGCTCGACCATACGAGGCGACTCGTGCGGTGGAAGGCCATCGCGCCCGATCACACTCGGCGTGACTGCGCGCAGCGAGATCAGTCATTGCATTGCGGCATTCCCACTGCGACGGAATGCGCGCGGCCGACTCACGATGTATGGAGGCTTCACCGATGATCTCGCTCCCCGGTTTCAAGAAGCGTCAGACGCCCGCCGGCAGTGGCCAAAAGCCCAACGGATCGGTGAAGCCCAACGGAAACGGGGCGCCGCACTACGACGCTCTCATGCTCGAGGCGCTCGTGCAGCGCGCGGAACGCGCCGCCGAGGCGCTCCGTTCCCTCGAAACCACCTCCGATCGCGGGGAGCAGTTCGCGGCGATGGAAGCGAAGATCGCCGAGCTCGAGTCGCAGCTCGCCGGTGTCCAGGAGGTCGCCGCGGAGCTTACTGCCGCTCAGTCGCAGGCCGCCGAGTTGAATGCCGCGCAGGAGCGCGCCGCCGCGAGCATCGCCACGACCGGCGAAGAGGCGGAGCGGATCAACGCCTCGCTGGGCCAGCTGGCCGGCAAGATCGACCGCGTGTTGTCGCTCGAGGAGCAGATCGACCGGGTCGAGGCACTGAACGCGCAGTTCGGGTCAATGAGCGGCGAGGCCAACGCCATCCGGTCGCAGATCCGTGACCTGGTCGAGAACATGGCGCGGCTGCGCACGGTCCACGACGACGTGATCCGCGCGCACAAGCATGCGACGATCCGGCTCGATGGGCTGGA
The DNA here is from genome assembly GCA_035454665.1 of Gemmatimonadaceae bacterium. Classification (GTDB taxonomy): domain Bacteria; phylum Gemmatimonadota; class Gemmatimonadetes; order Gemmatimonadales; family Gemmatimonadaceae; genus DATIGO01. The sequence continues at coordinate 1,661 of DATIGO010000382.1, read as the reverse complement.
CCAGCGTCACCAGACGGCGACGAGTCGCATGGACGTGCTCGAGCGCCGGGCGGAATCGGCAGACGAGTCGCTCGAGGCGCTGCTCCGGCTTGCGAGCGGCATCCCGGACGTGCAGCATCAGCTCGGTGTGCTCAAGGCCACGGCCGATCAGGTCTCGCAGAAGACCGCGGCCCTCGAGTCCCAGCGCGAGATGGTCGAGCGGGCGCTGAGCCAGTCCTCGCAGGTGGCCGCCCTCAACGCGCAGCTCGCGGCGGCGTTCCGCGGACAGGAAGAGCAGGGTCGTGCGCTGGCCGCGCTGGAGAGCAAGCTCGCCGAAGTGCAGGGGCTGCACGCCACGGTGCTTGCCCGCGGCGCGGAGATCTCGACGCAGCAGCAGAAGCTTACCGAGGCCGAACGTGACGCCACGCGCGAGCTGGCCAGTCTGCGCGAGGAGATGCGCGCGAGCACGGAGCGCTTCGAGCTGGAGAACCGCAGCCTCGACGCCGCGACCGAGCGCATCACGGAGCTGCGGGGCGTCGTGAAGGACTGCGAGGCCCGGCTCGGGACGCTCGATGCCGCCGTGAAGGCCGTGGTCGAAACAGAAACCCGCACCCGCACGCTGTCGACGCAGGTGACCCATCTCACCGACGACGTGAACCGCATTTCGGCGCAGGCGGAGCGGCTGCGCGTGGTGCGCGACGACGTGGGCGCGCTCGACGAGCGGCTCACCCAGCTGGTGGAGCGCACGGAGCGCATCGAGGAGCTGCGGCCGACGGTGGACGAGGTGGCCCGCGACCTGGCGACGCTGAACGGCACGCAGGAGTCGGTGCGCGACGGGCTGGAGCAGGTGCGGCTGGCCGCGACCGAGATGGCGAAGCTGCGGGAAGTGCATGCGGAAACGAGCGCCTGGCTCACCGAGTCGGACGAGCGCGTGCGTTCGCTGCGCGTGCGGGTCGACGAGCTGGAGCGCGCACGCCCCTCGGTCGACGCGCTGCGCCGTGAAGTCGAGCGCGTGAACGGGTCGATCGTGGCCATCGAGATGCGCGGTGCCACGCTGGACAAGGTGCAGGATCGCCTGGTCGCCATGGAGGGGATGACCGCACAGCTCGACGAGCGCAGCGCGGGCATCAAGTCGAGGATCGACGCGGTCGAGGCCCGCTTCACCGAGCTGGCTCGTCAGGCGGGTGAGGCACAGCGGGTCGCGAATACGATCGCGGCGGTGACGGCATCGGTAGACGGCGTCGAACGCCGCATGGAGACCGTGGGCGAGTCGATCGAGGCGCTCGAGGAGCACGCACAGCGGCTGGACGCTTTCGCGGAGCGGGCACGGGTGCTGGGCCAGGAGATCGACCAGCGGCAGGTGGCGCTCGAGAAGGCCACCGAGCACCTCACGCGCGCCTCCGAGGAGCGCCGCGAGGCGGCTGACACGGCGCGCCGCCTCGAGGAGCTCACGCGCGGCATGTCGATCCAGCTCGGCGACGCCGAGTCGCGCTCGGACCGTCTCACGGAGATCTCACACCAGCTCGAGGAGCGCGCCGCCGCGCTCGGCGACGTCGACCGCCGGATGACGCATCTCGAGGATCTCCTCGGCCGCTGCGAGTCGGCGCAGAAGTCCGCCTCGCACGCGCTGGAGCAGATCGTCGGTCGCCAGGCGACCGTGGACGCCGTGGAGGCGCAGGTCA
>DATIGO010000381.1:0-13075 GCA_035454665.1 Gemmatimonadaceae bacterium | reverse complement strand
CGTAGCCGCAGACGTCGGGGCGGAGATTGAAGGAGAGCCGCACGTCGCCTTCGCGCACGCGGTCGATCTGATCGGCCAGGCTCTGGGCCTGGCCGTGGCCCGCCGCGCTCACCAGGAGCGCCGCGGAGGCGGTCAGCGTCATCAGGTGGCGCGTCATTTGTTGATGATCTCCTCGAGGAAGCGGGCCACGCGCGGATCACGCGACTGGCCGAGCCAGAACAGCGCGTTGCCGCGGAGCTTGGGATCCGTTTCACGGCGCACGATGTCCATCAGCTTGTCGACGGCCGTGGAGTCGCGCCGCTGCGAAAGCACGAAGATCACCTGCTCCTTCATCTCGGTTTCACGCACGCGGTCGTAGATCGAGCCCAGGTCGGCCACGTTGATCGTGCGCTGCTGGCCGGCCCAGAAGAGCGCCTGCTTGCGCATCTGGATGCTCTCGCGCTCGTCCATCGCGATGCCGAGGAGCCACTGCTGACTCGCCTCGTCGCGCTGCTGCGAGAGCTGGAAGATGATCTTGTCCTTGATGGACTCGTCGGTCTCCCGCGCGTAGAGCTCGCGCAGGAAGGTGCTGGTCGCGGGATCGCGGCGCTGGCCCAGCCAGAAGATCGCCTGCTCGCGTACGCGGGGCGCCGCGCGCGCGTTCCCCGCCATGTCGCGCAGGATCTGGTTGGCGCGGTCGGAACGCGTCTGCGACAGGGCGAAGACGGCCTTCTCCTGCGCCGCCGGATCGTTCGCGTTCTGCACGATGTCGGCCAGGATGTCCACGGCGCGCGGATCGCGCGTGTTGCCCAGCCAGAAGATCGCCTGCTCGCGGACCTCCGCGTCGGGATCTTCGCGCGCCGTCTTGAGCAGGATGTCGGCGGTGCGATCGGTGCGTTTCTGCGAGAGCAGGAAGACGGCCTTCTTGCGCAGCCCCTCCGAGCAGGCGTCGCGCCGAGCGAGCGTACGCTCGAGGAGGGGGACGGCCTTATCGGCGTTCATGTGCAGGAGAGCGTTCAGGGCCATGATGCGCTCATCGCTCTCGTCGTCCTCGCGCGGGCACGAGCGGGACTGTTGGGCCGACTGCGCCTGGCCCGATCCACCCTGACCGGAGCCGACGCCCATCCCCTGGCCGGCCGTGGTCTGGATCTCCCGGGCACACGCCGCGTCACCGCGTCGCGCCAGCTCACCACAGATGCGGATCCGCAGCGCGCTGGCGTCGTTGTTCCGGGCTTCGGTGGGATACCGGCTGATGAGCGACTCCACCGTCTCGAGCGCCGTCGCCAGGCTCGCGGAGCCACCGACGCGGTAGAGCGAGAAGGCCCGGTTGTACATCGCCTGCGGCACGTACGACGACCGTGGATTCCGCTCCACGACCTGCGCGTACAGGGCGGCGGCACGGCGATAGTCGCCATCGTTCATCGCGTTCTGCGCTGCGCGATAGAGCGAGTCCGACTGCGGGTCGAACGGAATGCCGACCGCGGAAGGCGCGTGCCGCGACGCCAGTGCCTCCAGTGAGGCGAGGGCCTCCAGCGACGCGAGCGCCTGCAGCGACGCGGAGAAGGCGCGGCCCGACCGGTCGGCTCGGTCGCTGCGCTCGACGCGGGCGAGGGCGCGCGCCGCGCGTTCCGTCGTCACGGACGCCCGCGCCATCGCCTCCGCGGCGATCTGTTCGGCCTGTTGGGCGATCTGCAGCGTCGCTTGCGCCGCTACGGGGGTGGCAAGCGCCAGGCCGGGGATGAGGGCGAGGGGGGAGACGAACCAGCGGGTCATGCGAGACATGATGGGTGTGCTCCTCACGTTCCGCTCGGCAGGCCGGCGGGGATGGAGGTTCGAATTCGGGTCAGGACCTCGCCACGCGTGATGGTGCGCTCGAGGTACTCGCGGTCCGACGCGGGGGCGTCGGGGGCGAGCTGCATGATCTGCACGAGAATGCGCTCGAGATCTTCGAGCAGCCGGCGGCGCTGCTCATCGGTCGCGGCCGGGGAATCGAGCAGGAGACGGGTGGACGAGAGAAGGCTGCGCGCCCAGTCGCGCACGGCCACGGCCGTTTCGGCGTCACGGGTGGCCTGGAAGGATGTCAACAGCATCTCGGCCGCGGTGAAGTGTTCCGCCGCCTTGACCTCGTAGCCCGTGATGGGTTCCGGATTCATGGATGGTGCGGAGGCCGCGGGGGCCGTGGCCAGCTGTGGTGCGACGCCGTCGCGCATCTGGTAGCCGATGCCGATGCCCACCGCGACCAGCAGCATCGCCGCCGCCGCGAGGCGCCATATGGGCGTCCCGCTCGTGCGCGGTCCGCGGAGCCGGTGGTCCGGCGCCGCGTCGCCAGACGGCTCCGCCGAGCGCCGGGCGGCCGCGATGGCCTGCCACATCGCCTCGCGCGGGACCGGGCCGGGGTGATTGTATCCCTCGGCTGCCTCGCGCACCCATTCGTCGAACCGGTCGTCGCTCATGCCGTCCATGCTCCTGCGAAGTCCGCCAGCGCCTCGCGCAGTTTCGCGCGGGCCCGGAAGAGCTGCGCCTTGGAGGTGCCTACCTGGATCCCGAGCACCTCGCCGATCTCCTCGTGCGTGTAGCCTTCCATGTCGTGCATCACGAACACCGTCCGATAGCCCGTGGGCAGGTCGTCGATCGCCCGGTACAGCCGGTCCCGCAGATCGGGATCCGCCCGGCGGGGCGTGTGACCTAACGATTCCGCTCCCTCGAACGCGACCTCACGCGTGCGCAGCCGGCGCACGCCGCGGAGCCCGTTCAGCGCCACCGACATCGCGATGGCGTACAGCCAGGTGCTGAAGGCGGAGTCACCCCGGAACGAAGGCAACCGGTCGAAGGCGCGGATGAACGCCTCCTGCGTGAAGTCGCGCGCCAGCTCGTCGTCACCCGCGAGGCGATAGGCCAGGCGGTACACGCGATCGACGTGCGCCTCGTACAGCTCCCGCTGTGCGGCGGCGTCTCCCGCCACCGCCCGCGCCACCAGTTGCGAATCGCTCACGGCACCTCATGCCGGCGCATCTCAGCCGTTCCGGAACCGCCCTTCTGACACGAGGGCGGGGGGGAGGGTTGCGTGCGAGTTCCGGGCTGGTTGCTGGTTGCTGATCGCTGGAGCTGGTTGCTGAGTGGCGGCTCGGCGAGACCCTGCCGAGGAGCCGGCGACGACGACGGACGCCTCTCGATGTGCCCGGGGGCGGCCAGGGCTGGCAACCCCCGAGACCGGGCACACCCTCAGCAACCAGCTCCAGCAATCAGCAACCAGCAACCAGCTCCACCCACTGCCTGTCTCCCCCCTACCCCGACCCGCATATTAGCCCCCCCATGACCTCGACTCTCCCGGCGCCGCCCGCCGGCCCGCCGGCGCCGCCCTCGGGGCCGCCGCAGCCGGTGCATCCGGAGCAGGAGACCGGCCGGGGGCTCATCCTCCGGTGGCTCGCGGTCGTCGCGGCCGCGGCGGTGATCCTCGCCTTCGGGCCCCCCGCGGGCATCACCGTCCAGTCCTGGCGTCTCTTCGCGATCTTCGCGGCCACGATCGTGGGTTCGATCGTGCGGCCGCTGCCGGCCGGGGCGATCGTCTTCCTCGGCGTCTGTGCCATCGCCGTCACCGGGACGATGACCCCGGCCGACGCCCTGCGCGGCTACGCCGACCCCATCGTCTGGCTGGTGCTTTCGGCGTTCTTCATCTCGCGGGGAGTGCTCAAGACCGGCCTGGGGCGGCGCATCGCCTTCCTCTTCATTCGCGCGTTAGGCAGGCGATCACTCGGCCTCTCCTACGCGCTCGTCTCGACGGACACGCTCCTGGCCACGATCGTCCCGTCCAACAGTGCGCGCGCCGGCGGCATCGTCTTTCCGGTCGCCCGCAGCCTGGCCGAAGCCTACGACTCCACCCCCGGCCCGACGGCGCGCCGGCTCGGGGCGTTCCTCATGACCACGGTCTACCAGTGCGACGTGATCGCCTGCGCGATGTTCCTCACCGGGCAGGCCTCGAACGTCCTCATCGCGCGCTTCGCGATGGACGCGGCCGGGTACGAGATCACGTACACGAGGTGGATGATCGGGAGCCTCGTCCCCGGGATCGTGGCACTGCTGCTCGTGCCGTACGTGATCTATCGCCTCTGGCCGCCCGAGGTCCGCCATACGCCGCACGCGACGGAATTCGCGCGGGCGGAGCTCGCGACGATGGGGCCGATGTCCCGCGACGAGCGGGTGATGCTGCTGGTCTTCCTGCTGGTCGCCGGGCTCTGGATCACGCAAAGCCTGCACAGCATTCACTACGCGGTGGTCGCACTGCTCGGCGTGGCCGTGCTGACGCTCACGCGCGTGCTGGACTGGGACGACCTCATGGGCCAGCGCGCGGCGTGGGACGTCTTCATCTGGTACGGCGGACTGGTCCGCATGGCCGAGGCCCTCGGCGAGACGGGGATCACCCAGCGATTCGCCGAGGTCGCGGCGGCCTTCACGGTGGGATGGAGCTGGTGGGCCGCACTGGCGGTGCTGCTGCTGATCTATTTCTATGCCCATTACGCCTTCGCCAGCATCACCGCGCATGCGACGGCGATGTTCGTTCCGTTCGTGGTGGTCACGATCGGCGCCGGTGCCCCCGTGGCGCTCGCCGTGCTGGGCCTCGCGTATTATTCCAACCTGAGCGCCGGGCTCACCCACTACGGCACGACACCGGCCCCGATCTACTTCGGCGCCCGGTACGTGTCACAGGGGGAGTGGTGGCGGATCGGCTTCACAGCGTCGCTCATCACGATTCCGTTGTGGGGTGTGCTTGGCGTGCTCTGGTGGAAGGTGCTGGGATGGTGGTGAGGACGCCACGCGCGGCCAGGGAGCAGGCACAGCCGGAGGAGCCCACCGGCCGTCAGCCGCAAACCGCGACCGCGTGTGCGCCCCCACGGCGCCCCCGGTGTAGCTCCTCGGAATGACCGTACGTCGCGACACTCGGCAACCAGCTCCAGCCATCAGCAACCAGCAACCAGCCTCTCTCTGCTCCCGACCTTGCCCCGCGCCTCGATCCGGAACCGTCGCCGCGTTCTGACTCCTCCGCTCCTCGTCTCGCAGCTCGAGACGCCGGCCACGCTCGTCGACCTCGATCGCCTGGCCGCGAATCTCGATCGCATGGCGGCGTACTGCGCCGTCCACGGTCTCTCGCTCCGCCCCCACGTCAAGACGCACAAGTCGCCGCGCATCGCGGCGGAGCAGCTCCGTCATGGCGCGACGGGGCTGACGTGCGCGACGCCCCGCGAGCTCGAGGTCATGAGTGAGATTTGCGATGACCTCCTCCTCGCGTATCCGCTCGTGGGTCCGGCCAAGACGCGGCGCGTGCTCACGCTTCGGCGCGACGTCCGGCTCACCGTCGCGCTGGATTCCCTCGAGGCGCTCGAGCCCCTCGCCGAAGCCGCCGAGGCGGCGCACCGCGAGGTCGGCGTGTACGTCGAGGTCGATGTCGGAATGCACCGCGTCGGCGTGGAGTCGGCGGAACAGGCCGTCGCCCTCGCGCGACGCGCGCGCGCGTTGTCGCCGCTCCGGTATCGCGGCATCGCATTCTATCCGGGGCACATCCGGGAGCCCGTGGCGGAGCAGGACGCGAAGCTGGCGCGCCTGAGCGACGAATTGGGTGCGCTCACCCGCGCGCTCGGAGACGCGGGGGTCGCCCCGGAAGTCGTGAGCGGCGGGTCCACGCCGGCCGCGTGGCGGATGCACGAGGTCGGCGGCGTGACCGAGGTGCGCCCCGGTACCTACGTCTACAACGATCGCGCCACGGCGGAGATGGGCGCCTGCGGACTCGACGAATGCGCCCTCACGGTGCTCGCCACCGTGGTGAGCACGGCGGTACCGGGTCAGGCGGTGGTGGATGCCGGCACGAAGGCGTTAGGCAGGGAGCCCCTCCCCGCCGGCGAGCGCGCCGGCTTCGCGTGCGTGCTGGACCACCCGGACGTCCGCGTCACCCGCATGTCCGAGGAGCACGGCATCCTCGATCTGAGCGGCACCTCGTGGCGACCGAAGGTGGGTGACACCGTGCGCCTGATCCCGAACCATGTCTGTATCGTCGTGCACCTCAACGACGCGCTGTACGGCGTCCGGGGCGAGATCGTCGAGACCGACTGGCCGGTCAGTGCCCGAGGGCGGGGAGCAGCGCCGGCAACAACTGTGTAGCGGGGACCAGCACCTCGGCGTGGAGCGACACCTCGTCGCCGATCGCCCGAAGGAGCGGGTTCAATCCCCGCAGTCCCCGGGCCGCGCCGATGCCGTAGAGACTCCGGCGCACGCGGAACTCCGCGCCGATGCGCACGAGGGACTGCATGCCCGCGCCGCTGGCGTAGTCCAGCGGGCAGATGGCCGTCAGCTCGTGCTCGTGGCCGTGCAGCGTCAGGCGGCCGGTCGCGACCAGAACGCTGTTCGGGCGCTCGATCCGCGTGCTGCGGAAGGAAATCAACGGATGGCGCCCGGCGTCGAGAAAGCGCGGCCCACGCAGATGGCGGTCGCGCATCGCAATCCCCGTCCGCAGCGAGGCGGATTCGATGTCGATCGTGATGCTGGAGGCCTCCACGCAGCCGTCCGGGATCCGGAGCAGCCCGTCCACGCTCGTGAAGCGGCCGCGCACCGTCAGGGCGCCGAGCCAGCGCACCGCGAACGAGATCCTGGTGTTCGCGGCGGTGAGGCGGATGGCGCGGTGCTCCGCCATTACTCCCGCCCGGCGCCCCGATCGATCCAGTTGGCGATCGTGGCGATCTGGTTCGGCGTCAACGGATTCGAGCCCAGCGGCATGCGACTGAAGCCGCCGCGCGGAGCCTGCTCTTCGCCGATCATGACCATGAGCCAGGAACTGGCGGCGTCGAAGGGCACCACGCGCACCTCGCCCGGACGCAGCCGTGCCGGCGCGTCGACCAGCATCTGATGCGCCGCATCCCGGGTGAGCACCAGCCCGGCCTGCGCCGAACCCGGCGAGTGGCAGCCGCCCAGTGCGCAGCGTCGCTCGAAGATCGGCACGACGTCCCGGAGGTAGTCGGGATCCTCGACCACCACATCGGGCAGCCCATACGTGGGATCGATGCCGCCCGTGAAGTCGGCACACGCGGCCGCGGACAGAATGACGAAGACGGTGAGCATGGGTCCGATCCTCATGGACGCCAGTCGTAGCGGGCCGAGAAGCGCGCCGTGAACAGGCTGCCCGGAGCGTAGAAGCCCTCCAGGCCGGCGCCCCAGGGCGCCGGTCCGCGCCACGAGGCACCGAACGCGAAGTGTGGCCGGATCGTCCGGAGCTCCAGGACGGGATGGTCGGGATCGCGGGAGCCGTCCGGCATCCGGACGCCGATGTCGAAGCGCGTGCGATCGTATCGGGCTCCGGCAAGCACATACCCCCGCACGCCACCGGCTCCCAGGTCGCGCGACGCAACGAGCTCCGCACCGAGGAGCCGGGGCTCGAACCAATCGTCGCTCTCCTGGCCGCGACAGACGGTGGCGAAATAGGTCTGGAGCTCCTGGCCGTGGCCCAACATGGTGTCCTCGTTGCATGTCATCGCCCCGCGGATGCGACCGGCCGTGAGCCAGACCCGGGGGGCGAGCGACGTGGCGCCCAGATGCGTGACCGTTCCCGTGGCGGAGAGGCCGAGCAGATTCGCGCGGACGTCGAAGACCGCGAGCGGGGGGATCCAGCTGGCTTCGGCCAGGAGGTTACCCGCGCGGAAGGCGACGCGCGGGCGCGGGAAGACGGGAGCCAGGTTGGTCGCCTCGGGCTTGTCGATGGAGGGACGGCGCTGCGACGCGTCGAGCCACGGCACGTACGACAGCTCCACGCCGAAACGCAGGCGGCTCGTCCCGTCGGCGAAGGCGGCGGGCGAGAACGCCACGGCCGCCGAATAAAAAGCCAGCAGGCGCCCCTCCGGGTCATCCGGCGGGTGACGCTCGACCACTCGCACCTGTCCCGCCGCGCTGCCGCGCGCGACCGCCAGCAGGACGAGCGCGCGGAGGGCGTACCGCCACCGACCACCTGCCTTCACCACCCCCACGGTCGACAACGATACGCCCTCGATGCGCGACACCGGTTCGCTCAGCTCGCGCCGGTGCTGCCTAACGCACGTAGACCTGGCCACTCATGCCCGGATGCAGCGTGCAGCTGTAGATGAAATTGCCCGCCGCAGAAAAGGTGCGGCTGATGCTGCTCGAATAGCCCCCGGAGGTGATGCTGGTCGGTGCGCCCGGAGCGGTCGAGAAGGTGACCGTGTGCTCCAGGGCGCCGAACTGCCAGGTCACGCTTCCCCCGGCCTGTACGGCGACGACCCGGGGGGTAAACACGTAGTCCGTGCCGCTCGCAACGACCTGCTCGTTCGCGGGCAGGCTCCCCGTCACCGTGACGGGTACCTGCGTGGTCCGCGTCACACCGCCGTGTGAGAGCGACACGTTGATCTGTCCGCTCCCTGCCAGAAGACCGATCACCCGCCCGTCCGATTCGACCACGGCGACCGACGTGTTGGCCGAGCTGAAGGTCGGACTGGCGACGCTCTCGATGATCTGGTCGTTCACATCGTACGCGGTGACGCTGATCGTCGCGGTCGCCCCGGCCGCGAGGTTCAGCGCAGTCACGTTCGCCGTGATCGAGCCGAGCGTCTGCTGCGGCCCCGGACCGGGATCGTCATCGTCGTCGTCCGGGGGCGTGGGCCCTCCGCCGCCACCACTGCACGCGAGGACGCCCAGAGCGGCGATGACGGACAGAACATGGATCCTGCGCATGAGACTCCCTCGATGGCCGTGGACGGTGTCTCCCCTTCGCTCCCCCGACTCCCCGTCTTCTCGCGACGCATCGTAGTCGTCATCGCACGCGGACATCAACCGGCGTTCGGTCAAGGCCCCGAAAGCGGCGGTGAAAGCCGACCATGGTCCGGTGAAGGCGGAGCCCCGACGCCGTCGGGTCGCCCCCACCGGTCGTCAGCCGTCGATGAGGGCCCGGATCCGCTGCCGGTAACTCTTGCCCGATTGCAGCCGCGTGCCGTCGGCGAGCACCAGCACCCAGTCGCCCTGGAACCAGGGCTGGAACTCGCGGATCCGCTCGACGTTCACGATCGTGGACCGATGGATGCGCAGGAAGCGCCCCGGCGGGAGGCGCTGCTCGATCTGCGCGAGCGTCGTGCGATGCTCGTAGACATGGCGACTGACGTGGATCTTCACGAGGTCGTCGGCCGCCTCGATCCAGTCGATCTCGGCGGCCTTCAGATAGAGGACGCGGTCCCCCACCTTGATCGCGAGGCGCTCCACGCCGCGCGCGGCGGCCAGCTCCTCGACCAGACGCTCCAGTGCCGCGCGCTCGTCCGCCCGGCGTCCCGTGGCATTCGCCTCCGACGCCGTCTCGCCCTCCTCCTGCGCGCGGATGAGCCTGACCACGCGGTCGATGGACCGGTGAAAGCGCGTCCGGTTGACCGGCTTGAGGATGTAGTCGAGCGCATGCACCTCGAAAGCGGCGAGGGCATGCTGATCGAACGCGGTGACGAAGACGACCGCCGGCATCCGCGCCGCGCCGACCGCCTGCACGACGCCGAGGCCGTCGAGCTCGGGCATCTGCACGTCGAGCAGGACGAGGTCGGGGGCGTCGGCGCGGATGCGCTCGACCGCGCTGCGCCCGTCACCACACTCGCCGATCACCGTCGCGTCGCCGCGCGACTCGAGGAGGGATCGCAGATGCGCGCGGGCGACGGGCTCGTCGTCGACGATGAGCGTGCGGATGGGGGCCGAGGTCATCCGATTCAGACGGGAGTCGCGTCGCCGCGCGGCGCGTGCGGCGCGGTGAGGAAGGGGATCTCGATGTAGACGCGATAGCCGCCTGCGGCTCCGGGTCCGGCCTCGAAGCGGTGCGCGTTGCCGTAGAGAGACTGCAGCCGCGCGCGCGAGTTGCCGAGGCCGACGCCTTCGCGCCGCCCGTCCGCGGGCGGCGCCTCCTCGGGCGCACCGACTCCGTCGTCGGAGACTTCCAGCGCGAGGACGCCGTTGCGGCGGCGCGCGCTGATCGCGATGTGTCCCGCCGCCGCGCGCGGTCCGATCCCGTGCTTGATGGCGTTCTCGACGAGGGGCTGCAGCAGGAGGTTCGGGACGTACGCGCTCGGCGCGTCGCCGTCCACGTCGAACGACACCGAGAGGCGGTCCTGGAAGCGCACCTGCTGGATGTCCAGGTAGTGCCGCAGCACATCGAGCTCGCGCTCGAGCGGGACCTCCTGCTCGCCCGCCGTGCCCAGCGACATCCGCAGCAGTTCGCTCAGTCCCGAGACCATCCGCTCGGCGGCGGGTGGATCGGTGTGCACGAGCGCCGTGATCGTGTTCAGGGTGTTGAAGAGGAAGTGCGGCTGCAGCTGGAGCTTGAGCGCCTGCAGCCGCGCCTGGTCGAGTCGGGTCTGGAGCTGCTCGCTGGCCCGCGCGGCGTGGTCGTAGCGCCGGGAGAGGCGTTCCTGCCAGTGCGTCGCATACGTGGCCACGGCGCCGGCGCAGGCGAGGAGGAGGAGCTTCGCCCCCTCGTCGAGCGGCGACACCGCCGCCGTGGCCGCCGCCTGTACCGGATTGAACACCGTCGTCAGGCCGCCACTCAGGAAGAAGGCGGCCACGAGGCCGCCATATCCCGTGACCGCGAGCGCCGACACCGCGGCCGCCTTGCGCGTCGACGACGCCACCGGCAGCGCCGCCAGGATGATGAAGTATCCGCCGAAGATCGGCGTCTTGAGCGCGAGCTCCGCCCCCGCCGCAAAGCCGTACGCGCCCAGCACCGTCGTCACCGCGATCACGTCGACCACGGGATTCGCCAGCGCGAGCCAGGCCGGCAGCATCGGCCGGTCGTAGAACAGCGCGTACTGCCCGATCGTCCACGCGATCGTGGGAATGAGCAGCAGCAGGTTCACACGGTTGAGCGCGGGCGGCAGCGTCGTGGCGTACGCCAGCGCCGCCGCCGCCAGGAGCAACAGCACCACGAGCCGGACCGCATTGAGGAGTCGCTCCGCACGGTCGCGTTCGATCGCGAGCAGGCTCGGTCGGTCGCCCGCCGCCTGACGAAGCGGGAGTGGGACGGCGGAGGTCATCCAGGTCACCACACGTGGGAGACGCGGTAGCGGATGCCGAACAATTGAAGGCCCGCTCGCGCGCGCGGCAAGCGCCTTCGGCGGGGCCGGACGTGAGGCGCGTCCGGCGGAAAGTGTGAGGCCGGTTCCACTCGGCCGCACGTGCGCCATCGGGCCGCGCCATTCGTCCATAGAGCATCCCGTGGCGGCACTCGAGCCCGGCGTCTCCTCTCCCGCGCTTCATGACACGCTTCCGTCGTCGCACCGCCGGTCTGACGTACCTCGAGGTGATGGTTGCGCTTGTCCTGCTCGCGCTCTCCGTGGTCGGGCTCATCGAAGTACGCGCGCAGGGTCTCGCGGCCGGCCGATCGGCCGAGGCGATGCAGCGTGCCCTCGCCGCCGCCGACACCGCTCTCGAACGGGCGCGGCCACGGCGCGACGGCGTGGCGTCCGCGATGGAAGCGACGATCGGCGGATTCGCGGTCCGTACGACCACACGCCCCTGGCGGGGGCGGGTGAACGACGGCGTCGGGGAGACGCGGGTGGCGGAGGTGCGCGTCGCGGAGGTGCGCGTCGCGGTCGCGCTGGCGGGCCGGGACACGCTCGTGATCCAGCGGCTGGTGCGCCCGTGATGAGACGCCACCCCTCTGCCGCCGCCTGGCCGGGGCCACGCGGCGCACGCCGTGGTGTGGCGCTCATGCTCGTCCTCTGGCTGATCGTCATCCTGGCCACCATCGGCGCCAATACGCTGCGCGACACGCGCTCCATCGCCGGTATCGCCAGCGAGGAGCGCGCTCACGCGATAGCTCGTTATGCAGCCGAGAGCGGGATCGAGGCGATGGTTGCCGAGATCGAGGACTCGCTCCGGACACTCCGCCATGGCCCCGCGCGGCGCGCGTGGCTGAATGCGCTCGCCCTCACCGGCGGGCGACGCGACACCCTGCCGCTCGGTGACGGGCGCTTCACCGTGACCGTGTCGGACGTCGCCGCGCGGCTCGACGTGAACGCCGCCTCGGAACTCTCGCTGCGGGGATTTCTCTCGCACTTCACCGACCTCGCCAGCGCCGAACACATGGCGCGGCGCGTCCGGACCTGGCTCGACGGCGGGACGGAACGACGCCTCACGCGCATCGAAGAGCTGCGCGAGCGGGCCTTGCTCCCGGCGCCGCTGCTGGCCCGTGCCGCCCCCCATCTCACGGTACACGGCGACGGCGCGATCAACAGCGAAACGGCGCCGCACTTCGTGCTGGCCGCGGCCCTGGGGAAACTGCGGCGGGAGCCTGCGCGTCTGGTGCTCGAGAGCCGCGGGTGGCAGGCTCGCCATTCCGCGATGCATCACGTGCAGGCGGTGTTCGCGATCACGGACGATCGACTCGTGCTGGTGCACTCGGAGGAACGCGGCGGGTGAGCATGGGATTCCGGCGGTGGGCGGCGACGCCGAGCGGCCAGATCATGGAGACCGTAACGCCGGAGGCGCCGCCACCGGCGTCGGCGAGCGCCACGGACACGGCGCGACGCAAGGCCCGCATTTCGGCCAGCGTCGAGGCGGTCGACCGGGCGCGGACGCGCAGTCGGTCGCGCGGGGGGCACCCGCGTGCGGTCTCGCTCGCCGTGCGGGACCTGGCCACGATGCTTGGCGCCGGCCTCTCTGTCGATCGGGCGCTGCACTTCGCGGCCTGGAACGCCACGCACGCGGACATGGCGGCCGACCTGCGCGAGGTGCTCGACCACGTGCACCGCGGGACGCGCCTCTCCTCGGCGCTGCGCCGGAACGACCGGTTCGATCCCTTCGCGGTGGCCGTGGTGCAGGCCGGCGAGGAGAACGGCACGCTGGATGAGGCGCTGACGGGCCTCGCCGCGCATTACGAGCGCACCGAGGCGGATCATGCCCGCGTCCGCAGCGTGCTCCTGCACCCGCTGATGATGGGTGTGTTGTCGGGGCTCGGCGTGATCGCCCTCCTCTGGCTCATGGTCCCGCGGTTCATCACGACACTGGGCGAGGTGGAGGGCGGACTCCCCGTCTCCACGCGACTGCTCGTCGGATTCAGCACGGCCGTCGTGGAGGGGTG
>DATIGO010000380.1:0-10412 GCA_035454665.1 Gemmatimonadaceae bacterium | reverse complement strand
GGGGCTCAAGGGCGCGCGCATCGGCGTGCTGCGCAGCGAAACCGACGCCGGCAACCTGACCGATCAGGTGGTCGAAAGCGCGCTGGCGGCGATGAAGTCCGCGGGTGCGATCCTGATCGATCCGGTCGAGATCCCGACGATCCCGCAGCTCGAAGCTCCGGAGATCATGGCGCTGGTGTGCGAGTTCAAGGACATGATCCGCGAGTACCTCGTCGCGCGCGGGCCGGCCGAGCCGCACAAGTCGCTGACAGATCTGATCCGTTTCAACATCGAGCAGGCCGACGTCGAGATGAAGTACTTCGGCCAGGAGTGGTTCGAGGCGTCGGAGCAGACGGACGGCCGCGCGACGCCGGGCTATCGTGAGGCGCTCGCGGACTGCCGGCGACTGGCGCGGGTCGAGGGGATCGACCGCGTGATGACCGAGCACCGGCTCGACGCGCTCGTGGGCCTGACCAGTGGGCCGCCCTTTGCCACGGATCTCCTCAACGGCGACCGGAGCGTCGTCGGCGAAACGGCCCTCCCGGCGGTCTCGGGCTATCCGAGCGTGACCGTGCCGGCCGGCTACGTGTACGGACTTCCGGTCGGGATCTCGTTCATGGCCGGCGCCTGGAGCGAGCCCACGCTCCTCAAGCTCGCCTACGCCTTCGAACGGGCCACCCGCATGCGCCGCGCACCACATTTCCTCCCGACGATCGACTTCGAGCGCTGAATCGGTCGGACCCCGTACAGGGAGAGGGCGGGCTCGTGGCCACGCGCCCGCCTGAGGGCGCCCGTTCCCACGGAGACTGATCGGCCCCGGGGCACCGTGACGGTGCCGCCCGGCCACCAGTCAATTGGGACGAGCCAATGTTCACGTCCGAGATCACGCCATCCCGGCCGACCGCCGGCGCGTCCCCCGTTCGAGCGAACGGCGGGACTACCGCGTGGACCAACCCCATCCTCGTTGCGCGGACCGCGGCCGGTGTCGCGGTCCTGACCGGCGGTCTGGCGCTCGTCGGTTGGGCCGCCGGCGTACCGGAGTTGCGCACGCTGGGGCCGGCGGGCCTGGCCGCCACGAATCCCACGACGGCGCTGTGCTTCGTGGCGCTCGGATCGGCGCTGTGGATCCTCACGCGCCCGGCGCATCGACGCTCCGGTCAGGTCGCGCTCGTGGTCGCCCTCGCCGTGTCGGCGGTCGGCGTGGCGAGCCTGTACGGACTCCTGTTCGGCGCGTCGCCAGGGGCCGACGAGCTGCTCTTCGGCCGAGCCATGCGGAGCACCGGCGATGGACGACTGAATCGCATGGCGCCCAACGCGGCGTTCAACTTCGCGCTGCTCGGCCTCGCGATGGCGATGCAGCTGCGGCGCCGCCGGTTCCCGAGTGTCCTGGCGCAGATCTTCGCGGTGATCGTCCTGTTCACGGCGCAGGCGGCGCTGATCGCGCATGCGTACCAGAGCGGCTGGTTCGAGTCGGTCGGCTGGTTCAACCGCATGACGATGCCCACGGCGCTGGCGTTCGTGGCGCTGGCCGTCGGCATCATGACGCTCTCCAGCGAGGACGGACTGATCGGCATCGTGCTGAGCGACGGGCCGGGAGGATCGCTCGCGCGGATCCTGCTGCCCACGGGTTTCCTGGTCCCTGCGGTGCTGGGGTGGCTCGTGATCCTCAGCCGCCGCGCGAGCCTGATGGACGCGGACCTCGCCGATACGCTCTTCGTGCTCGCGACGATGCTCGTCTTCGTGGCCATGGTGGCGTGGATCGCGACCCAGCTCCACGAGAGCCACCTCGACCGCCTGCGTACCGAGACCGCCCTGCGTGAGAGCGAGGTCCGCTTCCGGCTGATCGCCGAGAACAGCAGCGACGTGGTGTGCCTGCTGGACCTGAGCGGCCGCGTCGTCTACGCGAGCCCGTCATGCGAGCGCGTGCTCGGCTTCCTGCCTGACGAGATGATGCGGATGGCGCCGTTTGCGATCATCCATCCGCTCGACGCCGAGCGGGTCCGGCGCCACTTCAACCTGCTCGTCCGGGGCGAGCCCGTGACCTCGATCCAGTGTCAGGTGCTGCACAAGACCGGGCGGCACATCTGGCTGGACATGATGTGGCGCTCGGTGCTGAACGCGCACGGCGAGGTGGAACGCCTGCAGGTCGCTTCCCGCGACATCACCGACAGCAAGCAGTACGAGAAGCGCCTCGAGGAAGCGCAGCGCAAGCTGCGCGAGCAGCAGGTGGAGCTCGAGGAGATGAACGAGAGGCTCAAGTCGCTCGCGTCGACCGACGCGCTCACCGGGCTCAAGAACCGGCGCGCCTTCGAGGAACGCCTCGACCGGGAGCTCTCGCGCTCGCGCCGGCACGGGCACCCCCTGTCGCTCATCCTGCTCGACATCGACCACTTCAAGTCCTACAACGACACGTACGGCCACCCGAAAGGCGACGAGATCCTCCGGATCGTCGGCCGTCTCCTCACGCGCACGATGCGCGAGACCGACTTCGCCTCCCGCTACGGAGGGGAGGAGTTCGCGATTCTGCTGCCTGATACCGACCGGGAAGGGGCCCAGCATCTGGCGGAGCGGCTCCGCCACACGATCGAGTCGGCAAAGTGGCCCGACCGGCCCATCACGGCGAGCGTGGGCGTCGCGTCGTACTCCGGGCAGGCGAGCACCGCCGAGGCGCTGATCGACTACGCGGATCGCGCCCTGTACCGGTCCAAGCAGCTCGGGCGGAACCGGGTCACGATGGCCGAGGTGGGGTAGGCTCTCGCGAGACTTGGCGGGCATCGCCCTGGACGGCAAGGCCGGCGCCGCCGATTGCGACTCGTGACGCGCGACTCGTGACGCGCGACCGGCCGTTCGGGCGCGTCGCGCCCCCTGGCCGCGCGCGGTAGGTTCCAGCGGTTCCGAGCTCGCTTCCCGTCAAACTCGTCACCGGTCACCGATGCTCCGGCGCGACTTCCTCTCCCATCTCTCCGCCTTCGGCGTGGCGCTCGCCGGGCTGCCGCGTTTCCCCCTGTGGTTGCGCCCGCGGTTCCAGTCGAGCCCGTTCAGCCTTGGCGTCGCGTCCGGCGATCCCACGCCCGACGGCGTGGTGCTGTGGACGCGGCTCGCGCCTGATCCGCTGAACGGAGGCGGAATGCCCGCCGAGGGCGTGGAGGTGCGCTGGGAGTTGGCGGCGGACGATGCGATGCGGCAGGTGGTGCGGCAGGGGTCGGCGATCGCGCGGCCCGATCTCGCCCACTCGGTGCACGCCGAAATCGACGGCCTCGAGCCGGCGCGCTGGTACTGGTATCGCTTCACCGTCGGCGGTGACGCGAGCCCGATCGGTCGCACGCGCACGGCGCCGGCCGCGGGGACGACGCCGGAGCGGTTGCGCTTTGCCTTCGTCTCGTGCCAGCACTACGAGCAGGGGCACTACACGGCGTATCGGCACCTCGCCGGCGAGGATCTGGACCTGGTGGCGCACCTGGGAGACTACATCTACGAGCGCGCCACCAATCCCAACGCGCCTGCCCAGGCCATCGTGAGACGCCATCCCGGCGAGGAGACGACCGATCTGCGGACGTACCGGCATCGTTATGCGCTGTACAAGTCCGATCCGCACCTGCGGGCGGCGCACCAGGCGTTTCCCTGGATCGTGACCTGGGACGATCACGAAGTGGCCAACAACTACGCC
This sequence comes from Gemmatimonadaceae bacterium, assembly GCA_035454665.1. Lineage (GTDB taxonomy): Bacteria > Gemmatimonadota > Gemmatimonadetes > Gemmatimonadales > Gemmatimonadaceae > DATIGO01. The sequence goes on along the minus strand of DATIGO010000380.1, from coordinate 6,766 downwards.
GACGGCGTCTCGCAGGACGCGCAGCCACCCGAGCGCTTCCTCGCACGGCGCGCAGCGGCGTATCAGGCGTACTACGAGCATCAGCCCTTGCGGCGCGCGTCGATCCCGAAGGGGCCGGACATGCTGCTCTATCGCACGCTGGCGTTCGGTTCGCTCGCCCGCTTTCACGTGCTGGACACACGGCAGTACCGGGCCGACCAGGCGTGTGGCGATGGGAACAGGATCCCGTGCCCGGAGTGGAACGACCCCGCGCGCTCGATGCTGGGGGCGACGCAGGAACGCTGGCTCACCGAGCAGGTGCGACGCTCATCGGCCCGGTGGAGCGTGCTCGCACAGCAGGTCTCGTTCATCTCCGTGCCGAATCCGTCGCGCCCGGACCTCGTGTACATGGATGGCTGGAGCGGCTATCCGGTCGCACGCGATCGGCTGATCGACTTCATGGCGTCCCAGCGCGAGCGCAACTTCGTGGTGCTCACGGGCGATATCCACGCCAGCTTCGTGATGGACGTGAACCGGCGCGCCAACGACACGGCGACGCCGGTCATGGGGACGGAGTTCATGGGCACGTCGATCAGCTCCGGGGGTGACGGCGCCGAGCGGTGGCCGACGCTGCAGGCCTATGAGACCACCGTACCCGCCATGCGCTGGCACAGCGCGCGGCGAGGGTACGCTCGCTGCGAGCTCACACCGCGGCAGTGGCGCACAGAGTACCGGGTCGTTCCGTTCGTCAGGCAGCCCGATGCGCCGGTCGAGACGAAGGCGAGCTTCGTGGTGCAGGCGGGGAGGCCGGGCGTGAATCGTGACGGCTGATCGCTGAATCGCTGTAGCGGTCGGCCGTCAGCCGGTTCCTTTCTGGCGTGTGCGCGCGCGCGAGGCAAGATTGGGGCATCCCAGCGTCCCCGCCATGCGACTGCGATTCCTTCTCCTCCCGGCTGTCGTTCTCCTCCTCCTGCCTCACGACGCGTCGACCCAGGGCCGCGGCGGCCGGGGTGGAGGAGCGGGCGGTGCCGCCGCGGGCTCCGTGCCGGGCAGGCGCGCCATCACCGTCGACGACCAGTACCGGCTCCGCAACGTCGGGAATCTCCAGATCTCCCCGGACGGCGAGTGGGTGCTGTACAGCGTCTCCGGGCTCGATTCCGCACGCGATCGCAGCCAGTCGGACCTGCACATCGTGCGGTTCGACGGCAGCCGCCGGCTGCAACTCACGTATTCCCCGGAAGGCGAGGGGTCGCCGCGCTTCAGCCCCGATGGCCGCTACATCTCGTTCACCGCGTCCCGCGGGGCAGGGGGGGAGTCCGGATCGGGCGCTCAGATCTGGTTGCTGGACCGCCGCGGCGGCGAGGCGCAGCGCCTCACCAACGTGAAGGGCGGGATCTCCTCGTACGAGTGGTCACCCGACGGCAAACGCCTCCTCCTCACGGTGCAGGACACGGCCGCGAACCCGCAGGGAGCCGATACGTCCCGAGCCCGGACCGCGCTTCCGATCGTCGTCGACCGGTACCGCTTCAAGCAGGACGGCCAGGGCTACCTCGGCGCTCGTCGCACGCATCTGTACCTGTTCGACGTGGAGGCAAAGCGCGTCGAGCCGCTCACGTCGGGGCGCTTCTCCGAGACGGGTCCGGTGTGGTCGCCGGACGGGCGCTTCATCGCCTTCGTGAGCGAGCGCGGTGCCGATCCGGATCGCGCGAACGACCCCAACATCTACGTGATGGAAGCCCGCCCGGGCGCCGAGCAGCGGCAGCTCACGAAGTGGGACGGTCCCGACGGCAGCCCCGCATGGAGCCCGGACGGGATGCAGATCGCCTATCTGCAGGGCAGCGAGGCGAAGTACTCCGCCTACAACCTCAACAAGCTCGCGGTGCTGCCGGTCGACGGGAGCGCGGAGCCCCGGATCCTCACGGCGTCGCTCGACCGCGCGGTGAGCAATCCCACCTGGACGCCCGATGGAGCGGCGATTCTCGTGCAGTTGCAGGACGATCGCGCCGTGCACCTGGCGCGGGTGCGTTTGTCGGACGGCCAGGTCACGCGGCTGGTGGAAGGGCGGCGGACGATCTCCGACGTGGTGATCGCCCCCAACGGCCGGACCGCGGTGCTCGCGGGGACGGCCATCCAGCCTAACGAGGTCCATGCGGTCGACCGCGGTACCCTGCGCGCCCTCACCAGCGAGAACGCGCCGTGGCTCGCCGAAGTGCAGCTCGGTACGACCGAGGACTTTTCGGCGCGCGGAAAGGACGGCACGATCGTCAACGGCTTGATGGTGAAGCCGGCAGGATTCCGGCAGGGGACCCGCTACCCCACGCTGCTGCGCATTCACGGGGGACCCAACAGTCAGGACCAGCACGCGTTCAGCTTCGAGCGTGAGGTCTTCGCGGCGAATGGCTACGTGGTGCTCGCGGTGAACTATCGCGGGAGCGCGGGACGGGGCGAGGCGTACCAGAAGGCCATCTGGGCCGACTGGGGGAACAAGGAGGTGCAGGATCTCCTCGCGGCGGTGGATCACGCGGTCGCCACCGGCGTGGCCGACTCCACGCGGCTCGGCATCGGTGGGTGGAGCTACGGCGGCATCCTCACCGACTATGCCATCGCCACGACCACCCGCTTCCGCGCGGCCACGAGCGGGGCCGGCGCCGCGCTGTGGCCCACGATGTACGGCACCGATCAATACATCTACCAGTACGACACCGAGGTCGGCCAGCCGTGGGAGAATCGCGAGCTGTGGGAGAAGATCTCGTACCCGTTCTGGCAGGCGGACCGGATCAGGACACCCACCCTGTTCATGGGTGGCGAGCGGGACATGAACGTGCCGATCAGCGGGAGCGAGCAGATGTACATGGCACTCCGCTCGCAGGGAATCGACACGCAGCTCATCGTCTATCCCAACCAGAATCACGGACTCACCCTGCCGTCGTACCAGAAGGACCGGCTGGAGCGGTACCTGGGGTGGTATGCGAAGTATCTGCGGCCGGTGCAGCCCTGAGACGCGGCGGCCGCTCACCTCGTGGACGTCTCCGGCGCGCGGCGCGTGCGTCGGATTGAGCGCTCCCCGTACCGGCGCGTGGCGGGACCTGGCCGATCAGCGGTGCTCGTCGTGCGCGCCGACGACGGCGGTCTCCAGTGGCTCGATCGCTACCCGATTCGGTGAGGGGGTCTCCACGGGCTCGAACCGGGCCTGGAAGAAGCGCAGGTACCTGGGCTCGTACACCATCCGCAGCCCGCGCACCGTGCCACGCGCATCGTACACCGACTTCACCGACTCGGCCACCACGTCCATGTGTGCCTGGGTGTAGACGCGCCGGGGAATCGTCAGGCGCGTGAGCTCGAGGTTCGGACGATGGTGGTCGCCGGTCGCCGGGTCGCGGCCGGCGCTGGCGATCCCGCGTTCCATGGAGCGGATCCCGGACTCGAGATACAGCTCCGCCGCCAGCGACTGGGCAGGGAAGAGGTCCTGGGCGAGATGCGGGTAGAACCGCTTCGCGTCCAGAAAGACCGCGTGGCCCCCGACGGGCTGTACGATCGGAATGCCCCAGTCGACCAGCAGCTCCCCCAGGTACCGGACCTGCCCGATCCGGGAGCGGACGTGATCGTCCTGCACCGACTCCTCGATGCCGATGGCCATCGCCTCCATGTCGCGGCCGGCCAGGCCGCCGTAGGTATGCAGGCCCTCGTACAGCACCACGAGCCCCCGCAGCTCCTCGAACAGCGCGTCGTCGTTCACGGCGACCCAGCCGCCGATGTTCACGAGGCTGTCCTTCTTGGCGCTCATCCACGCCCCGTCGGTCAGGTCGCAGAACTCGCGCATGATGGCGGCGATGGACCACCGCGTGTATCCGCGCTCGCGTTCCTGGATGAAGAACGCGTTCTCGGCCAGCCGCGTCGCGTCCAGGAAGATGCGGATCTCGTGCCGGTCGCATAACGAGCGCAGCGCCCGGAGGTTCTCCAGGCTCACGGGCTGGCCCCCCGCCATGTTCACCGTTGCGGCCAGGCTCAGATAGGCGATCTGGCCGGCTCCCACCCGCGCGATGAGCGCCTCGAGCTTCGCGAGGTCCACGTTGCCCTTGAACGGGTGCAGGTCGCACGGGTCGTGCGCCTCATCGATCACCACGTCCTCGAAGATCCCGCCGGCCAGCTCCTGGTGCGCCCGCGTGGTCGTGAAGTACATGTTCCCCGGCACGAACTGGCCCCGCCGGATCGCCACACGGCTCAGGAGATGCTCGGCCCCACGTCCCTGGTGCGTGGGAACGAGGTGGCGGTAGCCGTAATACTCGCGGACCGCGGACTCGAGGTGATAGAAGTTGCGGCTGCCCGCATACGCCTCGTCACCCCGCAGCATGCCCGCCCACTGGCGATCGCTCATCGCGCCCGTCCCGCTGTCGGTGAGCAGATCGATGTAGACATCGTCGGAGCGCAGCAGGAACGTGTTGTACCCGGCCTGCTCGAGGGCCGCCCGCCGCTCCTCGCGGGATACCATCTGCAGCGGCTCCACCATCTTGATCTTCCAGGGCTCGGCCCAGGAGCGGCGGCCGAACTGCTGGCCCATGGTGCGCGGCATGACGTCGGTCATGCGGGAGAGAATACGACCGATGCAAGACCCGCGGGGGTCGGGGATCGCCCCACTCGTCCGTCGGGGAGATCCCCTCCGCTACTCCTGGCGGCGGCCCTCCGGCAGCCGAGCCGTCACCGTGCCCGATGCATCCAGAAACTCCAGTCCCGCCGTGCCTGACGAGTCCACCATGAGACGCAGGCGCGGGCGGCCGCTCGGATCGGAGAGCGTGACGACCGCGGCCCGGTTCACGTCGCGCCCCACGAAGACCCTCGGGGCCGCGAGGGGCTGGCCGTTCCGTGGCGCCTGCCATCGGCGCATCGCCTGCGCGCGGGCCACCGTGTCGGTCATCCGCTCGATCGAGTCGCGCTCCGCGACCATGTCGTAGATGTTCGCGACGTTCGCATCCACCCGATCGACGATGTTGAGCCCGAGCCGGCGCCGGCCATTCTCGTCGTTGTAGGAGAAGTAGAGGACCTGGTCCTGATCGAACTGGTCGAACGCGAAGTGGCTCGACGCGCGGTACCGGCCGTCGGAGCCGCGCTGGCCGGTGAACGTCAGGCCACCGTTCTCGGTCCCCTCATCATTGAAGAAGATCATCCCGGGGCGTGACCCGCCGGCATAGCCGAACGGCTGTCCCTTGTAGATCGGCCCGATGGAGCGCGGTCGGTTCGAGATCACCAGCCGCAGCTTGCCATCGGGTTCCACCACGTTGATGCGCTCGACGTCGATCTCCGAGAAGCGCCCTCGCGGAGCGTCCTGCCGGTACGCCGAGACCGCGAGCGCCCCGAGTATGATCGTCGTGAGGGTGGCGTATCCCTTGAGCAGGCGAAGCTCGCGGCGGACCTGCGGATCGATCATCGGGTGCTCCGGTGGGGTTTCGCCGGATGCTACCGCTCGAGCGATGCGGCGGAAAGGTTCACCAGCCCGTCCCCCGGTTCAACGGGCTCCCAGCGGCACGGCGAGGAGGGTGGGGCGCCGGAGCACGGCGCCGGCGCGTGGCATCCCCGTGCCGTCGTACTTCTCCCACTGGCTGTTCGCGACATAGACGAACTCCCCGCCAGCCACCGCACCGATGGTGGGCTCGTCCGCGGTCGGGAGGTTCCGGTCGAGCACCTCGGTTCGCTCGATGCGCGTCCCTCCCGCGTCGAGCAGGAAGCGCACCACGCGCGGCGGCACCACGCCGTTCTGTACCGCAATGATGCTCCCGCGATGCCACGCGATGCCGTCGCAGCCCAGGGCGGTGGTCCCCGGTCCCTCGCCCAGCCGCGTCACCCGGCCGGTCGCGAGCTCCACGCGCAGGAGTCCGTGCGAGTAGTCCGCCACGAAGACCGACCCGCCGTCGGGATGCGGCGCGATCCCCTGAAGCGAGCGGAAGAGCGGATGGCGCAGCGGCTCGAGCGTGGCGCCGTCCGGCCGCAGGCGATACAGCACCGGCTCGCGGGAATCGCTGGCGAAGACGTCGCCGGCCGGTCCGATGGCCACGTCGCCTAACGTGTGCCCCGCGGCCGCGAGGGGCAGGTCCCACCGCCGCGCGATTGCTCCATCCGCGAGCCGGATCTGGAGCAGCCCGGCGATCGCGGAGTCGGCGGGGACGTACCCCGACATCTGCGGGAGTCCGGCGGTCGTCGCCCACAGCACGCCGCGCGCCGTGTCCACGCGTACCCCGAGGATCGCACCGATCCCCGCCGCGTGCCGCGGCAGCAGCTCCCGCAGCATCCTGCCGTCGGGAGACAGCTCGGCGATCGTGCGGTGCCGCACGCTCGCCACGTAGAGGCGTCCCGACCGCGGATCGACGTCCATCCCCTCGGGCCAGAACGTGGAATCCGGAAGCGTGGCGCGCACGCGACCGCGTGTGAGCGGCGCACGCTGGTCGTCGTGCTTCGCCCTCACCGCCGCGAAACCGGGAAGCCGGGCGAGCGCCGCGAGCGTGGAGTCGGTGGTGAGATCGCGGCCAAGTCCGAGGGCGGCGTAGGCCTCGAGCGCCCCGAGGACCCCGGCGGTGTCGCGCGCGCGCAGCGCGACCACGACGCGCCCCCACGCATACGCCGGCTGCGTCGGCCACGCCGTTGCCGCCCGATCGATCTCGCGGCGCGCCGCGACGAGGTCGGAGACGCGCATCGCCGCGTTCGCGCGCCCCCACGCCGCGCGCGCCACGTTGGCGGAGTCGACGGCTGGCTCGCCCGAGGCCCCCTGACGCAGTACGAATCCAGGCGGTGCGGCGAG
>DATIGO010000379.1:0-2323 GCA_035454665.1 Gemmatimonadaceae bacterium | reverse complement strand
GCATCGCCCCTCGGCGGAAGGCGAGGTCGGGGCGGACATCGCACGCGTGCGGCTGCTCTACGACGGCATCCTGCGCGAGCGGTATGATCGCGTGGAGCCGCGGCTGGCCGACCTCGACCAGCTCCAGGTCATCGCGGCCGGGTATCCCAGCCGCGGCGCGTTTCTCTCGGCCATTGCGCTGGAGCCGCCGCAGGGGACGCAGGACCTGGCCGGCGGGGCGACCGGGGACGATCAGGACGCGCTCATCCTGAGCACCGCGCACAGCGCCAAGGGAAAGGAATGGGACGCGGTCTTCGTGATCTGGGCCGTGGACGGCTGGTTCCCGATGGCGCGCGCGGTCAACGACGAGTCGGAGCTGGAGGAAGAACGCCGCCTGATGTACGTGGCGATGACGCGCGCGCGGGATCATCTGGCGGTGACGTACCCGCTCAACGCCTACAGCACGCGTCGGAGCGCGGACTACACGATCGACCAGCTCTCGCGCTTCATCGACCGCGGGGTGCAGGCCTTGATGGAGCGAGTGGTTCCACGCTTCGACGACGAGGCGCCGCCGGCCATCGAGCCGCCCGTGTCGGGGCTGGACCTGCGAGAGCTGCTTCGCCGGAGATTCTCGTAGCGGCGGCTCGAACGGCTCTGGCGCGGCCCGCGTTGGAGCTTCGACACGCCTGCTGGCGCCGCGCCGCATTCTGGTAGCGGACCGCAAGACCTGCACTTCGTAGCCTGCACGCCGGGCGTCAGCCTGCCATCCTGCGCCAGTCCAGGCAAGGAGCGGGTGCTCAGGGCCGCTGCAGCCAGTCGCGCAGTGCCTCGAACGGCGCGTCGCTGTCGCGCGTCAATTCGGTGACCCGGTCGATCGTCGCCCGCACGGACCGGCCCGACCGCATCCAGATCTCGTCGAAGAGCGGGAGCTGCGCGGCGTAGACTCTTCGCGCGAGGAGCGCGGCGTTGTCGAGGCGCACGCGCTCGAGTCGCGCCGCAGGAACGGTCTTCAGGATCGGCCCGACACTGTCAACCAGGGTCCGGCGCGCCGACGCATAGACCTCGTCGCGCGCACGCACCCGTGCGGCGCTGTCCGTGGGCCACGCGGCGTATGCGGAGTCGATCGAGCCCTTCAGGGCCTCCCAGAACCGGCCGAGAAGCTTGTCGTCCTCCCACTCGAGCTCGACCAGGCGCGCCGACTCCTCGTCTCCGCGTGCGCGGAAGAAGTCCGCCGCCCCGCGCGCCCCCACGAAGCTGGCAAATGACTCGTTGAACTCGACGTGATTCCGCACGAAAAGCGTGTTGTGCGCCAGCTCGTGGATCACCGTATTGGCCAGGCTCCGCGGCCCCTGCGCCAGCGTGGTCGACAGCAGCGGATCATTAAACCAGCCTAACGTCGAGAAGGCGCTCGCCGGCCGGAGATACGTGTCGAAGCCCCGCTGCTCGAAGTCGGCGCGCGCGCGCTCGGCCGCGGCGAAATCGAAGAAGCCCTTGTAGGGCACCCGCCCGACGACCGGGAACCACCAGCGCACGGGCTCGAGCCGGTCGCGGTAGGCCACCGACAACACGAGGACCAGCGTATCGTGGTCCACGCGCGAGTAGGTCGTGAAGCTCTCCCCGGCACGGAGCCCCAGCGCCGACTCCGCGTGCGCCCGCGCGTCAAGCACCAGGCGCAGCCGCTGGCGCACGTCGGGCGGTGAGAGCGAATCCGCGGCGATGACCTCGAGCGGCTGCCGACGCAGCAGGATGCGCGACTCCTCGTACGCCGCCCGCGCCAGATACCGACCCATCGGCGTGACCACGAGGAACGCCACGAGCCCGCCGACGAGTGCGAGGGCTCCCCATGCCGCCCACCGGACTATGCGACGCACATGCGGCAACGCCGATCCACCTCGTGCAAGGGTTCGTCGTAGCCGGACGCCGAAGCCCTCGGTAAGTTTCGATGTTTATGGCCTTCGTCCATCTCCACTGTCATTCCGAGTACTCGCTGCTGGATGGCGCCAACCGGATCGAGGACCTCATCCGGCGTGCCCAGGAGCTCGAGCAGCCGGCGCTGGCGATCACGGACCACGGGAATCTCCACGGCGCCTGGGCGTTCCAGGAGAAGGCCCGGAAGGCGGGGATCCGCCCCATCATCGGGATGGAGGCGTACGTCGCCCCGGCCGATCGCCGGACCCGGGGTCGAATCGGACCCGGCCAGAAGCCGTACTTCCACCTCGTCCTGCTCGCCCGCGACGGCACCGGCTACCGAAACCTGATCAAGCTTTCGTCGCTCGGCTACACCGAGGGGTTCTACACGCGACCCCGGATCGACCGGGAGCTGCTGGAGCGATACGGGGAGGGG
>DATIGO010000378.1:0-2062 GCA_035454665.1 Gemmatimonadaceae bacterium | reverse complement strand
TCGATCTCGACTTCGTCGCCCGGCTCGGGGACGTCGCGATCGCCGGCGTGAGCGCCGCCGGGAACGCGCAGTTCCTCGTCCTCGCGCTCACCCAGATTCTGGGCGTGGGGACGATGGTTCTGGTCTCGCATGCCGCGGGCCGCAAGGATCGCGACGATGCGAACCTGATCTTCAACCAGAGCCTGCTGCTGGCCGCGGTCTGCGCGACGGCCACGCTCGTGGGTGGCTACGCGCTGGCGGGTCTGTACATGCGGACCCTCGGCGCGGATGCGGCGACGGTGGCCAGTGGCACGACCTACCTGCGCTGGTTCATGCCGGCGATGGCGATGCAGTTCGCGCTCGTCGTGCTGGGATCGGCGCTGCGCGGCACCGGGATCGCGAAGCCCACGATGGTGGTGCAGATGAGCACCGTGGTGCTGAACGCCCTGCTCGCGCCCGTGCTGATCGCGGGGTGGCTGACGGGACGCCCGTTAGGCGTGGCGGGGGCGGCGCTGGCGAGCTCCATCTCCGTCGCCGTGGGGGTGCTCCTGCTCCTGCTCTACTTCGTGCGCCTCGAGAAGTTCGTCGCGTTCGATCCGACACTCTTTCAGGTGCGGCTCGCGCAGTGGCGGCGGATCCTGAAGATCGGCCTGCCGGCGTCGGGAGAGTTCGCGCTCCTCTTCGCGTACATGGCCGTGATCTACTGGGTCATCCGGGGCTTCGGTCCCGAGGCGCAGGCCGGATTCGGCGTGGGTGGACGCGTGATGCAGGCGATCTTCCTCCCCGCCATGGCGGTGGCGTTCGCCGCCGCGCCCGTGGCGGGGCAGAACTTCGGGGCGCGCCGTCACGACCGCACCCGGGCCACGTTCCGGTCGTCGATCATGATCGGGAGCGGGGTCATGTTCACGGCGACGCTGCTCTGCCAGTGGCAGGCGGACTGGCTCGTGAGCCGCTTCACGAGCGACCCGGCGGTGATCGCCGTGAGCTCGCAGTTCCTTCACATCGTGTCGTGGAACTTCGTGGCGCAGGGCGTGATCTTCACGTGCTCGGGCCTGTTCCAGTCTTTGGGCAACACGGTGCCGGCGGTGATCTCCAGCGCCACCCGCATCGCCACCTTCGCGCTCCCCGCGGTCTGGCTGTCCACGCGGCCGGGTTTCGCGCTGCGGCACGTCTGGTATCTCTCGGTGGCCACCGTCGCGCTGCAGATGCTGGTGAGCCTTCTGCTTCTCAGGCGCGAGTTCGGGCGGCGGCTGGACCAGGTCACCCAGGGCGCGCCCGTGGCGGCCTGAGAGCTCACCGCATCGGTATACCCGAGGAGCCTGAGCAACAGCGCGATCGGCTTCCGTGCCCTGTGACCAGCCGCGATCGAACGGCCTCGCGGGTCCCGTCGTCGGCCACACCTGCTCAGGATGACAGCGTTACGGCTTGCGGCCCGATGGACGACTCGGAGTGATCGTCCCGAATCCGCGCGACGGCGCGGACGGGCGACTCGCGGCCGGCGGGGAGGCGGGCTTCGACGGCCGCGACACGCTGCCGCCGTAGTACATCGGCCTCGCCTGGGTCGCGCCCGAGGGTGCCTTCGTGCCCGCCGCCGGACGCCCCGACAGCTGCGCCGAGCGATACCCTGCCGCCCGCGTCCCGGCGCTGCCGCGCGCCGGACCGCGGTAAATCACCACACCGGAGCCCTTGGCGCTCGGACGAACCACGCCCCGATAATCGCTCGTCGCGGCCGCGCGATCGCGGCGAATGTCCTGTGGGAAGATCGTGCCGCCCCCCGTACCCGACGTACCACCGATCTCGGTGCGTCCACCACGGTGCACGATGGGTCCGTTGCGGGTCTGATCCCAGAAGACCGTCCGATTCACGGAGCCCTTGCTGTACCGGGGCCGATTCAGCACTTCGCGGTTGATGTTGACCCCGCCGCTGCCGGACTGGGCGGAGGTGCCATTCAGTGCCATGAAGGGACGGTAGCGGCCGAGCCAACCACCACCCTTCCAACCGTGGTGAAAGACGCGACGGCCATACCAGTCGCAGTCGTAGGCGAGCCACGGGCCGATCGGAAAGCCGGCGCCGAAGGACCAGT
>DATIGO010000377.1:0-4611 GCA_035454665.1 Gemmatimonadaceae bacterium | reverse complement strand
GGGGGCCGGGTGGACGACCATGCCCGCGGGCTTATCCACCACCACGAGGTCCTCGTCCTCGAAGACGACGGTGAGGGGGATGTTCTCGGGAAGGACGTCGCGCATGACCGGGGACGGCGGTACCACGACGCGCACGACCTCCCCGGCGCGCGGCCGGTAGCTCGCGCGCTCGCGCGTACCGCCGACTGTCACGTGTCCGCCGGCAATCAGCGTGGCGGCCTGTGTCCGCGAGCAGTCCAGCCGCGCGGCCACGAGCAGATCGAGGCGGACATCGCTGTCCGCCTCGACGCTGAACTCCCGGGTGGTGCCATGCGGGTCCTCGCGCGGGAGCCCGGGACCGCCACCGGGCGCGGGGTCCGGGGAGTACGCGGCGTCGGTGGCACCCGGGGGTCCGGAGGGATCGCCGGCCGTGCGGGCGTCGCTCACGAGGTGTCGGACACCCCGGGCGAGATGGCGGCCGCACGGCGCGCGCCGGCTTCCTCGCGCTCCTCGCCCCAGAGCACCCAGGCGAGGAGGAAGGCGCCCGTGCTCACGGCCATGTCCGCCACGTTGAAGGTCGGCCAGCGCATGGCGCCGACTCCGATGTCGATGAAATCCACCACGCCCTGCGCCGAGCGCACCCGGTCGATGAGGTTGCCCACGGCGCCGCCGCACACGAGGGCGATCGCCAGCGTGCGCATGAGATCATCGCCGCGCGTGCTGCGATAGAGCTGCGCGAGGATCACCAGTGCGCCGAGTGTGAGCGCGAGGAAGATCCACCGCGAGTAGGGTCCCACGTCGAGGCCGAATGCCGCGCCGCGGTTGAACACCAGCGTCAGGCGCACGACCTCACCGAAAACCGGCTGTGGCACACCGCGCGGAAAGAGCTCGGTGACGGCGATCCACTTCGTGACGATGTCGGACAGGATGACGATGGCGATGACGGGCCAGAACACTCGGCCCTTCAGGCCGCCGTCGGCGTCACTGCTTGCCATCTTCCTCGCGCTGCTTGCAGCGGATGCAGAAGCGCGCGTGCGGCAGCGCATCGAGCCGCTCGAACGCAATGTCCTCACCACAGTTGTGGCACTTGCCGAACGTCTCGGGCGACTTGTACAGGCGACGGAGCGCCTGGTCGATGTGCCAGAGGAAGCGTCCCTCCTGGCTCGCGAAGAGGAAGGCCTTCTCGCGCTCCATGGCATCGGTGCCCTGGTCGGCCATGTGGAAGGAATAGGAACTGAGATCGCCGTCTGCGGACTGCGGCGTCGCGCCGAAAACGTCCTCGTAATGTCCCAGCTCCTTCAGCGCCCGGCGGCGCTCCTCCAGCAGGCGCTTCTCGAAGTGCTGGAGGTTCTTCTTGTTCATCGGCTTGGCCTTCTTGGCGCCGCTGGTAGATGGCATGTCAATGGTCCGGTGTCAGGGCCACGGTTGCAGCAAGACCTTCAATTTCGACAGATGGCGCGGCGTATTCAACGCCCACCGGCGACTCCCCGATCACGACGTGCCGAGCGAGCACTTCCGCAGCGATCCAGTCCTGATGCTCGCGAGCCGCGCTTTCGATCTCCGGCGGGCCCGCCACCCAGAGGCGGATCCGGTCGGAGACGGCGAGCCCCGCATCGCGACGCATGCGCTGGACACGGCTCACCAGCTCCCGCGCGAGCCCCTCCCGGCGGAGGGCGGGCGTCACGGTGGGATCGAGCGCGACGAAGCGGCCGAGTGCCTCTTTCACCACGAGCGCGCCGGCCGCGCGGCGCAGGAGGGTGAGGTCCTCGGCCTGGAGCACGTGGGAGCGTGACTCGACCGTAATCGCGACGGGTGCCCCGCGCTCGAAGGCCCGCAGGTCGTCGCTGGCGAGCGCCTCCACCGCCCTGGCGGCGAGAGCCGTGGCCTTTCCGAACCTGCGCCCCAGCGCCTTCCAGTTCGGCTTTGCGGCGAGCTCGACGAGCTCATCCGCAGAGGTGACCAGCGTGGCTTCCTTCACGTTCAGCTCCGCCGCGAGCAGCGGCAGGAGCGGGCGCATCCGATCGACGTGGACCGCGGGAACAACGCAGAGCAATCGCGCGAGCGGCTGTCGCACCTTGATGCCCGCGTCCTCCCGCGCGGCGCGCCCGAGGCGCGCGAGCTCCCGCACCTCGTCCATCGCCGCCTCGAGTGCCGGATCCGGTGCCGGCGCGTCGGCCCGCACGTACGGCGCGAGATGGACCGACGCGCCGGTGAGCTCCCGGTGGATGAAGTCGCTCAGGAACGGGGCGAACGGGGCGAGCAGCCGGCTCGAGACCGTGAGCACCTCATGGAGCGTCGCGAAGGCCGCGCGGTTGTCCTCACCGTCGACGGCGAAGAAGCGGTCGCGGTTCCGCCGCACGTACCAGTTCGAGACGTCGCTGACCACGAACCCGAGCACGAGACGCGCGGCGGCCGTTGCGTCGTACTCGCCCAGCAGCCGGTCCGTCTCGCGCTCCACGGTCGCGAGCCGCGAGAGGATCCAGCGATCGATGAGCGGCCGCTCCGCCGGACGGGGATCGCGATCCGACGGCGCCCAGCCGAAGTTCGCGTACTGGGCGAACATGCCGGAGTAGACGTTCTTCAGCGTCACGAGATCCCGGGCCGAGGTCTCGCGGATGGCGGACTCGTCGAAGCGGCGCGGCACATCGAGACGGCTCGATGCGATGAGGAAGAGGCGCACCGCGTCGGCGCCGTGGCGCTGCACCGCGTCCCACGGGTTCACGACGTTGCCGCGCGACTTCGACATCTTCACGCCGTTGGCGTCGAGGACGAGATCGTTCACGACGACGGCGCGGTATGGCGCGGAGGTCGACCGTGACGAGGGACTGCGGGCTGGCTGCTGGTTGCCGATGGCTGGCGCCGGGTGCCGCGTGCCCTCGCTGGCCGCCGGCCCGTCGTCGCCGGCCGCGACCACGTTGTTAGGCAGCGCGTCGCCGAGCCCGGCGGCAATGGCGAGCAGGGAGTAGAACCAGCCGCGCGTCTGATCCAGCCCTTCCGCGATGAAGTCGGCCGGGTACTGGCTCGCCATCAGCTGGCCGTGCTCGAACGGGTAGTGCCACTGCGCGAAGGGCATCGAGCCCGAGTCGAACCAGGCGTCGATGACCTCGGGGACCCGGCGCATCACGCCGTCGCACCGGCGGCAGGGCCAGGTATACGCGTCGACGTGCGGCTTGTGCGGATCGAAATCGTCAGGCAGGGAACGCCCTGTCCGCTCCGCGAGCTCCGCGTACGAGCCGACCGCCTCCACATGCGCGTCGTCCACGTCGCACACCCACACGGGGAGTGGCGTCCCCCAGTAGCGGTCGCGCGAGATCGCCCAGTCGATGTTGTTCTTGAGCCACTCTCCGAACCGCCCGTCACGCATCTCGGGCGGATGCCAGTCGACCCGCGCGTTTCGGACCAGCATCTCGTCCTTGTAGGCGGTCGTACGCACGAACCAGGAGTCGCGCGCGAAGTACAGGAGCGGCGTGCCGCAGCGCCAGCAGTGTGGGTAGGCGTGCGTCAGCGTGCCCGACTTCCACAGCACGTCGCGACGCCCGAGCTCCTCGATGATCAGAGGGTCGGCGTCCTTGACCCACATCCCGCCCACCACGGGCAGCGCCTCGTCGAAGCGGCCGCGCGCATTCACCGGCTGCAGGAAGACGAGCCCGTGCTGCTGTCCCGCGGCGTAGTCGTCGGCGCCGAATGCCGGCGCCATGTGCACGATCCCGCTTCCGTCGTCGGCGGAGACGAATTCCCCCGCGACGATCTCCTCGTGCCGCCCCGCCCCCGCAGGAAACGGCACCCAGTCCAGCGGTCGCGCGTAGCGCCGGCCCACGAGCTCCGCGCCCTTCATCCGCGCCACCACGTCCCAGCGTCCCTCGAAGTCCTCGCCGAGCACCGCGGCCGCGCGGGCTTCCGCGAGGATGACCGTCCACTCCGCACCGCTCTTCTTGCGCAGCTCGACGTACGCGAGATCCGGGTGCACCGCAAGCGCCACGTTGGACACGAGGGTCCACGGCGTGGTCGTCCACACCAGCAGGCGACGGCGTGACCGCGGGGCCGAGCCCGCGACCGGTGACGGGTGACCGGTGACGGGTGACGGGCCTCCCGCTGGGGTGGCTGGGTTGCTCGCGCCGGCCTCGGGCACCTCGCTCCCGGCGTCGCCCTGCAACTCGAGGGCGACGTAGACGCTGGGATCCTCGACGTCCTCGTATCCCTGCGCGACCTCGTGGCTCGAGAGCGCGGTGCCGCACCGCGCGCAGTACGGCAGGATCTTGTGCCCGCGGTACAGCCGCCCCCGGTCGTACAGCGTCTTCAGTGCCCACCAGACGCTCTCGACGTAGCCGTTCTCGTACGTGACGTAGGGATCCCCGTAGTCGAGCCAGTAGGCGATCCGCTCGGAGAGCTGCTCCCAGTCCGCGCGGTACGTGAAGACGCTCTCGCGGCAGCGACGGTTGAACTCCGCGACGCCTAACGCTTCGATCTGCTGCTTGCCGCTGATGCCGAGCTGCTTTTCGACCTCGATCTCCACTGGCAGACCGTGCGTGTCCCAACCCGCCTTGCGCCGCACGAAGAAACCGCGCATGTGCCGGTGCCGACAGAAGAGGTCCTTCACGGTCCGCGAGAAGACGTGATGGATCCCGGGCCGCC
>DATIGO010000376.1:0-5987 GCA_035454665.1 Gemmatimonadaceae bacterium | reverse complement strand
CACGGACCGCGCCGACGGTCCGCCCACGGTCGTCATCGACGAGGCCTTCGCCGACATGGCGTGGCCGGGCCAGGATCCGCTCGGCAAGCGGGTGCGCATCCCCCGCGACAACGCGCCGTGGCACACCGTGATCGGCGTCGTGCCGGTCACCGAGCACGAGGCGGAGATGCGCGCGAGCTGGTTCCTCCCTTACGCGCAGGATCCTCTCGGCCCGTCGGCCGAGCATCTGCACATGATGGTGCGGCGGTCGCCCGGCGTGAGCATGACGGCGCTGCGCGACGTGGTCCGCGAGGTCGATCCGGCGCTGGCCGTGTACGGCATCACCACCATGGAGGCCCTGCAGCACCAGCGCACGTCGCAGGACCGGCTTGGCGCGATCGTCTCGGCGGTCTTCGCGGCCTTCGGGCTCGTGCTCGCCGGGTTCAGTCTCTATGGGCTTCTCTCGTACTCGGTCGAGCTGCGCCAGGGCGAGATGGGCATTCGCCTCGCGCTCGGCGCGAGTCGAGGGGCGATCGTCGCGCTGGTCATGCGTCAGGCGGGGGCGCGGCTCGTCATGGGGACGGCGATCGGTGTGGGACTCGCGTTGGGCGTGAACTGGATGCTCCGCGCGGCGATCGAGGGGCTCGAGTGGGTGCCCTGGCAGACCTTGCTCTGGCTGGCGCTGCTCATGGCGGCCGTGACCGCGATAGCGGCCGCGGTGCCGGCGGTGCGGGCGACCCGAGTGGATCCGATCCGGTCCCTGCGCGCGTAACGGCCGGGAGGACAACGCGGAGTCCGGTTTTCCGATCCCGGATCCATCGCCGTCCCGGCGTCAGAGGGCTCGTCATCCCGCTCACACTCCTCCGCGCCGACGAGCGCGAGATGGGGGTCGGGGGTCGGGGGTCGGGGGTCGGAGTCGAATCGATGCTGGACATTGGTTCGCCTCTGACTCCAATTACGGGCGATGCCGACGCTCGTCCAGGACATCCGCTACGCGGTTCGCACCTTCCGGGCGACACCGGGATTCGCGCTCGTTGCCCTGCTGTCGCTGGCCATCGGCATCGGGGCGAACACCGCGGTCTTCAGCGTGGCCAACGCGCTCCTCCTGCGGCCGCTGCCGTACGCCGATCCCGACCGCCTGGCGATCCTCTGGAACCGGTCGCCCGGCCTCGACATCGCCGAGGACTGGTTTTCCACCGCGCAGTACTTCGACATCCGCGACAACAACACGACGTTCGAGGACCTCGCGATCGCTCTGGGTTCCACCGTGAACCTGACGGGTGACGGCGCCGAGGCCGAGCGCATCGGCGTCATCCGCGTCTCCTCGAATCTCCTGTCCCTGCTGGGCGCCCGCCCGCTGCTGGGTCGCTTCTTCGCCTCCGAGGACGACATGCCAGGGCGCGCCGCGACCGCGGTGCTCGGCTTCGGGACCTGGGCACGCCGGTACGGCGCCGACTCGGGTGTGATCGGCCGGACGATGTATCTGAACGGCCAGCCCGCGGAGATCATCGGCGTCCTCCCGTCCGGGTTCTCCCTTCCGCGCGAGGTCCTTCCCACGTTAGGCGTCGCCGAAGACGGGGAGATCCTCCTGCCGCTCCCCCTGGCCGCGAACGCGGCGCAGTTCCGGGGGCGCGAGGACTACAACATCCTGGCGCGCCTCAGGCGCGGAGCCACGGTCGGGCAGGCGCAGGCCGAGATGGACGTGCTGACGGCGCGGCTCAGGCGCGACCACCCGAACGTCTACCCGCCCAACGGCGGCCTCACCTTCAGCGTGGTGCCGCTCCTGGACCAGGTGGTGGGGGACGTGCGCCGCGCGGTGCTGATTCTCTCCGGTGCCGTGGCTCTGGTGCTGCTCGTGGCCTGCGCGAACGTGGCCAATCTCATGCTCGCGCGCGCCCTGGGCCGCCAGCGTGAGATGACCATCCGGGCGGCCATGGGCGCCACGCGCTGGCGGGTGGCGCGGCAGCTCCTCACCGAGAGCCTGCTGCTCTCCGCGGCGGGCGGCATGGCCGGCATCCTGTTCGCCTTCGCCGGCATCACGTGGATCCAGGCTCTGCGACCGCCTAACGTGCCGCGCCTGGGCGACATCGCGATCACGGTCGAGGTGCTCGGCTTCACGCTCGTGGTCTGCGTCGTCGCCGCCGTGCTGTTCGGCCTGGCGCCGGCGATCGGCGCCGGCCGGCTGGATCTCCAGGCCTCGCTCCGGAACGACACGCGGGTGGGCGGTCACGGGCTCCTGGGGCGCGGCAGCCGGATGCGGCGCCTGCTCGTGGCGGCGGAGCTCGCCCTCTCGCTCGTTCTGCTCGTCGGCGCGGGGCTCCTGCTCCGGAGCTTCGCCCAGTTGCAGCGCGTTCCCCCGGGCTTCACGCCGGAAGGGGTCGTGACCTTCGAGCTCTCCCTCGTGGGGACGAAGTACCCGAATGGCCCCGCGGCGCAGGATGCGTTCCGCCAGCTCTGGGCGCGATTCGACGCGCTCCCCGGCGCCGTGGCCTCGGGCGGCATCACGTCGCTCCCGCTCAGCGGGTACTTCGCCTGGGGACCGATCACGATCGAGGGGCACGTTCCTCCGGGGGGACAGGACTTCATCAACGCCGACCAGCGCGTGGCGGGCGGCCGGTACTTCGAGGTCATGCGCATCCCGCTCGTGGAGGGGCGCTTCTTCAACGAGCGGGACCAGCCCGACGCCGGGCGCGTCGTCATCGTGGACGAGCGTCTGGCGCGGGAGTACTGGCCTAACGAGAGCGCGATCGGCAAGCGTCTCCGCACGGGTCCGGTCTCGTCAGGCTCGACGAACTGGATGACCGTCGTGGGCGTGGTGGGGCGCGTGAAGCAGTACGGCCTGGACGGTGACGGGCGGATCGCGATCTACCTGCCGCAGACGCAGGCCGCCGCGCGCTCGGTCTACGTGACGATCCGCACCACCCGCGATCCTGCCTCGGTCGTGCCGGCGGTGCGGAATGCCGTGCGCGCGTTCGATCCCGACCTGCCGATCTACCGCGTCAGGACGATGGAGGCGCGCGTGGCCGAGTCGCTCGCGCGGCCGCGCTTCGCGATGACGCTGCTCACCCTCTTCGCAGGGCTCGCACTGATCCTCGCTGCGATCGGCACCTACGGCGTGATGGCGTACCTCGTGAGCCAGAGCATCCGCGAGCTCGGCATCCGCATCGCGCTCGGCGCCACGGAGCGCGGCGTGCTGGCGATGGTGCTGCGGCAGGGCGTGATCGTGACGGTAATTGGCCTCTTCGCCGGCCTCGGGGGCGCCTTCATCCTCACGCGCTTCCTGCGCTCGATGCTGTTCGGGATTCCGCACACCGACCCGCTCACGTTCACGGTGGTGGGAGCGGTGCTCGCGGCCGTGTCGCTGGCGGCCACGGTTGGACCGGCCCGGCGCGCGGCGCGGGTCGATCCCACCGTGGCGATGCGCACCGAATAGTCGCTCACGGCGGCCAGCGGCGCGTCACGCGCTGCGGCGGCTCCTTTCACCCACGAGGTTGACCACGAGGTTGACCACGAGGTTGACCCACGAGAGCAGACCCATGTGACCGCCGGCTGTCCGCCGTCGGCCGGATCCCGCCCGCGACCCTGACTCTGGCGGTATTCTTCTCCGGCGCTCTAGGTTGTCCACTTCCTCGTCCCGCCGGCCACGATGGATGAACAGCTGGAACATCTGAAGTCGGCGCTCGCGGACCGCTACCGCGTGGAGCGGGAGGTGGGCCGCGGCGGGATGGCCACGGTCTACCTCGCCGAGGACCTCCGGCATCAGCGGCGGGTCGCGCTCAAGGTGTTGCGCGCCGACCTCGCATCGTCGGTCGGCGCCGCCCGCTTCCTGCGCGAGATCGCGATCGCAGCGCAGCTCCAGCATCCCCACATCCTCCCGCTGCACGACTCCGGCGAGCTTCGCGCGAAGTCCCCCGGTAACGGCGGGGGACCGCCCCTCCTCTACTATGTGATGCCGTACGTGGAGGGGGAGTCGTTGCGCGAGCGTGTGGCGCGGGAGGGGCCACTGCCGGCCGCCGAGGCCGTGCGGCTGCTCGCGGAGATCGTGGACGCGCTCGTCGCGGCCCACGCGCAAGGCATCGTGCACCGCGACATGAAGCCCGACAACGTCATGCTCTCGGGGCGGCACGCGCTGGTCACGGACTTCGGCGTGGCCAAGGCGCTGAGCGAAGCGACGGGCAGCGCGGCCATGACGACGACGGGGATCGCGCTCGGCACGCCGGCCTACATGGCGCCGGAGCAGGCGACCGCCGATCCGGCCGTGGATCACCGGGCCGACATCTACGCCGTGGGCGTGATCGCCTATGAGCTGCTCACGGGAAAGCCGCCCTTCGAGGGGAGCCCGCACCAGGTGCTTGCGGCGCATGTGACCGGGACGCCGGAGCCCGTGGGACAGCGGCGGCCCGACCTGCCGCCCGCGCTCGAGCATGCCATAATGAAGTGTCTCGCCAAGAACCCCGCCGAGCGCTGGCAGCGGAGCGAGGATCTGCTGGCCGCGCTGGAGGCAGTGGCCACACCCAGCGGCGGCTCGTTGCCTGCCAGCGCGCAGCTGCCGGGGACGCGTGCTCGGCGACGCCTGACGCCGTGGATCGCGGGGCTCGCCGCGGTGGCGGTGGGCGCGCTGGCCCTGGCGCTGTGGATGTCGCGCCAGGCGGCACCGCTCCTCTCGATCGGTCGTACGGAAGTGCTCACGAGCGACCCGGGGCTCGAGATCTCGCCGGCCATATCCCCGGACGGTCGCGTGGTGGCCTATGCCGGCGGTACCTCGGCGCGGATGCGGATCTTCCTGCGCGACGTGGGCGGCGAGCGCGCGCTCGCGCTCTCGGACGACACGGCCACCGTGGAATCGCAGCCGGCGTGGTCGCCCGACGGCGGACAGGTGCTCTTTCTCTCGCGCGGCGGGGTCTACGTCGCCTCGTCGCTCGGTGGCCGCGTGCGTGCGGTGGTTGCTCCCGATGCCACCACGCCCGCGATCTCGGCCACCTGGTCGCCCGACGGCCGGGAGATCGCGGTGGTACGATCCGATTCGGTCCTGGTCTTCGCCGTGGACGGAGGAGCGCCGCGCTTCGTCGTGAGCGGCACCGAGCTGACCTCGTGCGACTGGTCACCTGCGGGGGTCTGGCTCGCGTGTGTGTCAGGAAACCCGCGGTATCTGCAGCCGGGCGCGTTCTTCGGAAACGTGAGCCCCAGCCGGATCGTGCTCATTCACATGACGGACGGCCGCACGCGGCCGGTCACCGACAGCGCGTCGCTCTACCAGCATCCGCGGTGGTCCGGTGAAGGCGACCGGTTGTACTTCATCTCGAACCGGGAGGGCACGCGCGACATCTACGTGCTCGCCATCCGGTCCGACGGCCGTCCACGCGGCGAGCCGGCGCGCGTGAGCTTCGGGCTCAACGTGCACTCGTTCTCCTTCGACCGCGAGAGCCGGCGACTCACGTATGCCGTGTATCAGGAGCGCTCGAACCTCTGGTCGCTCCCGATCCCGAGTCGGCCGCCGGTGAACACGGACGGGGCGGTGCAGCTCACGTCGGGGAGCGAGGTCATCGAGGTCATGCGCGCCTTCCCGGGCGGGTGGGTGCTCTTCGAGTCCGACCGGCAGGGGAGCCCCGACATCTACCGCATCCGGGTGGACGGCGGGACCGCGGAGCGCCTGACGAGTGAGCCGGGCGCCGAGTTCGCGGCCACGCTGTCGCCGGACGGGAGCGAGATCACGTACCATTCATTCCGCGCCGGCACGCGCGACGTCATCCTGCGGCGCCTGAGCGACGGCGCCGTGCAGCAGCTCACGAACACGGGGGCGGAGGAATGCTGCCCGGTCTGGTCGCCGGACGGGCGCACGCTCTCGACCTCCGAGTTCGCGGGCGAGGGAGGGATCTACCTCATGCACCGCGATTCGGCAGGGGCGTGGGGACCGCGCCGCCAGATCCTCCCGCGGGGATTCCTGCACTCCTGGTCACCCGATGGCCGCACGATCGCCGTCGCGACGGGTCGGACCATCCGCGGCGCAT
>DATIGO010000375.1:0-5839 GCA_035454665.1 Gemmatimonadaceae bacterium | reverse complement strand
ACCGGGAACGAACGCGCGCCGCGGAGCAGATCGCTCCGCGGCGCGCTTTCGTTCCGTGACAAGAGGTCGGGCGAAACGCCGTGGGTCAGCCGGCGCCGCGCGTGATCAGCTCAGGAGCCGCCGCGGCTCCGGGCGGGCTTCATCGTCGGCGCGAACCGCAGGCTCGCTCTGCGGCAGGCGCTCGGCGGGGGGTGGCTCCTTCACGGCCCGATCCACGTCGCTGAGTCCACGCTTGAAGGCCGTGATGCTCTTGCCGAAGGAAGCGCCGATCTCAGGGAGGCGCTTGGCTCCGAACAGCAGGAGCACGGCCACGAGGATCAGCAGGATTTCCATGAAGCCGAGGTTGCCGAAGTTCATACGACTCTCCTAGAAGAGCGACCGCGCAATGAGGTAGGCGATCAGCACGCCGAGCAGGCTCAGAAGGGAGACGTCCACGGCGAGTGGCCCGAGTGCGAACTTCAAGATAATCAAATCGATCGGGAGCGGCCCCGCCTGGAACGTAACCCCGGTGGTCAGGAATTCCTTGACGGCTCCCGTGGGCAGGAACCGGCGGGAAAAGTGCGTCATGAACCCGCCCACCACGAATCCTATGCCCAGAACGATAACGTGGAAGAGGGGCCGGTGTCGGGCGGAGCTGGTCTTCATCGCGCCGGTCTTCATCAGGACCGCCTTCCCATCACGTAGGTGAGAGTATCCTGGAGCGCGCGGCGGGCGGCCGTGACCGGCAGCCCGGTCAGCGACTCGTCTGCCTTGGAGGCATAGGCCTCACCACGCTGGCGGGCATACTCCAGCCCCCCGGCGTCCCGGACGATTCCGATCACGCGGGTGATCTGGTCGTCCGATGGCTCTGGCGACGCGAAGAGATCGTCAACCGCCCGGCGTGACGCCCGGGACATGAAGCGCAGCGCGGCGATCAGTGGGAGCGTGACCTTGTGCTCGCGCAGGTCGAGACCGGTCGGCTTGCCGACCGTCTCTGCCGCTTCCGTGTAGTCGAGAAGATCGTCCACGACCTGGAACGCCATGCCGAGGTACGCGCCGTACCGGGCCAGGGCATGACGCGCTTCGGCGGCGCCGCAGAGCGCTCCCACCTCCGTGG
Organism: Gemmatimonadaceae bacterium; assembly: GCA_035454665.1. Taxonomy (GTDB): domain Bacteria; phylum Gemmatimonadota; class Gemmatimonadetes; order Gemmatimonadales; family Gemmatimonadaceae; genus DATIGO01. The sequence continues at coordinate 4,743 of DATIGO010000375.1, read as the reverse complement.
CGGCCGAAAAGAGCGCGGCCGTCTTGGCGCGGATGAGGAACTCGTAATCCTCCTCGGAGAAGGCCAGCGCGTCGAGGGAGGAGAGCTGCCGCATTTCTCCCACCGTCAGCTCATTGGAGGCCTTGGCGAAGACGCGCAGCGGCTCCAGGTCACCCAGGCGCACGAGCTCCTGCACGGCGCGCGAGTAGAGGAAATCTCCGGCGATCACGGCCACCTGGTGCGTGAAGAGGGCGTTGATGGTGGGCATGCCGCGTCGCAGGACGGAGTGGTCCACCGCGTCGTCGTGGATCAGCGTCGCCAGATGAATGAGCTCCACCACGGCGGCGTAGGCCGCCGCGCGCGGTTGCGGCGTGTCGAGGACCTCGCTCGCGAGGAGGAGAAGGGTGGGTCGGACCATCTTCCCCTTCATGAGCATGAGGTGCTCGTTCACCCCGTTGAACAGCGCGCTCTCCACGGCCACGATGCGCCACATCTCGTCGCTGACGCGCGCGAGCACGGGAGCGACGGGCGCCTGGATGTCCCGGAGGGAAACGGGGCCGGCCGTGGGTGTGCGCGTCCGCACCGTCACTTCGTCAGGTGCTCCATGGAGGATACCCGCTGGGCGATATCGCGGAATTCGATGTCGACGGCGAAGACCCGTTGATAATAACGCAGTGCATCCGCATGGCGACCCAGATGCTCGCACGCGAAGCCCAGGAGGTACAGGACGCCGATGAGCACCTGGTCGTCGGTGCCCGGGGTCTCGATGGCCCGCTGCAGGAGCGCCGCCGCGATGGGATACTGCCCCTTTTCCACGAAGCACTGTCCCAGCGCCTCGTACGAGCGCACGCGGTGATCGGCGCCGCGAAGCGACTTCTGGAACTCGGCGATCGCCTCGTCGATCAGTCCCATCTCCTTGAACGCGACGCCGAGGTCGTAGTGGGCGGCGAAGTCCTCCGCGTCGACGTTCTCCGCCAGGCCACGCTTGAACCGGCGAAGCATCTCCGCGAAATCCGCTGCCTCGTCGCCGGTGGGCTTCGCGTCCTCGACGATCATCCGCGTCGAGCGCGGGGGCTCCGCGTCCCGGAGCCATTCGCCCAGGTCCACGAAGGACGACGGATCGCCATCGGCGCCCCGCGGCGCCACCGGTTCACGCGGCGGCGCGGCCGGCGCGGGTGGCATCGCGCCGGGTGGCTGATCCGCGACCGCGCGGAAGACCGCGGGTGTCTCCACCACGGCGTCCACGTGCGGCGGCACCGCGCGCGCTTCGGATTCGCTCCGGCTGGAGCGCTCGGAAGTCTCCGCGCCCGGCGCCGCCGGCGACTCGTCGGGATCGGGGGCGAACGCCTCGATCGACTCGATCGCTGGCCCGGCCGCCGCCTCCACATGGCGTGATGCCTCGCGAGGCGCGTACTCGTCAGGCGGAACGGCATCGTCAGGCGCCGCGACGGTCTCCGGCGGTGAAGCTTCGTCAGGCATGGGCGCCGCGGCCAGACCGGGCGGCTCCGGCGCTGGAGGCGCCGCGGGCTCTGGCTCCGCGGCGGCCGGCGTGGGCGGTGGCACTTCGGAACGTGCCGAGGTCTCGGAATCCTCGCTGGGACGCACGAGCGGCCCGCCGTCATCGATCGCCGCGAGCTCGTCGCTCCAGCGCCCGGGCCGGCTCGCGTTGCCGCGCAGCGCGAGGAGCCGTTCCGGCGCCAGCGTCGCCAGGGCGAAGACGGCGCGCTCGTTCTCCCGGTCCAGCTCCGCCACGCGCGCGTACACCGCGACCGATTTCTCGCTCGCGCCCGTGCGGAAGAGAGCATCGGCCAGCTCGAGATAGGCCGCGATGAGGCGGACGCGATCCTTTGCGCGGACCGCGTACTCGACCCGCTTCTGGTGGTGCCGCACCGACCCCGGAAGCACGCGGATGATCACCTCCGCCGTTTCCGTGGCGCGCTCCAGGTTGCCTTCCGCCTCGAAGCCGACCAGCGCCAGCTCGAGCTCGTACAGCCCGCCCTCGCGGTCGCCGGTGTCGAGCAGTGCCTCGCCAAGCCGGCGGCGGAGCGACCAGTTCTCGGGCTCGAGCTCGACCCGTTGCCGGAGATGGCCCTCGGCGCCGCCCAGCGAGACGATCGACCGGGGAGTCGCCACGCGCCGTGGCGTTTCCCGCCGCGTCAGGTTGGTCGCGGATGGGGTGGGCGTGCGCGATCCGGGAGCGGCGACTTCCGGCATCCCCGCGCCGGGCGTGTCGATCGTGGGATCGAGGGCGTACCCCTCCTCGGTCAGCGCATCGAGGTCGGCGAGCGGGGCAAGTCCGTCGGGGGGACTGTCCGGCGTCAGGCCGGCCAGTGGCGGGAAGTTGGATGCCCCCTCGCCCGTCATCTGTCCGAACGATGGCGGCGTGGAGAGCAGGTCGTCGAGATCGATCGCGCTGGCTTCCTCGACCGTGGTCGGAATCGCGAAGGGGTTGTCCGTGGTCGGCTCCTCGAGCGCTTTCGCGAGCGGGTCGCCGGATATGCCGCCGCCGACACCTTCGCTGCTCCGCACCGGGACTTCCGTTGCCGGCGGCGTCTCCTCCCCAGGTGATGGCGTCTGCTCGCCGCGATCGGGGTGGCGGACATCCTCCGCGGCGGCACCCGGTGGCTCGTCGTCACCGCGCGGCTCCGTGGCGCCAGCAATCGGAATCTCCGCCGTGGGCACCTGCAGGTACTCCTCGATAGGCGGCACGGCAGCCGCAGGCGTGACCTCGCCGCCGTCCGCGCCAACGGTCTCCGCCTCGATCGGCGTAACCGGCGCGTCGATCGGAGGAGGGCTCTTCTCCCCCAGGTGGGGAAGCGCCGTCGGGAGGGCCAGGTCGTGGCGGCGCGTGGGCGCGGGGCGGGCGATTTCGTTGAGCTGCAGCTCGGCGAATTCGCTGATCGAGAGCGGATGCGGGTCGGACGCATCGGCCTCCGCATCGGGTTGGCCGGCGGCGCCGTCGTCGCGCGTGTCGTCCTCGATGGCGTCGACGCGCTCCGCCTCCGGCGAGTCCGTCGTCGCATCCGTCGCCGCCGTCGCGTCCGTCGCCTCCGTCGCGTCCGCGGCGTCCGTCGCCTCGGGGACGAGGGCGGTGGGTTCGAAGCCATCGACGGCCGGCGCCGTGGCCGGCGTGGCGCGCGCGGGGCCCGGGGCGAGCTCGTCGGGCACATCCGGGTCGACCGGCGTCGGCGCTGCCTTCCGGGAGCGGCGTTTTGTGGGGCGTGGGGCTTCGGGCGTGGCCGCTTCCGCCGCGGGCTCGTCAGGCACGAACGTGATCCGCAGCCCGTCGAGCGCCGGGGCGAGTCCCTGCGGCGGCGACTTCACGCTGGTCGACGAGGGCGTCGGCTCACGCCGTGGCGGCGGCTCGCCGCCCGTCACGTCGAGAAAGACCAGGGCGTTCCCCCGCTGCGCGACCTGCACACCGCTCACGCGCGGCTTCACGTCCGGATCGATCGCCTTCATGCGGTCGAGCGTGGCGCGGGCCTCTACTCCGCGGCCCTCGCTCTCGAGCTTCTCGTGCAGCGCCTGGAGCTGCTCCAGCGCCTCGCCCTTGCGGTTCTCGCGCGAGAGCAGGTCGGCGAGCATCAGGCGGACGTCGTCCTGGTCCGGAAAGAGACCCGCGAACTCCTTCAACGCGCGGAAGGCCTCGTCGAGCTTTCCGCTCTTCTGCATGCGGTCGGCGTACTCGAGGAAATTCTTGCGCGCGTCGCTCTTGAATCCCTTCCGCGCGGAGATCTTGCCCAGCTTGTAGTACACCGTCGCACGGCCCGGCGACTGCCGCAGGATCTTGCTGCACAGCGCGATCGCGTTGTTGAGGAAGCCGCGCTCGGCGTACATGTCGACGGCACGTTCGTAGAAGCCGAGCGACTCGGTGATCTCGCCGCGGCGCACGAGCAGGTCGCCCACGCGGTTGAACAGCGGGATGTCGTCGTCCGGCAGATCCCGCCCGGCCTCGTCGAGGAACTGCTGATACAGCTCGAGCGCGCGGTCGAACTGCTTCTTCTGCTCGAAGTCCAAGGCCCGCCGCTTGAGCCGCTGGAGGTTCGCCGTCATGGCGCGCGATCCTCGTGGCGCGGACGCCGTCGCTGCCCGTGCATCGTCAGGCGGGGAGGGCTCCGGCCCCCGCGGGCGCCCCGGCGACCCACGTCGCCCGGCACCGGCGGTCGCCGTACCAGTACGGGATCTCGCGCGCGTCGGTGACGTCGAAGAGCGCGAGGTCGGCCGAGAATCCGGGCGCGATCTGTCCCGTCTCGTGCGCGAGCTCGAGCGCGGCCGCGCCGTTGACCGTCGCGGCGAGCATGGCTTCGGCGACCGACATCCGGAGCTGGCTCACGGCCAGGGTGAGCATGAGCGGAAAGTTCGCGGTCGGCGAGGTCCCCGGGTTGAAGTCGGTTGCGAGCGCCACGCAGGCGCCCGCGTCGAGAAGCGCGCGCGCCGGCGCCTGCTTCGGCTTGCCCAGGAAGAGCATCGTGCCGGGGAGGAGTGTCGCGACCGTGCCTGACGACGCCAGCGCCCGGATCCCCTCGTCGGAGATCGCCGCCAGATGATCCGCGGAAGTCGCACCCAGCGTGGCGGCCAGCTCGGCGCCGCCAGACGGCTGCAACTCGTCCGCGTGCAGTTTCAGGCGGAGTCCCGCCGAGCGAGCTGCCGTGAGAATCGTGCGTGTCTCCTCAACCGTGAAGACGCCCGGTTCGCAGAAGACATCCGCGAATCGGGCGAGTCCGCGTGCCGCCACCGCCGGGATCATCTCATGGACGAGTAAGC
>DATIGO010000374.1:0-15889 GCA_035454665.1 Gemmatimonadaceae bacterium | reverse complement strand
GGGGACCGCCGAAGCTCCGTGGCTCTGCGTCGTCGCCTTTCGGCGAGTTTGCTCTGAGCAGCGTCGAATGGTCTGTCACGCGGGGGTACGCACCCTAGGTCGTGAGACCACTCTCGGGAGGAACATCCGCAAACTCAGGCGTGGACTATAAAGCGCGACTGGCCATCCCGCAAGAAAGAACCGCGGCGTTGCCGCCCGCCGCAACGGGCCGGAACCTAACGATGACCGGGGCGCAAAGAACAATGACGACCCACGGATCGACACGTCACTCGATCCCCCCGCTTGCCGCGGCGCGGCGCGATCGAAGCCTCGGGGCGAGGAGCCTCGTCCGCCCTCGATTGCCGGCACGAATCAGTGCGCAAAAAGCCCCGCCGGATCCTGCGACCGGCGGGGCTCGGGTCGGGTGCCGCTCTGTGTGGAAGGAGGGTCCGGGACGGCGGGGACGGGTGGGTTCTTACGCCGACGGCGCGCGCGCGAGCTGCTCGTCCACGCGGGCGAGCGAGGTCCCATCGCCCAGGGACTCCAGGATCTCCCGGGCGCGCGCGAAGTACGCTGGAGCCTCATCGCGTTCCCCCAGCTCCTCCTTGAAGAGACCGTACTCCACGTAGGCCTCCGCCTCCACGCGCGGCGACGGCTCGCGCCCGCGGCACAGCTCCACCGCCTTCTCGAAGAAGATGAACCCCGTCTCGTCGCGCTGGCGACCACGCACCTTGCCGATCAGGATGTAGATGTGCGCCAGATCACGTGTCAGGTTGTGCGCGATCGCCATCTCCTCCGCGCGCCGGATCTCGTCCTCCGCGTCGGGGAGGCGCCCCCAGTCCAGATACAGGTGGCAGACGTTCCGGCGGATCTCCATCTCCAGCCGGAGATTACGTTCGCCGCTCCGGGCCAGCGCCAGTGCCTCCTGATAATGGAGCAGCGCGTCGGCCTGCTGACCGCGCTGCACGTCGAGCAGCCCCCAGGCATTGTGCAAACGCGCCTGACCCTCCGCATCGGCCAGATCGAGCCCCGTTTCCGACGCCGCGCGCAACGCAGCCTCCGCGGCTTCCGGGTCTCCGCGCTGACACGCGACCTCTGCTCGCCCGATCATCAGCAGCGCGGCCAACCTGGGATGGTCCTTCGCGAACTGGAGTCCGCGGGTGAACCACGATTCCGGCCCCTTCGTGCCGCCGCGGGCGAGAGCCACCTGGGCGAGTCCCTGACATGCGAGCGCGGCGCTCTCACTGTCGAGCTCGGCTTCTGCCAGTACGAGGCTTCGCTGAAACAACCGCGCCGCCGATTCCAGGCTCCCGTGCGTCGCCTCGAGGTGACCGAGCCGGCGTAACGCCTCGAACTCGGGCCGCCGGTCCCGCAACTCCTCGGACACCTGCAAGGCGATCTCGTACCAGGCCCGCGCCGCGGTATCGCGGCCCACGGCCTCCTCGCGCCGACCGGCACGCAGCAGGGCCCGGGCCGCCCCAGCCAGGTTCGAGCGCTCCATCGCCTCCAGGGCCTCCACCGCCGCGTCGTACAGCTCCACCAGGTGCTTCGTGAAGCGCGCCACGGCCATCGGGACCAACTCCCGCAGGTCGGTCGCCTCGACGAAGCGCTTCCCGACGGTGAGGTAGGGCTCCACCGCGCTCCCGACCTGCGACGTGGACACGACGGACGCACGCAGCGGCGCCATCGCATCGATGTCGGGGAGCAGCCGGAGGATTTGCTCCACCCGCAGGGGACGCAGGGAAGCAGCCGTGATCACAACCCGTGCTCCCGGATCTTGCGGGCGAGCGTGTTGCGGTGCACGCCCAGGATGCGCGCGGCCTCGCCGATGTGGCCGTGCGTGTAGTCGAGCGCGCGCGAGATGTGCCGCGCCTCCATCTCCCGCAGCGTGACGAGGCTTCGCGCGTCGTGCTCGGCCACGAGCTCCGCGCCGGTCCGCCATTCCTCGGGCAGGTGCTCGGCTCGCAGCACGTCGCCATCGCAGACCAGCACCGCACGCTCGATCACGTTGCGCAGCTCGCGTACGTTCCCGACCCACTCGTGCATCTTGAGCAGCTCGAGCGCACGATCGGAGAGACCGGTGATGTGCTTGCCGTAGCGCTCCGAGAACTCGCGGAGGAAGGACGACGTGAGCAGCAGCAGGTCGTCACCGCGATCCGCGAGGCGCGGGAGCTTGATCGTGACGACTGCCAGCCGGTAATACAGGTCCTCCCGGAAGCGTCCCTCGGCAATCATCGCCTTGAGATCCCGGTTCGTCGCCGCGATCAGGCGCACGTCCACGCTGATCGGCTCCAGGCCGCCCACGCGCTCGAACTCGCGTTCCTGGACGACGCGCAGGATCTTGCTCTGGAGCGGGAGGCTCATGTCCCCGATTTCGTCGAGGAAGAGCGTTCCGTTGTTCGCGCGCTCGAAGCGGCCGACCTTTCGGGCCACGGCGCCCGTGAACGCCCCCTTCTCGTGACCGAACAATTCGCTCTCGAGCAGGTTGTCGGGGATGGCGGCGCAGTTCACCGCCACGAAGGGGCCGCGCGCGCGGGGCCCGTGGTAATGTACGGCGCGCGCGACCAGCTCCTTGCCCGTCCCCGATTCGCCCGTGATGAGCACCGTCGCCGCGCTCGGCGCCACCTGCGCGATGGTGCGAAAGACGGGGAGCATGGCCGGGCTTTCCGCGACCATTCCGCTCGATCCGACCGCGATCGGACGCACGTCCGGGAGCACGAGCGCGGATTCATCTTCGGCGGCCCGGACGCGGCGGAGCACGTCGGAGAACCGGTCGCGGCTGACCGGGGTGGACAGCACCTCGAACACGCCGAGCTGCGCCGCCCGAAGCAGGAACCCGATGGTCGGCGCGGGGACCAGGACGATGAGGCGTGGCCGGCGCGGGATGCGGCTGAGCACTTCGGCCCACCAGGTGAGCTGCTCGTCGGGATCGTGGGCATCGAGCAGGACGAGCACCGCGCTCCGGCCCCCCACGCTGAGGGTGCGCAGTGCCGACGCGGCATCGCGCAGCGATTCGAACTCCACGCGCTCGGACTCGGCGAACCGCGCGAGGTCCTTCAGGGCGAACGGATCGTCACCCACCGCGAGCACTCGCATCGCGTTCGCATCGGAGGGGGACTCGAAGGCGATCAGGTCATGGACGGGCGTGGTCATCAGGGCAGCATCCTCCGGCCTACCGACTCGTCTCGCGGTCCGCGGACCCGTTTGCAGCGCCGGGATCACGGAAGCCACCGGCATCGCATGACATTGTGCGCTCCATCCTTCTCCGACGAGGCCACTACCGGGTCCATTTCCGCATGGTCACGACGGTCCCCTGGCCGATCTCCGATGATATCTCGAAGTCGTCCATGAGACGCCGGGCGCCGGGAAGGCCGAGGCCGAGTCCGCCGGAGGTGGAGAATCCGTCCTGCAGCGCGAGCTGCACGTCGGCGATTCCGGGTCCCTCGTCGCGCGCGACGATGGTGACGCCGCGGCGGCCGCCGCGTTCGATGAGTCCGATGTCTACGTGGCCTGACCCGGCGTATGTGAGGATGTTGCGTGCCACCTCCGAGATGGCGGCGGCAATGACCGTGAGGTCGCTCGGTGAGAAGCTGAGCGTGCCGGCGAGGCGGCGACCTTCCTGCCGCGCCGTAACGATGTCTCCATCCACTCCGATGGTGAGCTGGAGCTCAGTCTCCGGCATGGATACTCCGCCGGGCACGCTCGTCGAGCCAGGCCGCGCCATCGGGGATGTCGAGCGCCGTCTCGATCCCTTGCAGCGACAGGCCGAGCTGAGCCATGGCGGATGCCACTTCCGGTTGAATTCCGACGACGACGGTCTCGGCGCCACGCAGCGTTGTCATGGTTGCCAGCGAGCTCAGGGTGCGAACCGCAAAGCTGTCCATCACGTCCACCCGCGAGACGTCCACGAGGACTCCCTGTGCCTCGGCGCGATCGACGCGTTCCACGAGAGCGTCGCGCAGTTGCAACAGTTCCGTGTCGTTCAGCGGGGACGGGATGGAGGCGATCAGGTAGTCGCCCTCTTTCAAGATCGGGACCAGCATGGCGGACCTCGCGCATCAGACGTTCGTGGTGGACCAACGCGCAACTTGCGCGATGGCGTGCGTGGGCACGATATGGTCGAGCATTCGCTCGGCCTCGCGTACTCCTGCGGAGAGATCGGGAGCGATTCGCAGCGCCCTCGCGTCGGCGCCGAGCTGCGTGAGGGCTTGCGCGAGGGTGGGCGGGGGACCGGAGACGATGAGTGACGCGCCGAGGAGGCGGGTCGCGCGTGCCGCATGCAGGAGATGCGACGCGACGTTCTGCGTGCCCGCCGTCTCCGCGGGCGCGTCGGCGCCGCCGTCGTGCACCGGGGTTGGTGCTGCGGCATCGGCGCGCGCGACCTCGGCGAGATCGACCACGACCACGCGGGCGCGATGCGCGTGAACCGCGTACAGCAGGGCGTCCGTCAGGTCGCGGGCGCGCGCGCGGTCCAGGGGTCCGGACACGGGCACGAGGAGCAGGCGCTCGCGCAGGGGCACGATCGGCATCGCGAGCGCGCGCAGCGTCTCTCGCAGGGCGTGGACGAGGCGATCGCGCAGGAGGACGGCGAGGCGCGCCACGCCGGCGGCACGGTCAGTCGTTAGGCGATCCGACAGCGCGTCGGCGTACGCCCGCAGCGCGGCGGGCCCGAGCGCCGCCAGCGCACGCGCGATGTGTGCCTCGAGCGATCCGGTGGACGCCGCTCCCGCCGCGTCGCCGCCCCGCCGGCCGCGTGCCGTGCGGCCCAGGCTGTCGTCCGCCGCGCGCTCCGCCCAGGAGCGGCGGGCGCGGCGGCGAGCGAGGGCGTCCGCGGATGCCGTCGTGGTCGCCGCGGCCAGCTCGACCGCCCCGGGCGCAAGTGGTGCCGCAGGCGTCACACCCGTCCCGGGTGACTCACCGGACTCGCCACTGCGCGTGCTGCTCAGACCCAGCGACATCTGTTCGGCGCTGCTCGCGGTGACCCGGCCGGTCCTGGGTTGCATGGGAAGGTATCAAGGAAGGGGGAGGAGGACGTTGGTCTCCACGCCGTACCGCCCACTCCTCGCGGGTGCAATGCGGGTGCCGCTCTGTCGGGCCGCGGCGCATTGTGGTTGGGCTCTGCCCCGGAGGTCCAGCGGCCCGCTCCTCCCGCGGTGCGGCGATCGCGTAACCCCGTGGGGCGCAATTGCATCTCTCTCCGGGGGGACACGGCAGGCTGACGCGCCAATCCGTCTCATGGAGGCGTGCGGGCGCGGACACCTTGCACACCGGCTTGAGGCCGCCGGCCGGGGCCGGCACACCGAAACGGGGCATCCCGCGCCCGTCGTCGCGGCGCGTGTGGGCCGTGGGACGCCTAACGTGGCGCGGCCGCGACGGTGCCGGGCCGGGCCGGGGCCTCGCCCAGCACCCGATCGAGCGTGGCCACGAGCTGATCGGCGTCGCGCTCGTCCACGCACATCGGCGGCTTGATCTTCAGGACGTTATGGTCGGGACCGTCGGTGCTGACGAGCACGCCACCGTCCCGCATCCGGTCGGCCACATAGGCCGCCTGGCGAGTGGCCGGGATGCGCTGGTCGCGATCCAGGACGAGCTCGACCCCCAGGAAGAGTCCCGCGCCGCGCACGTCGCCCAGCAGGGGATGCCGCTCCATCAGCCCGGCGAGCCCGGCCCGGAGTCGATCCCCGAGTCGCGCGGCACGAGCCTGCAGTGCCTCCCGCTCCAGCACGTCGAGCACCGCGAGCCCGATGGCGCACGAGACGGGGTTGCCGCCGAAGGTGTTGAAGTACTCCATGCCGTTCGCGAACGAGGCCGCGACTTCCGGCGTCGTCACCACCGCGCCCAGCGGATGGCCGTTCCCGATGGGCTTGCCCATGGTCACGATGTCGGGCACCACGCCCTGGAGCTGGAATGCCCAGGGATGCGATCCCACGCGGCCGAAGCCCACCTGCACCTCGTCGGCGATGCAGACACCGCCCGCGGCGCGCACGTGGCGATACGATTCCGTCAGGTAGCCCGGCGGCAGGACGATCTGGCCGCCGCAACTCAGAATGGACTCGCACAGAAACGCCGCCGGCCGTCGCCCCGTCTGCCGCACGCGTCCAACGGCGTCGCGCACCGCCTGCGCGTACTTGAGACCGGCCTGCGGGTCGTCGCGCCGGAACGGCCCGCGATACGTGTCGGGCATCGGGACCTTGTGGACCCACGGCGGCGCTCCGCTTCCACCCGGGCCGTCGAACTTGTACGGGCTCACGTCGACCAGCGTGGTCGTGTTGCCGTGATACCCCGCCTCGAGCACGACCACGTCGCGCTCGCCCGTGTGGGCACGCGCCAGCCGCAGCGCGAGCTCATTCGCCTCGCTCCCGGAGCAGACGAAGAAGCAGACCCGCAGCGGCTCGGGGAGCGTCGCCGTGAGCCGCTCCGCGTACTCCAGCATCAGCTCGTGCAGGTAGCGCGTGTTGGTGTTGAGCACGGCCATCTGCCGCTGGCCGGCCCGCACCACGTCCGGATGCGCGTGCCCCACGTGTGCCACGTTGTTCACCGCGTCCAGGTAGCGCCGTCCTTCGGCGTCGATCAGGAACTGCATCATCCCGCGCACCAGGTGCAGCGGCCGGCGGTACGAGATGCTGAGCGAGCGTCCCATCGTCCGTGCGCGCCTCTCCCGCAGCGCCGCGACCGATGGCGCGCGGGGCGCCCGGGCCGAGGGCGGGAGTCCCAGCATTGCAGAGGGATCGGGGCTCAGGCTCAGCCAGACCTCGCGCTCCGCGGGGCGCGCGACACCCGGAAAGTCCCCCGTCCGATCCAGCAGGTCGCAGATGATCTGGAAGTGCAGGTGCGGCGCCCAGCCGCCGTTCTCCGCCTCGCTGCCCAGCCATCCCACGCGATCCCCGGCCTGGAGCTCGTCGCCCGGTCCCAGGTGGGAAAGCGTCGCGCGGCTCAGGTGCCCGTACAGCGTCCAGAAGGTGAGTCCCTCCGCCACGTGGTGCTCGAGGATGACCGTCGGTCCGTAGTCGCCGGGATTGTCGTTGTCACGGACACTGTGTACCCGGCCACCCAGCGGCGCGAAGATCGGCGCGCCCGCCGGCTGGAAGAGGTCGATCGCCGTATGAACGGTCCGCCACTCGGGACCGTCGTTCCCCGCCACGCGGAAGAGATCCGTCGTGTAGATCGGCCGGACTTCGTCGTAGCGCCCGACTCCAGCCGAAACGTCCTGCTCGATCAGGAAGTCGAAGACGTGGCGCGTGAACTTCGCCGTGTCACGCCACACGTCGACGGTGCCCAGTTCGGTGCTCGCAACGTCCAGATCGAGAACGTGCACATCCGACGCCACCGGTGGCGGATCGATCACCGGCGTGAACGTGCCGGGGTGTGCATCGATCCAGGCCGAGACCGCGGCGCTCGCGGGGCAGGGGGGGAGGCCACAGGCGTCACGCCAGCGATACTCGATGAACCGATCGGGCAGTTCGCGGAGTTGCTCCAGCAGGCGCGAGGCGCCCGCTTCGCTGATCTGCAGATACGCGCCATGAGCGTGATCCGGCGCCACGTCGCGCTGGAGTGCCGCGTTCGTCACGCTCACCGCCAGCCGCGTCCGGACGAGGAGCGGCAGGACCGTGAGCTCCCGCTCCTCGAGAGGAAATACGGCATGGAAGCCGCGCACCACGTGAACGGCGGCCGTGACCGGATCCGGCTTGTCCAGCATCGCATACGCGAGCGCGATCGCGAGATCGCAGGCGACCGGTGTCTCGAGCAGGTCGCCGAAGTCCACCAGGCCGCTCACCTTCGGCGTCCCGTCGGTGTCGGCAAGGACCAGCACGTTGTGATCGTTGGCGTCGTTGTGCCGGATGCCGCGCCGAAGGACCGGGAGCACCGGGGCGGCCTCCCGCTCGAAGCGATCGAGGATCTCCCGGGCCGCGGCGCGCGTCTCGGGCGCGGCGATGCGAGGGAGGTGCTCGCGGATCCATGAGGCTTTCGCCAGATCCCACTTGAGGGACCGGCCACCCGCGGGATGGCGGAATCCCTCGAGCGCGCGGTTCAGGTCACCTAACGACTGCCCCAGGTCGGCCAGCAGCGCCGGCGCGTGCGGACGCCACTCCGCGAGCGGCTCGCCGGGAACCCAGGTGAGGAGCCGGACCAGCCAGGTCGTTCCCTCGACCGGAAGCGCGACAATCGGCTCCCCATCCTGGGACGGAACGACCTGCGGGATGGGCACGCGACACCCCCGCGCGGCCACGTGCGCCAGCGCGGCGTTCTGCAGCTCCAGGAGCGCGCGGTCATCGCCCGCGTTCGCGAACTTGAGGACGAACCGGTTGCCATCCGCCGTGCGCACCAGAAAGTTGCGGTCACGCTCTCCGGGCAGCGGCGAGAGGGACCCCTTGACGCCCCAGTGCTCGCTCAGCGCCCGCGCGGCGTCGTCCGCAGTGATGTTCGGGACCTCGAAGCGCAGCTCGAGCATGGCCACCAATGTACCCGGGCGATCGGGCATCGAGAACCGCGCACCGCCTTGCGGCGGGCGCCGTGGAGCAGGATCATCCGCCGGACCAGGCAGTACTATTCACTCTCACATGGCGTGCTCCGGGAGGTGGCGATGCGCGTGCTGCGTCAGGCGGTGTCCGCGGCGGGGATGGTGCTCGCGCTCACGGGGTGCATGAGCTGGCGGCGCATCGAGGTCCCCACGCCCCCCGCCCAGCTCCGCACCTACCGGGAGTCCCTGCGGGTCAGGCTCGACAACCGCGAAGTCTTCCATCTGGTGAATGTCGTGATCGTGACCGACAGCCTCTTCGGCACGACCGACGACATCTCGGCCATTCGCATGGGCGTGGCCCTCCGCGAGGTGGACCGGATCGACCGCCGCCAGAAGGACAACGGGCGGACCATCCTCGCGATCGCCGGGATCACCGCGGTCGTGCTCTTTTCGGGGATGGCGGGGACGGGAATCAAGTAGCGACAGGTGAGGAAGGCGGAACCGCTCACGCTCGCGCGCTGGTGCAGATCCCTGTTTGACCGCCGGTGCTGTCGGCTGACGTTCGCGGAGAATGGCCCGGAAGAACGCCGGCGACACGGCCGAACGCTGTGAGCCCTGAGCGCGCGGGCAGTGCCGCTCGTTCCCCGGCGCAGCACCCCGGCACCCGCTCCAGCCACCAGCACTCGACCCGGACCGATCCAGTCGCCCCCTACTTGTTCCTGACTTTTCCTACCACCACCGTCACGTTGTCCGATCCCCCTCGCGCCAGGGCCAGATCCAGCAGCGACCGGCAGATCGACTCCGACGACTCGTTGCGCGAGAGATGATCGCGGAGCTCGTCATCGGACACGTGCTTCGTGAGCCCGTCGGTGCACAGCAGCGACACGTCGCGACGCGTGAGATCCGTCGACACGACCTGCGGGACCAACTCGTCGTTCCCCACCGCGCTCCACAACACGTGCTTCAGGCGCGAGGCTTCCGCGCTCCCGGGCTTGATCGCCCCGGATTCGAGCATGAGCTGTTCATAGGTCTGATCCGAGGTGAAGCGCGTGAGCTCACCATCGCGCAGCCGGTAGAACCGGCTGTCGCCGACGTGGACCACGAACGCCCGTGGCCAGAAGGCCGCGAACATCGTCAGGGTGGTGGCGGGCCTCGCGCCTTCGATCTTGCCGAGTTCCAGGAGTGCCGCGTGCGATCTGAGTACGGCCTCGCGCAGGGCCTCCGCCGCTCCCGCTTCGTTCATGAGCACGAGGGCGGAGCAGATCTCCGTGTGGTGCAGCAGGTGCTGCGTCAGCGTGGACAGCGCGAGCGCACTCCCCTCGCCCGCGGTGGCCAGCGAGCCCACACCATCCGCCACGAGGAGGAGGAACCCGCGCGACTGCGTCTCCGAGTCGCCCAGGTTTCCCGGAATGCTCGTGCAATGGATCTTCGCACTCCGGTGAAAGCTCGCGACCAGGAAGTGGTCGTTGTTGACCTTGCGGACGCGCCCCGGATGAGTCAGACCGAATACGTCGATCTCGGCCATGGACGGCCGCGGTGCGTCGGTCGGGGCATCGATTGCGGTCGTCATCATCGCACCTCCAGCCGGAATCCACCCGGAATAGGAACTCCCCGTGCCGGATTCAGCAAGTTTCGGCCCGGCTCGCCCGCTGTGAAACCACGGAAAGGGGTTGGAGCGGACGGGGCGCGCCCCTCCCGGATCCGCCTCGGCGCCGGCCTACTCCTGGTGCCCGATCGAACGGGACGCGCGCCGCGTCGCGGACCGCCGGGCTGGAGCGGCGGGCGGATCCAATGGAGTCGGGATCTCGTACCAGATCTCCACGACGTAGCCGTCGGGATCGGTTGCGAAAAGGTAGGGCTCCCCGGGAACGAACTCTCCCCGCTCCCGCACCTTTCCACCGGCCCGGCGCACCGCGGCCGCGGCGGCATCGATGTCGGCGGGTGACATGAGCCGAAAGCCGAAGTGCGCGATCCCGGCGGACCTCCCCGCGTTCCGCGGCCGGCGCTCGAGGACGATCACGTCCCGGTTGCCGGGCGTCTGGAGCTGCACGAACCCCGCGTCCCGGTACACCACCTTCGCACCGAACACTCCTCTATAGAAGGCAACGGAGCGGTCGAGGTCTCGAACGCCGAGTGCCACGTGGGTGAGGCCGTACGTCGGGACCATGCGAAGGGATGAGCGGAGGCTGGAACGGCCGGTGCCGTCGAGTCTACTGCCTCGCCGGACCGGCGCAACCGGCGTGCGGCGGCCGGTCCGTCTCGTCTCGTCGCCTCTCGCCCGTCGCGGCGTGCCACTCGCACCGGCAGCGGTGATAAACCCTCCGCGCCATTGTATTGTCGTACCACATATGGCGAAACCCGCATTCAACCGTGAAATGAAGAAGGGGAGCGCGGAACTCCTCGTGCTCGCCGTGCTCGAGGACGGCCAGCGGCACGGCTACGAGATCGCGCGGCAGATCGAGCGCCGCTCGAAGGGCGCGATCACCTTCTACGCCGCCTCGCTCTACCCCATGCTGTACCGGCTGGAGCGGCGCGGCCTCATCGAAGGGCGCTGGGTCGAGAAGGCCGGCCAGCGCCGCCGCCGCTACTACCGCCTGACGAGTAACGGCGCCGGCGTCCTCGCGGCCCAGCGCAGCCTCTGGCACGAATTCATCCAGGGACTCAACCGCGTGGCGCGGTTGCGCAACGCATGAGCGTCCCGGGACACGACGCGCCCGCGCCCGACTGGCGGCGCCTGGTCCGCGAGACCCTCGGCGGCGCCACGGGGAACGGCGCCCACGACGAGGAGATCGTCGAGGAGCTGACCCAGCACCTGGCGCAACGATACGACGAGGCCCTCGCGCGCGGCTACGACCCGCGGACCGCAGTCCATCAGGCCACGCAGGAGCTCGCGTCCGATCCGCGCCTCGCCCACGCGATACGTCAGGCGGCGGGCGCTCCCTCACGGCCGCCGCATCCACCGCCCGTCTCCGGGAGGCCGAACGTGTGGAACGACTTCTGGCAGGATCTGCGCTACGGCGCCCGGGTGCTCGCTCGTGCCCGCGGATTCACGACGGCCGCCGTGCTCACGCTCGCCCTCGGCGTCGGAGCCACGACCGCCATCTTCAGCGTCGTCGACACGGTGCTCCTGCGTCCCGCTCCGTTCGCAGACCATGATCGCCTCACGATGGTCTGGGAGACGGATCGCAACACCGGTACGGTGCGCGAGCCCGCGTCGTGGCCGGACTTCCTCGACATGCAGCGTGAGAGCCGGCAGTTTGCCGCGCTTGGCGCGTTCGTGGCTACGGAGGTGAACCACACTCCCCTCGAGGGGGAGCCTGCGCGCCTGGCCACTCTGGCGGTCACGCACGAGTTCCTCCCGATGCTGGGTCTTCGGCCGCTCACGGGTCGCACCTTCACGCCCGAGGAGGATCGTCCCGGCGGGCCGAGCGTGCTGCTCATCAGCGAGCGCCTCTGGGAGCGACAGTACGGGCGGCGGACCGACGTGGTCGGGCAGACCATCCGTCTCAACGACCGGGAGTTCATCATCACCGGCGTCATGCCGGACGAGGCGGACTTCGGCACGATGCAGATCCTGCGACACGCGGCGTACAGCCGCGGCTTCGCCGATCGCGACGCGCGATCGCGGGTGGATCTCTGGACGCCGCTGCAGGCCGACGAACGGCAGTACGTGCGCAGCACGCATCCCATCCTGGTCGTGGGCCGTCTCGCCCCCGGCGCCACGGTCGAAGGCGCCCACCAGGAGATGGAGCGCGTGATGGCCGACCTCGAGCAGGCATATCCGCAGGCCAACACGGCGCGCGGCGCGTTCGTCGAGCCGATGTCGGTGGTGATCTTCGGGCGCGTGCGGACACCGCTCCTGGTGCTCATGAGCGCGGTCGGCGTGGTGCTTCTGATCGCCTGCGTGAACGTCGGGAACCTGCTCCTCGTGCGTGGCGCCAGTCGCGTGCGCGAGGTGGCAGTACGCAGCGCGATGGGTGCCGTGACCCCGCGGCTCGTCCGCCAGTTCGTCGCCGAGAACCTGCTGTTGTCGCTGGTCGCGTCGGTGCTGGGCGTCGCGCTGGCGTACGCCGGGCTGCGCGCACTCGTGGTGCTGGCACCCCCCGACATTCCCCGGCTTGCCGACGTGGGCATCGACGGGCGCGTGCTGCTCTCCGCGCTCGGGCTGGCGCTGGCCACCGGTCTCTCCTTCGGGCTCGTCCCGATCGTGCAGGCGCGCCGGCTCGACCTGCAGTCCGCGCTCAAGTCCGAGGAATCGCGAGGCGCGACCGCCGGCCGGGCGCGTGGTGCGATGCGCTCCGCGCTCGTCGTATCCGAAGTGGCACTGGCCGTGATGCTGGTGATCGGGGCGGGCCTCCTCATCAAGAGCTTCTGGCGGCTGACGCGCGTGGAGACGGGCTTCGACGTCGCGGGCGTGCTGAAAGCGGAGTTCCAGCTTCCGCCCAGCCGGTACCGGACCCCGGCCGATACCTGGCCCGATTTCGCGGCGATCCACCGGTTCAACGACGAGCTGTTGCGC
Source organism: Gemmatimonadaceae bacterium (assembly GCA_035454665.1). Lineage (GTDB taxonomy): Bacteria > Gemmatimonadota > Gemmatimonadetes > Gemmatimonadales > Gemmatimonadaceae > DATIGO01. Next base: position 2,933 of record DATIGO010000374.1, on the reverse strand, counting down.
CGCGCTTCGGGGCTCCCAGGCGTCGACGCGGCGGCTATCGTCACGAGTCACCCGCTCGCGCCGGGATTCACGAACTCGTTCCGCGTGGTCGGGCGCGAGGACGAGGGCAGGAACTGGCCCGAGATCTCGGTGCGGGTCGTCTCGCCCGGCTACTTCGACGTCGTCAAGCTGCGCGGCGCGAGCGGCCGGCTGCTGGGCGCGACGGACGGCACCCGGTCACCGCCGGTCGGACTCATCAACGAGACAGCGGCGCGCCGCTTCTTCGAGGGACGGGATCCCCTCGGCCAGCAGATCGCCTTCTGGGGCGTGGCGCGCACGATCGTGGGCGTGGTGGCGGACGAGAAGATTCACGGCGTAACGAAGGAAACGCCGCCGGCGGTGTACGTTGCCGTGGCGCAAGCGCCGCCGTTCGGGGGCGGCGAGGCGCTGCTGGTGCGGACGCGCGGCGAGTCTCCCACGCTGCCGTCGACGCTCCGCGCGACCATCCGCGAGGTCGACCCGCAGCTCGCCGTCTTCGGCGTGGAGCCGATGGCGCGCACCCTCGCCGAGTCGGTGGGACAGCAACGCTTCGTCATGCTGCTCCTGGTCCTCTTCGCCGGGCTCGCCCTGACGCTCGCGGCGATCGGCATTCATGGGATCCTGAGCTACACGGTCGCGCAGCGGCGTCACGAGATCGGCATCCGGATCGCGTTAGGCGCTCCACCGCGGCGCGTGACGCGTCTCGTCATGACGCAGGGAGTACGGCTCACGGGGCTGGGGCTCCTGGTCGGCGTCGTCGCCGCGTTCGCGCTCACCCGCGTGCTCGCCAACCTGCTGTTCGGCGTGTCGGCCACCGACGCGGCGACGTTCGTCGCCGTGCTGCCGGTCCTGGTGGTCGTCGCGCTCCTGGCCACATGGCTGCCCGTGCGTCGCGCGACGCGGATCGATCCCCTGCAGGCGCTTCGGGAGGAGTAGCGACGGGCTCGGTGGGGGGTGAGGGCCGGGATTGGCCGAGGGCCGGTGGAGGCTTATGATGCGCGGGTCGTCCGGAGTCACCCGTTCGCAGGAATGCCCCGATGGCCTTCTCGCGCACTCTCGCGTGTGGCTGGCTGCTGCTCGCCGCGGCCGCCTCGAGCGCGCCCGCACAGGGGCGGCGCCTGCACTGGCGCAGCATCGCCGTCGATGCGCGACTCGACGCCGCGGGGGGGCTTCACGTCCGTGAACGGGAGGCGATGGTCTTCACGGGCGACTGGAACGGCGGCGAGCGCCGCTTTCGCGTGGAGCCGTGGCAGCGCTTCGAGTTCGAGCGGCTCGCACGCGTCGATCCGGTCACCGGTGAGGAACACCCGATGCGGCGCGATGATCTCGCGGTCGTCCATGCCTGGGACTTCACCGATGCGGGGACGCTGCGCTGGAGGAGCCGTCTCGCCAGCGATCCGCCGTTCGACGAGACGGAGCGGGTCTACGTCCTCGAGTTCTCGTACTCGAACGTCCTCGTCCCGATCGATAGCGGGTACGTCCTGGATCACGACTTCGCGTTCGCCGACCGCGCTGGAGTGATCGAGGAATTCACGCTGACCATCGAGCTCGACAGCGTGTGGTCGGCGCCCTCGTCGTTCCGGGGCTCATATCGTGCGCGGGATCTGCCGCCCGGCGAGGGGTTCGTGGTGCGGGTCCCGCTGCGCTATACGGCGGCGGGGCGCCCCGCCGGGGTCGAGTTCGGGGCCGGCCCGGCGGCGCGGACGGCGCTGGGGCTGGCGCTGCTCGCGGGGATCATCGCCCTGCTCGTCCGGTTGTTCGCGCGGGAGCGCTCCCTGGGACGGTTCGAACCGCTGATCCCGTCGAGCGAGATCACCCAGCGATGGCTGGACGAGCACGTCTTCGCGCATCCGCCCGAGGTCGTGGGGACGGCGTGGGACGTCACCACGGGGGCCCCCGAGGTGACCGCGGTGCTCGCGCGTCTCGAGGCGGAGGGGAAGCTGCAGAGCGAGGTCGAGGTGAAGGGCAGAGGCTTCCTGCGCCGACACGTGCTGCACCTCCGGCTCCGGGCACCGCGTGAGCGCTTCAACGACTACGAGCGCGCGCTCATCGACTCGCTCTTCTCCCCGGGTGACGTCGAGACCAGCACCGAGGCGGTTCGCAAGCGGTACCAGAAGTCCGGGTTCGACCCGGCGGAGAAGCTCAAGGCTCCCCTGAAGCCCCTCGCGAATGCGTTGAGCGGTGGGCGCGCCGCGGCCGCGAAGCCCTCGTGGAAGCCCACGGCGGTGCTGCTGCTCGTCACCCTGGCGCTCGTCATCGCCGGTATCGTCGCGCGCCCGTACGACGGAATCGTGATGGCGATCGGCGGCCTCGCATTTCTGGTGCTGTACATCGTCGCGCTGATCGGCGCCGTGACCTGGCGGTCGCGCGTCCACGACCTCGGACGGACCGCCCTCGCGTTCCTGATCCCCATCGGTCTGGGCGTGCTCGGCCTGCTCGTGCTCCTCCTGGCTGGGCCGACGCGCACGGGCGCGCTCGTGCTCGCCGGACTCACCACGCTGGCTCTCGCGCTGTTCCGGAGCGTGTCGAACCAGGCCATGTCGCGGGAGCACGCGGAGCGGATCGCCGTGCGGAAGCGGCTTGCGTCGGCGCGGGCATATTTCCGGGATCAGCTGGAGCAGCCGCGCCCCGTCCTGCGCGACGAATGGTTCCCGTGGCTCATCGCCTTCGGGCTCGCGAAGCACATGGACCAGTGGTTCCGTGCCTTCGGGGGTGGGGCGGAGCGGAGCGGCGTCGCGGTCGTTCCCGCCGCGACGTCCGGGCGCACCTCGTCAGGCGGATCGGGGGGCTGGACGGGTTTCGGCGGCGGGGGCGGGTTCTCGGGCGGCGGCGCGAGCGCCGCATGGACCGCGGCGGCCGGGTCGCTCGCGGCGGGCGTATCGGCTCCGGGCTCGAGTGGATCCGGTGGCGGCGGT
>DATIGO010000373.1:0-11556 GCA_035454665.1 Gemmatimonadaceae bacterium | reverse complement strand
CCAGGTGAGCGCCTCCCACTCGCGCACGGTCACGCCCCGCGAATGCCACGGCGCGCGCGTGCGCACGAGATAGAAGTGCGCGTCGTCGAGCGCACGCCCCACGCTGTAGAAGTAGGCGAGCAGCAGGTTGCGGTTGAGCAGCCGGTCCACGGCGTCGTGCCCGCTGCTCTGCTCCAGGGATGCGATGGCGTCGCGCGTGGCCGAGAGCAGCATCCGCCAGCCGCGGCGACGCATGACGCCCGTGGTGGCCTCGGCCCCATCGCCCTCGGGGCCGAGCGCGAGATAGAAGGCGGTTTCCGCCTTGCCGCCCGCCGGGGCCCGCAACTGCCGTCGGATCTCGTAGCGCGCGCGCCCCTTTCCCTCGTCAGGCAGCGCGATCGCAGCCTCGCCGTCGGCCGCGATCGCGAGGGCCACGACGCCGGGGAGCGCGTTGCCGCTCAGGATCACCGCGTTCGACTCCCCCTGCCGCGCCACATGTGCGTCGGCGAATGGACGCGGCGTCCGTACGCGGAGTTGTCGGTGGCCCAGCTCGCCCTCGAGGCCCACGGATACCCGCACGTCAGCGGTGCCGCGGTTCTCCAGCACGATCGCGTAGACGATCCCCGCGGTGTCGGCGTCGCGCCCGTACGGCGCGAAGATGGTCGCACGCACGAGCACTGTGCCGATCGTCGCGGTGAACGTCGGCAGCCAGGCCGAAACGCGCTCCCACGCCAGGGTCGAATCCGCCAGGGCAATGGGGGCGCCGTCGACCTCGAGCGTGGGGCGCGCCAGCGCCGGTCCCCGGCCGTTCACGAAATCAGGAGCGCCGGCCAGCTCGACGGCGGCGCGGGATCCCCGGTGGAGCACGCCGAGCGCGTGGATGGCCCCGTCGGCGGGATGGATGCAGGGAACCGCAACCCAATGGTTTCCCGTGATTTGCCACGGTACTGCAGGGATCGGCGTTGACGAGAGCATGCCGTTAGTTTCGTTTGACACGTTCCAGCGGTGCTCCAGTCCCGGCCCGCCGCCGCGCGCCGACCGGTGCGCGCTTCCACTCGAAACACCGCAACTTACCGTGCCGACAGCGAAGTACAACGGAGCGTGCCGGCACCCGCTGTGGCTGCTTTCGGCACTCCTGCTGGGCCAGGCAGCACCGGTGCAGGCGCAGCGCGTCCTGGGCCCCTGGGAGGACGCCACGACCGCACCGCGCGGGATGTTGCGGGCCGGCATCTCGACCGAATGGAGCCGCGCCAATGAGCGGTTCGCGCGCGAGAGCGGTCGCCTCGAACCCCTCGGCGCCGACTTCGCTCGCGATACCCTCGGGCCCTTCGAGATCGAGGCGCTGGCGGGCCTGGGACCGCAGCTCGCGGCATTGAGCGGGCTCGCCGCCGTCCCCGTCACCCTGGGCGGGCTGCAGGTGCAGCTCGAGCGCACGGCCTACACGACGCTCGTCGCCCTGGAGCTCGGCGTGACGAGCCGTTTTGCGATCGGCGCGGTGATTCCGTACGTCAAGAACCGCGTCGAGAGCTTCAGCTTCCCGAACACGGACCGCACGGGCAACGTGGGAGTGAATCCCGCGCTCGAGATCACGGGGGCCAGAGCGCAGAACGCGCTCGTCGTCTCGGAGCTCACGGCCGCTTCGCTTGCGCTGCAGAACGAGCTGTCGCGGTGCCTCGGGAGCACGGATCCCACGTGCGCGGCGATCAACGCCAACCGGACCGCGGCCGAAGCGCTGGTGCTCACGGCGGGCGCGGTGGCGGGCTCGGTGGCGGGCGTATACGGCTCGGATGTGGTTCCCGGTTCCCCGTTCGTTCCCGTGGCCGGCACGCCGGTGGAGCTCGCGGTGAACACGCGCCTGACGAGTCTCAACGATCAGTTCACCGCGCTCCTGGGAGCGGCGCCCACCGGGGAGTGGCTGGCGAGCCGGCCGGTGTCCGCGGCGCCGCTGGCCCACGCCGATTTCCAGCGCGTGCTCACGGATCCGGGATTCGGGATCTCGGGGCGGCCGCTCGCCGACGTGGAACGCAGCCATCTGGGCGACGTCGCGATCGGCGCCAAGCTGGTGCTGCTGGAGCCGGGACGGGGTCCGGGCGCGGATCCACCCACGACGGGGCTGCGGCTCGCCGTCGCGGCGCTGTACCGCCTCCCGACGGCGCAGCTCGACCTCCCGGAGGATTTCGCCGACGTGGGGACCGGTGACGCACAGCCGGATCTCGAGTTGCGGGGATTCGTGGATCTCCTGGCGGGACGGCGCTTCTGGGCGTCGGCGGTGGTGCGCTACGGGATTCAGATGGCCAGCGAGGATTCGCTCCGCATCACCGACGCGCCGGGGATGCCGTTCCCCGCCCTTTTCCGCGCGCAGGGCGTGGACCGCGACCTGGGCGAGTTCGTGGAGGTGGAGCTCGCGCCGCGCTGGGTGCCTAACGACGCCTTTGCCGTGAGCGCAAACTACCGGTACCGCAGCAAGGCCGCGGATACGTACGGCGGATATCAGGCGAGCGCGATCGGACCGTCGGGAATCGCGGTGCCGCTGGACGCGGCCACGCTCGGGCTGGGGACCGCGCAGGAGGAACACCGCTACGGCGTGGGGATCACCTTCTCCACGCTGCGCGGCTACGCGCTCCGGCGGTCGCGCTGGCCCATGGAGGTCTCCCTGGTACACACGCGGCTCTTTGGCGGAGAGGGAGTGCCGAAGACGTTCGCGACGACGGTCGCGTTCCGGTTCTATCGGCGGTTGTTCGGCGCGAACCCGCTGAGGGGCGGCTAGGGGGCGCGTCGTAGCCGGTGGCTGGTTGCGGGTGGCTGGAGCTGGTTGCCGAGTGACAGAACACCGCGCGCCCGCTCCGCGGGAGGCGGGGCGCGCGGGGGACTCAGGGGCGGCGCTTCGGCGTCGACGCCCGACGCCGCGGACCGCCGTTCCGGGGGGCGCTGGCGGACCCGGAGGCCGCGGTGCCCGCGGTCGCCTCCGCCGCCGCCAGCAGCTCGCGCGCGTGCGCGCGGCTCACCTCGCGCTCGGGATCGCCGCCGAGCATCCGCGCGAGCTCCGCGATGCGCGACTCGCCGTCCGCGACGCGGATGTCCGCGGTCGTCACGCCCTCGCGCGGCCCCTTGGCCACCACGATGTGATGATGTGCGCGCGCAGCGATCTGGGCCAGGTGCGTGATCACGAAGACCTGCCGCTCCGCCGACAGCCGGCGCAGCGTGTCGCCGATCCGCAGCGCGACCGCGCCGCCGATGCCCGCGTCGACCTCGTCGAAGACGAGGGTCGGCACCCGATCGAGTCGGGCCAGAATCGTCTTGAGCGCGAGCATGACGCGCGAGAGCTCTCCGCCTGACGCCACCCGCGCGAGCGGGCGCGCGTCGTGCCCGACGTTCAGCGCCACGTGGAACTCGACCTCCTCCGCGCCGGTGGCGGCGATGGGCTCGCGAGGCGGGAGCGCCACCGTGAACCGGCCGTCGGGGAGCCCCAGCGCCGGCAGCAGGCGATCGACCGCGGCGGCGAGGCGGCGGGCCGCCTCCGTGCGGCGCGCCGTGAGCTCCGCCGCCGCCGACCGCAGAGACTGCTCGGCGTCGCGCACGCGGCTCCCCAGCGCCCTCAGGTCGGCGTCGGCGGTGTCCACGACGTCCAGCTCCGCCTTCGACTCGCGGAGCGTCTGCAGGGCGGCCTCCACCGAGCCGCCGTGCTTTCTCGTCAGGCGGTGGTAGACGTCGAGGCGCTGCTCGATCGCCGCCAGCCGCTGTGGATCGCTCTCGAGCGTGGACTCGTACGCCAGCACGTCGCGGGCGAGCTCCTCGAGAGAGACGACCGCGGCGTCGAGGGACTCGAGCATCCCCTCCGTCGTGGGATCGAGGCGCTGCGCCGCCAGCAGCGCGCGCCGGGCTCCCCCGAGCCGCGGGAGCGCCGCCGCGTCGCCGGCCTCCATCGCCTCGCGGACCTGCGCGACGTGCGCCCGCAGGTCTTCGGCGTGGGCCAGCCGCCGCGACTCGTCGGTCAGCTTCTCCTCCTCACCGGTCGTGAGCTTCGCCTCCTCGAGCTCGCGCACGACGTGCCGGAGGTAGTCCGCGCGCCTGAGCGCCGCGTCGCGTCTCGCGCTCAGCGCGGCGACCTCCTCGCGCAGCGCCACGAGCGTAGCGTGTGCCTCCCGCACCGCGCGCGCCGCTTCGATCGCGCCGCCGAAGCCGTCGAGCACCGCCCGCTGCGACTCCTCGTGCAGGAGGCTCTGGGACTCGTGCTGGCCGTGCAGGTTCACGAGCAGGCGGCCGATCGACGCGAGCACCCCCGCCGTCACCGTCGTACCGTTGATCCAGGCGCGTCCCTTTCCTGCTGCGGAGACCTCGCGCCGCAGCACGACCAGGCCGTTCTCGACGTCGATCCCGCGCGCGTCGAGCTGCGCCGGCACCTCGGGGAGCCCGGTCGCGTCGAACACGCCCTCGACCACGGCGCGATCGGCGCCCGTGCGCACGACGTCCGCGCTGCCGCGCTCGCCGAGCAGGAGACCCAGCGCGCCGACGATGATCGACTTGCCGGCGCCGGTCTCGCCCGAGAGCACGTTGAAGCCGGGAGCCAGCGGGAGCGTCACCGCCTCGATGATGGCGACGTTGCGGATCCGCAGCTCGGTCAGCATCAGCCGGCCGTGGGGTCGTCCGTCGGGGCGCCCCAACCGAGCTTGCGGCGCATGCGCGTGAAGAAGGTCATCTCGGGAAAGCGCACCAGCGCGACCCACCGCTCGGCCCGGCGCACGATGAGCGACTCGGAGCGTCCGAGGGTGGCGCCGACCTGCCCGTCGACCGTCACGAGCCGTTCGCTCTCAGCCCCTTCGGCCTCCACGGTCACGACGGACGTGGGGCCGAGGACGAGGGGACGGATCGCGAGCGTGTGGGCGGAGATCGGCGTCACGAGGATCGACTCGTGCGTGGGGACCACGACTGGCCCGCCGGCCGAGAGGCTGTACGCCGTGGAGCCCGTGGGGGTCGAGAGGACGATGCCGTCGGCGGCGTAGGAGGCGATCTCGTCACCATCGACCTCCACACGCAGCCACATCACCCGCGCCTTGCCGCCCTTGTGCAGCACGATGTCGTTGAGGGCGTACCACCGGCGGGGGTCGCCGGCGGCGCTGGGACATCCCTCGAGCATCATGCGCCTGGCGGCGCGGTAGTCCCCGCGCGCGAGCCGCGTGAGGGCGGTCTCGAACTGGTCCAGCCCGCACGTGGTGAGGAATCCCAGGCGGCCCAGGTTGATCCCGAGGATCGGAATCTCGCGACCGTCGAGGAGACGCGCGCCCCGGAGCAACGTGCCGTCGCCGCCTAACGTGATGAGCGCGTCGAGCGCGTCCACGTCCTCGAGCGGGAGGCCCCCGGCGCGCGCGTGCAGCTCGGCCTCGAAGGCCGGGTCCACGCCGATGGCCGGCGCGAGGCGCCGGAGGCGTTCCAGGACGTCCGCGAGCCCCGGGTATTCGGGGTTCCCGATGACGCCGACGCGCATCAGCCGGCGACCGCCTCGCTCTCGTGCAACGCCCGGACGCGGGCGGCGATGCCCTCGGCGTCGAGACCCATCGCGGCGAGCTGGCGGGCACGCGGCGCCGCCGCGACGATCCGGTCCTCGACGCCGTGCACCATCACGCGGACCGCGGGATCGAGCCGCCCGACCTCGGCCGCGAGCATCGCGCCGAAGCCGTTGACCTTCGTCCCCTCCTCCACCACCAGCAGGGCCCGATGCTCCGCGAGGATCGCCGCGAGTGTGGCGGCGTCGAACGGCTTGAGGAACCGGCAGTTCACGACCGTGGGATCGAAGCCGTCGGGAGCGAGGATCCCGGCCGCGGCCAGGGCCGGTCGCACCATCGTCCCCACCGCGAGGATCGCGACCTCGCTCCCCCGCCGCAGCACCTCCCACGTGCCGTAGGGCACGGCCGGGATCTCGGCCATGGGCGGCGGGACGTCGGGCGCAGCGTCGCGCGGATATCGCAGGCTGAACGGCCCCCGCACATGGCCCGCTGCCGTGCGCAGGAGCCCCAGCATCTCCGTGGCGTCCTTCGGCGCGGCGACAGTGACGTTAGGCACCGCCAGCAGGTACGCCATGTCGTACAGCCCCATGTGCGTCTCGCCGTCCTCGCCCACGAGCCCCGCGCGGTCGAGGCAGAAGATCACCGGCAGGCTCTGGATCGCCACGTCGTGGATGATCGAGTCGTAGGCGCGCTGCAGGAACGTGGAGTAGATCGCGACCACCGGGCGGACGCCCTGCGTGGCGAGCCCCGCGGCGAACGTGACCGCGTGCGCCTCGGCGATGCCGACGTCGAAGAACCGGCCCGGATGCGCGGCGGCCACGTGGTCCGTCCCCGTCCCCGCGGGCATCGCCGCCGTGATCGCGACCACGTCCTCACGTTCGGACATGAGCTGCGCCAGTCCCTTCCCGAACGCCGCCGTGTACGCCGGATTCGCCGTGGACTTCTTCAGGACCTTCCCGGTGGCCGGATCGTGACCCGGGGGCAGCGCGTGCCACTTCTCCACGCTCTCCTCGGGCGCGGGGAATCCCTTCCCCTTCTGCGTGACCACGTGCACGAGGCGCGGTCCGTGCATGCCCCGCACCGCCGACAGCGTGTCGAGCAGCACGTTGAGATCGTGCCCGTCGATCGGGCCGAAGTAGCGGAAGCCCAGCTCCTCGAACAGCACCCCGGGCGTGAGGAACGACTTCACACTCTCCTCCCACTTGCGGACGAGCGTGTTCAGCGCGGGGTGCCCCTCGACCACCTCACCGATGCGCGCGCGGATGCGGTTGTAGAGCGGGTTGCGCTGCACCGAGGTGAGGTACTTGGAGATCGCGCCAACGTTGGGCGCGATGGACATCGCGTTGTCGTTGAGGACGACGACGATGTCGCGCGCGGAATGCCCGGCGTTGTTGAGCCCCTCGTAGGCCAGACCCGAGGTCAGCGCGCCATCCCCGAGGATGGCCGCAACCTTGAAGGTCTCGCCGCGCAGGTCCCGCCCGGCCGCGACGCCGAGCGCCGCGGAGATGGCCGTCGCCGCGTGCCCCGCGCCAAAGACGTCGTACGCGCTCTCCGAGCGCTTCAGGAAGCCGGAGATCCCCTGCTCCTGCCGCAACGTCTCGAAGTCGGCGTTGCGGCCGGTGAGCAGCTTGTGCGGATACCCCTGGTGGCCCACGTCCCAGACCAGCTGGTCGCGCGGCGTCTCGAAGACGGTGTGCAGCGCGATGCTGAGCTCCACGACGCCCAGGCCGGCGCCGATGTGGCCGCCCGTGCGGGAGCAGACGTCGATCAGCCGGTCCCGGATCTCCTGAGCCAGGCCCCGCAACTCGTCGCGGGAGAGGGTACGCAGGTCGGCCGGTGACGTGAGGTGCTCGAGGACGGACATGGCCAGCGGAGTGGGGGTAGGGACGCCCCGGTAATCTAGCGATCCGGCGGGGTCACGACTGCCGTTCCACGACGTGGACGGCCAGTCGCTCGAGCTGCGGCGTCAGGCGCCCGAGCGGCCGCAGGGCGTCGCAGGCCTCCGTGGCCAGGCGGCGCGCCCGCGTCCGCGCCCCCTCCACGCCCAGCAGCAGTGGATAGGTGCTCTTGCCGAGCGCCGCGTCGCGCCCCGCGGTCTTCCCGAGCTGGTCGCTCGTCGCGGTCACATCGAGGACGTCGTCGGCGATCTGAAAGGCGAGACCGAGCGCGTCGCCGTACCGGGTGAAGGCGTCGAGCTCGTCGCCGGAGCAACCCGCGGCGAGGGCGCCGATCCGTGTGGACGCCACGATGAGGAGTCCGGTCTTGGCCCGATGCACGCGCTCCAGTTCCTCCAGGGGGATGCGCCGCCCCTCGGCCTGGAGATCGAGCCACTGTCCGCCCACCATGCCACCCGCGCTGGAGGCGAGCATGAGCTCCCGCACGATCGTCCCCGCGCGCTCCAGCGAGGCGTGCACCGCGAGCGCGGCTCGATAGGCGGTACCCGCGGCCAGCGGCACCATCGCGACGCCTGCGGCGGTCGCGACGGGCACGCCGAAGACCCGATGCACGGTAGGCCGGCCGCGGCGGAGATCGTCGTCGTCCATGCAGGGCAGGTCGTCGTGTATCAGCGAATACGCGTGCACGACCTCCACGGCGGCCGCGAGTGGAGCGGCGTCATGCCGTCCGCCGGCGGCCTCGTACGCCGCGAGGACGAGGAGTCCCCGCAGCCGCTTCCCCTCGCCCAGCAGGCCGTACCGGATCGCGTCCCGCACGCGCGCATCGACGTCGGCCAGCTCGCGGTCACACATCGCGGCGAGCGCCGCGTCGATGGCGCCGCGCTCGGCGCGAAACCCGTCGCGCAGCTCGTCAGGCACGGAGCTCGGGCGTGTCGAAGGAACCGTCGGCGCGCTCGCGCAGCAGCCGGACCGCCTGCTCGGCCTTCGACAGCTCCAGCGACGCCTCCCGCAGGCAGGCGATCCCCTCTTCGAAGAGGAGGAGGGCGCGCTCGAGCGCGAGTTCCTCGCCCTCGAGCGCTCGAACGATCTCCTCCACGCGCCGGACGCTCGCCTCGAAGCTCATGGCGCGCGCGGGGTCGCGGGGGTGAGCGGCGGGCCCGGCTCGACGCGCTCCGCAAGTCCGTCGACGCGACCATCGCGCAGCCGCACCATGAAGCGGTCGCCCGCGGCGAGACCGGACGTCGACGTGATGGCCTGCCCCGAGACGCCGTGAAGCACCGCGTATCCACGCGCCAGTGTGGCGAGCGGACTGAGGGCGTCGAGTCGCCCGCCCAGGCCCTGGAGGCGGAGCCCGCGCCGTTCGACGACCTGCGCGGCGGCCCCGGAGACCGCGCCGCCGGCGACCCGGAGGCGCTGCCGGGCCGCGCCGAGTCGCTCCAGAACGGCCGCGCCGAGCGCGTCGCGCAGATCACCGAGCTGCCTGACGAGATCGGCGAGCTGGGGCACGGCCGCCTCCGCCGCGGCCGAGGGCGTGGGCGCGCGCCAGTCGGCCACGAGATCACAGAGCGTCACGTCGATCTCGTGGCCCACGGCGGAGATGACGGGAACGGGCATGTCTGCCACGGCGCGCGCGAGGCGCTCATCGTTGAAGGCCCAGAGATCCTCCCGGCTCCCTCCGCCGCGCCCCACGATCACGAGGTCGGCGCCGCCCCAGCGGCAGACCCGCGCGAGCGCGGCCCGGACGGAGGCCGCGGCCTCCCTTCCCTGTACCGTGGCTTCGACGGCCACGATGCGCGTCGCGGGACAGCGGCGCCGGATCACCGCCGCCACGTCATGCAGCGCGGCGCCGTCCGTGCTCGTGACCACGGCGATGCAGCGCGGCAGGAACGGCAGCGATCGCTTGCGCTCCGCGGCCAGCAGCCCGTCGGCCTCGAGGCGCGCTCGCGTGACCTCCAACGCCTTGCGCCAGAGCCCCTCGCCCACCCCCTCGAGCGCGCGCACCCGGAACTGCAGCTCGCCGCGACCGGGGAAGACCGTGAGCTGGCCCCGCACGATCACCGCCATCCCCTCGTCAGGCGCCGCGAGGAAGCGCCGGGCGTCGCTCGCCCAGGCCACGCAACGGATCTGCGCCTCGGCGTCCTTGAGCGTGAAGTACCAGTGGCCGCTCCGGTGCTCCTTGAAGCCGACCACCTCGCCGCGCACCCAGACCGGGGGCACTGCGCCCTCGAGGATGTCGCGCGTGGCGGCGGTGAGTGTGGCGACCGTGATCGCACTCGCCGGAGTCCCTCCGGGGTCGGGCATCGCGTCGTACCGCGCCGGCGGCACGGAAACGCACGCCGTGTCCTCGTCCTCGAACAGCGAGGGCGCAGGGTCCAGCAGATCCTGCGACGGCACCGGCTGCTCCGCCCCCGTCCGGCGACGGCCTCGTCCTCCGTTCCCCCCACGGCTCTTCGTCACGCCACACACACCGGTGCGGCCGCGACACGCACGTGGATCGGCGCGGCGCTGAGACTGCAGCAACCCTTACCGCCGCGCACCCAGACGACACCGAGGAGAACGTGTCCGGGCTCTCCTCTGTGTCCTCCGCGCCCGCCGTGTCCGCTGTGATGAAGGCTCTTCACGCTGTTTTCTGTTCCGTTCAAGCTCGAGGTATTCAGACCCCAGCCTGCCGCGCCGCGCGCGCGGTGTTCTTGAGCAGCATCGCGATCGTCATCGGTCCCACGCCGCCGGGTACGGGCGTGATCAACGACGCCACCCGCCGCACCGGTTCGAACTGCACGTCACCCACGAGCCGATACCCCTTGGGCGCCAAGGCGTCGTCCACGCGCGAGATGCCCACGTCGATCACCACGGCCCCCGGCTTCACCATGTCGGCCGTGATCGCCTCGGGACGCCCCAGCGCCGCGATCAGGATGTCCGCCTGTCGCGTCACCGCGTCCAGATCGCGCGTGCGGCTGTGGCAGACCGTCACCGTGCAGTCGGCGCCCGCCCCCTGCTGCACGAGCAGCGCGGCCATCGGCTTCCCCACGATGTTGCTGCGCCCCACGATCACCGCGTGCGCCCCCTTCGTCTCCACGCCGTAGCGCACGAGCAGTTCCTGCACACCGGCCGGCGTACACGGCGCGAAGCCGTCCTTCTCCCCGATCAGGACCTTCCCGACGTTGATCGGATGGAACCCGTCCACGTCCTTCTGTGGCGCGATGCGGCGGATCACCGACGCCGGATCGATCTGCTTCGGCAGCGGCATCTGCACGAGAATGCCGTGCACCGTGGGATCGGCGTTGAGGCGATCCACCAGAGCGAGCAGCTCCTCCTGCGACGTCGTGGCCGGCAGGCGGATGGTGTCGCTCTTCATCCCCACCTCGACGCTCGCCTTCCCCTTGGCGTTCACGTACACCGCGCTCGCGGGGTCGTCGCCCACGAGCACCACCGTGAGCCCGGGCACGATCCCGTGCTTCGCCAGCTCGGCGCAGTCCCGCGCCACGTCCGCGCGGACGGCTTTCGCGACCGTCTTGCCGTCGATCAGCGTCGCGCCGTCGCCCAGCACCGGTTTCATCGTCTCAGCGTGCAAAGTCCACCGCCCTCGTTTCGCGTATCACCACGACCTTGATCTGCCCCGGGTACTGCAGCTCCGACTCGATGCGCCGCGCGATCTCGTCGGAGAGCGACGTCATCCGCGTGTCGTCCACCTGCTCCGGCGTCACCACCACGCGTACCTCGCGCCCCGCCTGGATCGCGTAGACCTTGTCCACGCCGCGGTAGCTCGACGCGATCTTCTCGATCCCCTCCAGGCGCTTCACGTACGTCTCGAACGCCTCGCGCCTCGCCCCGGGCCGCGACCCCGAAATGGCGTCGGCCGCCTGCACCAGCACGGAAATCTCGCTCTCGTGCGGCACGTCGTCGTGGTGCGCCGCGATGCAGTTCACCACGAGCGGCTGCTCACCGTACTTCGTGGCCACCTCCACGCCCAACTGCACGTGCGTCCCTTCGTGCTCGTGCGTCAGCACCTTGCCGATGTCGTGCAGGAGCGCGCCGCGCTTGGGCACCGTCGGGTCGATCCCGAGCTCGGCCGCGATCGCGCCGGCGATGTGCGCCGACTCGACGAGGTGTTTCAGCACGTTCTGCCCGGACGAGGTGCGGAACTGCAGCCGGCCGAGCAAGCGCACCATCTCCGGGTGCAG
>DATIGO010000372.1:0-3893 GCA_035454665.1 Gemmatimonadaceae bacterium | reverse complement strand
GGCACGGTTCACCCGTGCCGCCGCCGTTTTACTACGGCTGTCACGCAGCGCTGTGTCGGCGCCCGACTTGATCAGGCGCCGCTGACCGGCTTCATTGCGCGTCGGAAGCGTCGGCCCGCCATCCGAAACGGCGCGCCGTGCCCACCACCCGCTCTCCTGCCGGAACAGTCATGTTCAGACGCACCGTCCTCCCACTGCTGATCGCCGGAACGCTGGCGGCGCCCGCCGCGGCAAGGGCCCAGGCCTGGTCACATCCGTCGTTCCAGCCACCTCGCACCGCGATCCGCGAGTTCAACTTCGCGGTTGCACAGGCCGATGGACCGGGCACCACGCTCCTCTTCCAGTGGCGCGAGGAGTACGGCCCACGCCACCAGCTCTCGCTCGACGCGGGCATCGCGGACTCCGATGTCGATAATGCCGAGCTCATGCTCTTCGTCGGCGGGCAGTACGCGTTCCAGATGTCGCGCTCGAGCCCCGACGTCCCCATGGACTTCCTGTTCACGGCGGGTGCCTACCTGGCGGCGGGTGACTTCACCCTGTTCCGTTTCCCCGTCGGCGTCTCCGTGGGACACCGCTTCGAGCTCGAGGACGCGATGGCGCTCACGCCCTACGTCCACCCGCGGCTCTCGCTCGACTTGTGCAACAACTGCCGGGGCGATGACAACGACAGCGACATCGCGGTCACCTTCGACCTGGGCTTGAACTTCGAGGTCACGCGCACGGTGGCGATCCGCGCCGCGGCAATCTTCGCGGGGAACGACTCGTTCGACGACGACGGGTTCGGTGTCTCCGTGGCGTGGACGCCGCCCTGGCTGGCCCGGTCGCCGCGTCGCGGTCGCTAGTTACGCAGGAAGGACGCCCGTCAGGGCGGGGGAGGCGCACCAGCCGCGCCGGCAGGCGCCGGAGGGGCCGGGGGATCAAGCAGCGACAGGACCAGAGCGTACGTCCGCTCGGCGGCGCCTCCGCCGGAGACCACGAGGGCGCGGGCCGCCTCGCCCGCCGCCCGGCGGCTTTCGGGCTCGCCCAGCCAGAGCGACAGGGCTTCGATCGCCTCGTCGATGGTGGCGACGGAGTCGCCGCCCCGGGCCCGGTGCAGAAGCGTGGCGTCGCGGCTGTTGCCGTGCCGCGGTCCGAAGATCACGGGCGCGCCAAAGGCTGCGGGCTCCAGCACCGAGTGCAGGCCGGCGCCGTGGAATCCCCCGCCGACCCACGCGGCCTGTGCCAGCGCGTACAGGTCGCCCAGCACACCCACACGATCCACGATCACGACGTCGGCCACAGCGATCCCCGAGGCGTCGAGGCGCGCCCAGGCCAGCCCGTTCTCGCGCGCCCAGCGCTCGAGAGGCACGAGATGCCGCAGGGTAGGTTCGTGCGGCGCGATGATGAGCCGGGCATCGGGCACGTCCCTTCGCACGGCGAGCCATGCCGGCAGGAGGATCGCCTCGTCCGAGGGCCAGGTGGAGCCGGCGACGAGCGTCGGCCGATTCGACGCGAGGGGCGCCAGGAGTGCACCTGAGCGATCAGCGTTGGCGGCCCGCTGCAATGCCTGGTCGTACCGCGTATCGCCCGTGACGACGATGTGGTCGTGGCGCACGCCCAGGGTCGCGAGCCGCTCGGCGTCGGCCGTCGAGACAGCGCCCACGCGATCGAGCGACGCGTACGATTCCTCAAGCAGGTGGCTCGCGAGACGTCCCTGTCGCGAGGAGACCTCCGACAGCGTTCCGCTGATCAGACCCAGGCGCACGTGGCGCGCCCGCGCCTCGTCGACGAGGATCGGCCAGACATCCAGCTTGCTGAAGACGAGCGCGGTCGGGCGCAGCGCGTCGAGCGCCGTGCGCGCGTCGCCGGGGGTGTCGAACGGAAGATACTCCGCGAAATCAACGTCGAGTGAGCGCGCGAAGCGTTCGGCGCTGGGGGAGAAGAAGGTGTAGGCAAGCTGCACGTCGGGGCGCCGCGCGCGCACCAGCTCGAGGACGATCCTCGCCTGCAGCCCCTCGCCGACCGACGGGGCGTGCACCCAGAGGAGGGGGCGGGTGGTGTCGCGCCGCCTCGCCCAGGCGGCGTAGCGCGAGCGGATGCCGCGGCGAGCGCGGAGCGCACGGCGCCATTTGGCGCGCCCGGCCGGCGACAGCGCGGCCGCCGCGCGTGCGAGCTGGCCGGCCGCCCCGTAGCAGGCGCGGATCGCCGGATGCACGGGCCTAACGACCGGTGCGCGCCGCCTCCGCCAGGGCGGTGTCGAGCGCGACCTTGAAGGAGTCGAACGGCTGCGCTCCGGCCAGCACCCGCCGACCGATGAAGAACGTCGGCGTGGACTGCGCCCCCGCCTGTCTCGCCCGCTGCACATCGGCCTCGATCATCGGCAGCATCACGTCATCGCGAAGACACTGCGCCCAGGCGGCCCGGTCGAGTCCGAGCGACGTGGCGATGCCGTCGAAGAAGGGCGTGGCGTCGGCCAGCGGTGCCCACTGCTCCTGGCTGGCGAAGACTGAATCGTGGAACGCCCAGAACTTTCCCTGCGCTCCGGCGCACATGGAGGCCTCGGCGGCGGGGCGTGCGTGGCGGTGGATGTCGTCGAGCGGGAAGTGGAGATACGCCACGCGAACCCTGCCGGTCTCGACGTATTCGCGCTGCACCCGCGGCCCGGTGTCGTCGTGCCAGCGCTTGCACCAGGGGCACTGGAAGTCGCTGACGATGAGGAGCCAGGTGCTCGCGGCAGAGTCGCCGCGGATACGGTCGACATCGGCGCTCTGCAGTCGAGGGTCGGGCGCGGGGTCTTCCTCCTCCTCGCCCCTTCCTGCGCAGCCGACAGTAGCGACCGCCGCCGAGAGCAGCACCGCGATGCTCAGTCTGTGAGCCAGGGGAAACACCCGCCCTCCGGGAACGTAGGATTGTGGGATGCCGTAAGTTACATGGGGTGGGGGGAGGGAAGTATGGGGCGTTGGCTGGTTGCTGGTTGCTGATGGCTGGAGCTGGTTGCTGAGTGGGGGGCGCTGTAAGCAGGGTGTTGGGGACGACACCCCGTTTACGGGCTGGCAACGACCCTTACCTCGACTCGACCAGTCGTACTCATTCCTCGTTCCTGATTCCTCGTTCCTCACTCCTCGTTGCTGACTCCTCTTCTCCTCGCGCTCGCCGTTCAGGACATAGCCATTCCGCCCGCGCCGCGCGGGTTCGGGACGTCGGCGGCCGAGGTCGTGGTGGATGCGGCGTCCGTGCTTTCACCGGTGGCGGAGGATCGCATCAACCGGATCGCATTCGAGGTGCACGGGAGGACGGGCGGCGAGATGGCCTTCGTCACGATGCCCGACCTGGGTGGGCGCGACGTGGCCGAGGTGGCGCTCCGGATCGGGCGCGAGTGGGGCGTGGGCTCGGACGCGGGGATCGGAGATCGTACGCGGAACGCGGGGATCGTGGTGCTCGTGGTCCCGCGCGAGACGAACTCCGAGGGACGCGGGCGCATCCGCATCGAGACCGGGCGCGGTGTGGAGGGCTTCATCACCGACGCGATTGCGGGCGACATCCAGCGCGAGGCGATCCCATACTTCCAGCGCGGCGACTACGACGGCGCAATGGTGCTGATCGCGGAGCGGATTGCCGAGCGGTTCGCGCGCGAGTTCGGCGTGTCGTTCGATACGGCGGTCGTCCCGCCGGCGCGGCCGCTCGAGCCCGCTGCGCGCCGCGGCACCGGCATCTCGCCCGGCTCGATCATCTTCTTCCTCATCATCCTCTTCTTCCTGATTGGCGGAGCGGGGGGACGGGGTCGACGCGGACGCGGTGGAAACGGATGCCTCTGGCTGTTGTTGTCGGCGGCGATGCAGCAGCAGGGGGGTCGCGGCCGCCACCGCTCCGGATGGGGCGGAGGAGGGTTCGGGGGCGGCAGCTTTGGCGGTGGG
>DATIGO010000371.1:0-2105 GCA_035454665.1 Gemmatimonadaceae bacterium | reverse complement strand
ATACGCGAGCTGCCATCCGATCGCATGGGCCCACTGCACCTCGCCGCTGAGGCTGTGCCACGGATCGCCCACGTCCTTCCCGAATCCGCCGGGCATCCGCACCACGATGGGGGCGGCGAAGCGGTTCGCCGTCCGCCAGCGCAGCGTGCCGCAGTTGTTGAGCTGCTCGGCCGCGGGGTCGGCATACTTCCGGAACTGGATTTCGGCGACCGGGACCAGGCCGGCGATGGCCATCCCCACGGCGCGCCCGACGATTCCCTCTTCGGAGAGGCTCGTATCGAAGACGCGCGCCGCGCCGAACTCTTTCTGGAGCCCTTCGGTCACCAGGTGCACGCCGCCCTTCACGCCCACGTCCTCGCCGAAGACGAGGACCTTCGGGTTCACCGCCAGCTCACGCCGGAGCGTCCTGCGGATGGCCTCGGGGAGCCGGAGGAGGTCGCCCGCTTCGTCAGGCACCGTGGTGGACGGGAGGCGCTCGCGTTCCTCCACGGACATCCCTCCGAGAGCGGTCGCCTCGGCGGGTTCAGCGGGTTCGGCGAAGACGAAGCGGCGCACGCCGGCGGGATCCGGCGCGGGCCGCGCCCGCGCACCGTCGAGGGCCGCCTGGACGTCGCGCGCGACCTCTCCCTCGAGTGCGCGCCACGCCTCCTCCGACAGGATACCCGGCACGAGATGGCGCCGGAGCTTCGGCAGGGGATCGCGAGTCCAGTCTGCCGCGATCTCCTCTTCGGTGCGGTACCCTTTCTGGTTGTCGGGCCCGGAATGGCTCGACAGGCGGGGCACGGTAAGGCGCACCAGCGCCGGTCCCTCGCCCGCGCGCACGTGCCTCACCGCCTCGACCAGCAGCCGCGCCGTTTCGTCAGGCACGGTGCCGTCTCCCGCGCGCACGAGGAGGTTGCGGAACGAGGCCAGGTTGGCCGCGATGTCGCCCCCGGGCGTCTGCATTCCGCCGGGCACGGAGATGCCGAGTCCGTTGTCCTCGACGTAGAAGAGGAGCGGCAGGCGCAGGGTGGTGGCCATGGTCAGCGCGGACCAGAAGCCGTTCGTGGCCACGGAGCCCTCGCCGCCGAGCACGACCGCGATGGCCCCGCGCCAGGCATGGTCCCGCAGCACGTCGCGATGATACGTGATGGCCTGCGCCCATCCGGCGGCGGGCGTGTACTGCGAACCCACGTCACCCGACATCGGGAGCACGATCGGACCGTCCCGTCGGGGCAGGTTGCAGACCACGCCGATGTCGCGTCCGTCACTGAAGCCGCCCGACCTGCCTAACGGGCTCGCGAAACCGTCCTCGATCGAAAGGCCGAGCGCGAGCAGCAGGGGCCGGGAGCGGTAGTATGCGCTCGCCGCGTCGTGGGGGTGGTCGATCAGCGACGCGAGAATGCACTGCGCCACGTCGTGCCCGCGTGCGGAGAACTGATACAGCACCAGGTGCTCACGCGGGGCCGTCGCCTTCTGGCGGTTCACGGCCTCCTCGGTGTCGTCGAGGGCCCGGGAGACGAGCGTGTGGTACGCGATCCGGCGCCAGTCGATCTGACGGTCCGAGTCGGCCGGGGGCGATGTCTTCTTCCTGCGCGCGGACTGAACGGTCATCGCGGGTCGGCGGGGCTGGTCCTGGTGGTTGCGCCGGAAATCTAACCGGATGCGGTGTTGCGGGATCGGACGCGATCGCGAGATTACCGCTCCATGAAACCGCCCCCCGTCACCCCGCACCGGCGCCTCCGCGGACGACGCCGAAGTGCGGGCTACGTCACAGGGGTCCTCGCGTTGGCGCTCCTCGCGCTCCCTGTCCGAACGGCCGAGCCGCAAGGGGCGGACCGGACCGGTGCCGAGCGCGCGGCGCTGATCCGCCAGATTCACCAGGCGGAGGATCTGCGCGGCCGCGGTGAGGATGGGCTCATTCCCTTCGTCGACGGGCTCGCGCACGCGGATCCCGAGGTGCGAGTCGCGGCCGCGCGCGGGCTCGGCAGGCTGGAGTTGCCGGAGCACGCGTCGTTGCTCATGCCGCTGCTCGGCGACGCCCGCCTGGAGGTGCGCATCCAGGCCATGCTGTCGATCGCGCGGTCGCTGCGCGGCTGGGCCGGGCGGCCGGCCGGCGAGCGCGC
>DATIGO010000370.1:0-15882 GCA_035454665.1 Gemmatimonadaceae bacterium | reverse complement strand
TCTCACGAAGCGTGGGGAGCGCCGGATGGCCTTCGGGGCGCGCATCGTCCTCACGCTCATCTTCGCGCAGATCATCGTGGCGGCGACGATGATCGCCTATCAGCTCCCGTCCGTCTGGCGCTCGCTGCACGAGGCCGTGGGGACGCTTCTCTGGGTCGTCGCGTTCGGCCTGGCCTACGTCGCCCGCCGGCTCGCACACCCCTTCGCCGTAGCGAGCGCCGCCCCGAGCCCGGCGGCGCGCGCCGCGGAGGTGCCGGCATGAGCGGCGTGGCCGTCTCGGAGTCCACGGGCCGCGGCCTCGCGCGCGATCTCGTCACGCTGACCAAGCCGCGGATCATCTCGCTGCTGCTCGTGACGACCATCGCGCCCATGTACGTGGCGGGTCGGCCATCATGGCTCGAGGTGCTGCTGGTGCTCGTGGGGGGCTACCTCATGGCCGGCGGTGCCAACGCCGTGAACATGTACCTCGATCGCGACATCGACGACCGGATGGCGCGGACGCGGCTGCGGCCGATCCCGAGCGGGCGGCTCGCCCCGGTGGCGGTGCTCGCCTTCGGCGTGGCACTGGCTGTGGCGGCCACGTGGCTGCTCGCGCAGTTCATCAACGTGCTCACGGCGACGCTGGCGCTGGCCGGTTTCTACTTCTACGTGTTCGTGTACACGCGCTGGCTCAAGCGCAGCACGCCGCAGAACATCGTCATCGGCGGTGCGGCGGGGGCGTTTCCGCCGCTCGTGGGGTGGGCCGCGGTTACGGGCTCGCTCGACCTCACGGCGATCTATCTCTTCCTCATCGTCTTCTACTGGACCCCGCCGCACTTCTGGGCCCTGGCGCTGCTCAAGCAGGCGGACTATGGCCGCGCCGGCGTGCCCATGGCGCCCGTGGTCTGGGGCGAGCGCGAGACGATGGACCACATGCTGTGGTACACGCTGATCCTGCTGGGCCTCTCGGTGGCCCCGGTGGCGATGGGCGCGTTCGGCCCCGTTTATCTCGTCGCGGCGCTCGCGTTAGGCGGCCTGCTGCTCGGCGGGGTGCTGCGGATACGCCGCGAGAAGCCGTGGACGGGAGCGGCGTGGTGGGTCTACAAGTACTCGCTGCTCTACCTCGCGCTGCTGTTCGCGCTCATGGTGGTGGATCGGCGGCTCGCCGGGTAGTCCGATCGGCCCC
Source organism: Gemmatimonadaceae bacterium (assembly GCA_035454665.1). Taxonomy (GTDB): domain Bacteria; phylum Gemmatimonadota; class Gemmatimonadetes; order Gemmatimonadales; family Gemmatimonadaceae; genus DATIGO01. The sequence continues at coordinate 14,717 of DATIGO010000370.1, read as the reverse complement.
GCGTCCAGTGCGGCCAACGGGCAAATTACAGACTGGGGTCAGGCTGGCCGCGAGCGCGTTCGCCGCATCGGCGATCTGGGGGGCGACCGCGGGACTCATGTTCGCCGTCCTCCTGAGCCGAGCGGGGCGCCCGGCGGTCGCGTGATGATGTCCCGACATCCGGCCAATTCGCACGTTGCGGGGCAGTCGCAGGTGCTGTTTTCCCCACCCTGACGGTTTTGCCGCGCCTGGCGACATACCCCTCGCTACCGCTGCCCGCCGATCTTCCCCCGGGGCGTCGCTGCCGGTGCGTTGCCGGTGCGTCATCGCGTGGATGATCAGGGCCATTGACCGCACGGCCCGGGCCAAACCGACCATGAGCGTCGGGACATAACGAAGGGCGGAGCGTCCGACTCCTCAATCACCATTGGGAAGCAAGACGGGCCTGCGCCAGTCCATGTTCTGAGTTGGATCGCCGAAGGGCTTGGCTCGCGGCATGCCCGCCGCTGCCGCACGCGACTCGCTGACCAGCTCCCAGCAAGGGCTACGAGAATCTCCCGCACCGGCAGCTCTCCGGGCCGCAGCCAGGCTCCGGCAACTCACCAGACGGTCTCGTCACCAGTCCCATCCCGCCGGAGATCACGCGCCGGACCGGCATCCCTGTTTGCGGGTGCACCTCGAGCGGCGGATCGGCGAAACGCTGCTTGATCTCGAAGCGTTCCGAGGTTTCGCCCTCGGCCACTGGCACGGTCTCATACATGTACGTCGGCATCCTACTCACCCCTCGGCGCTGTGTGCGGACTCACTGTGCACGATAGGGGCTCCCGGGGCGCGAGCGCAACGACCGCGCCCGGGGCTACCGCTGTGAAACGCGGCGTAGCGCGGTCCGGTGGACCACCACCCCCGCGGCCAGGATCGCCGTTCCGAACAGAGAGGTTCGCGGCGCCGCGATCCAGGCGCTGAGGACGCCGGCCACGGCCGCCACAACGAACAGCAGCGGCATCACGGGATACCCCCACGCCCGGTACGGCCGGGGCGCGTCGGGCATCGTACGCCGCAGGGTCAGGACGCTCGCCCCGCCCAGCCCGAAGAAGATCCAGTCCGCGAACACCACGCCCGACAGGAGATCCCCGAGGTCCCCGCGCGTCGCGAAGAGCAGCACGAGCGACCAGACGATCATGATCGCGATCGCCACATGCGGCGTGCCGAAGCGCGGATGCACGCGTCCCGCCGCTTCGAGGAAGAGCCCGTCCCGCGCCATCGCGTATGGCATGCGCGAGTTCCCCAGCAGCACCACGTTCACGAAACCCAGGATCGAGAGCATCGCGGCGATCGTGATGAGGTTCGCCCCCGAAGGGCCGACGAGCCGCGTGGCCGTGTCCGCGGCCACCGCGGCGCTCGCCGCGAGCCCGTCACGACCGAGCGCGTGCAGATACACGGCGTTGGCGCCGAGGTAGATCACGATCACGATGGCGATTCCGACCGTGAGCGCGCGCGGGATCGTCCACTCGGGGCGGCGGATCTCGCCCGCGACCATGTTGAGCTGCTGCCAGCCACCGATGGTGAAGAGCACGGCCACGAAGGCCGCGGCGCATCCCGCGGCCAGGGAGTCGCGCGGCGCCGGGGCGCCGCTGACGGGTGGCGGCGCGCCGAGGCGTGACCAGAGCGCCAGGCCGATCACGATCAGAGCACCTAACGCGACTATCTTGGCGATGGTCAATACGTTCTGCACCGCTGCCCCGGGCCGGATACCCAGGTAGTTCGTCATGCCCAGCACCACGATGGTGAGGGCCGCCATGCCGATCGGTCCTCCCACCGGGGCGAGATCCACGTATCGGGCGGCGTACCCTGCGAACCCCATCGCCACGGCGGCCAGCGCCCCCGTGGAGATCAGCAGGAGCGTCATCCAGCCGCAGAGAAAAGCGGCGAGATCGCCGTACGCGCGCCGAATGTAGACGTAGGCGCCTCCGGCATCGGGCATCATCGCACCGAGCTCCGCGTAGGTGAGCGCCCCCGCGAGCGCCACCACCCCCCCGAGCGCCCAGACGCCCAGGATCAGCGTGCCACTCGGCAGCGCCCGCGCCACCTCTGCCGGCGTGAAGAAGATGCCGCTGCCGATGATCCCACCCACGACCATCAGCGCGGCCGAGGGGAGTCCGAGTTCTCTGCGGAGTTGGCTCACGCCGGCCCGGAAATGCAAACTGGTTCGACCTAGACGAGCATGAGCTCGCGCTGGTACTCGGCCGGCGTCACGACGAGCTCACCGTCGCCGAAGAAGACGTTCACCTCGCTCCGCACCCCCAGCTCGCCCGGGATGTAGATCCCGGGCTCCACCGAGAATCCCACTCCCGGTACGAGCAGTCGCTCCTCGCGCGTCTCGAGGTTGTCGAGGTTGGGGCCCGATCCATGCAGCTCGCGCGGATCGATGGAGTGGCCGGTGCGATGGGTGAAGAACTCGCCGTGGCCGCACGCCTCGATCACCCGGCGCGCCGCGTCGTCGACGTCCGCGCCGCGCACGGGCGTGTGCGTGGCGGCCCGGTCGCGGAGGAGCGCGAGCGCGGCGTCGCGTGCATCGCGCACCGCGTTCCACAGCGCGACGGCCTTGTCACCCGGCGGTCCCAGCGACGCCATCCAGGTCTGGTCGGCGTAGACGCCGCCCGGCTCGCGCGCCCAGAGATCGATCAGCAGGAGGTTGCCCATCGTGAGGAGTTGCACCCGCTCCGCCGACGGCTCGTAGTGCGGGTTCGCGGCGTTCGCCCCGACCGAGACGTTGGGGGGATGGTCCGTCTCCAGCCCGGCGCGCGCGAACGCGGCCATGATGCGCGCCTGCAGCTCGTGCTCCGTGGTCGGGCGCCCGCCGCGCGCCTGCTCCCCCGCGAAGCGGAGCGCGTCCCTGGCGATCGCCGCGATCGTCTCGGCGGTCCGGCGGTGCGACGCGAGCTGCTCGTCCGTCCAGGCAGCGTGAAAGCGGGAGACGAGATTGCCTGACGAGACGACGGTGGCCCCCGCCGCGCGCACCAGCTCGATCACGCCCGCGGGAATGCGATCCAGATACGGCACGGCGTCGCCCGCGGAGTATTCCATTGCCACGCGCTTGCCGTGCACCAATCGGCCCACTGCCTCCTCGAGTGATCGCCAGGAGCTGTACCGCTCCTTGCGCCACTCGGCGGGCCACTCGCGCCAGACCCCCTGCTCGATCGCGTGCGTGACGGCCGTCGGCGCGCCCGACGCGGGCACCCAGACGAAGAAGCGCCGGGTCACGTGCCCGCCCACCCCCAGCAGCTCACGCGCGATCGGATTGGCGCCGCGAAAGTCGTACAGGAGCCACCCGTCGACCTCGGCCTCGGCGAGAGCGCGCTGGAAGGCCGGGAGCGTCGCCGGCGTCAGCATCCCGACCCCGGAGACGGCTCCCCCGCCAATGCACGACCAGGCTTCACGCCTCCCGCCGCGTGGGACGCCAATCCGCCCGCCAGGCGCATGCCCCCTCCCCTCGCGAGGCGCAGCGGATGTGCTCCACCGCGCCCACACTGTTGACCATGAGGCGCAACAACTCCTTGAGTCCAGCCTCATAATACGTGCAGCCAACGGATCGCGCCCCCGCATCGCGAGTGACCGAGGTCTCAATCTCGAGATAGATCGACGCCCCGGTACGCGACACCTGCCCGCTGAAGTAGCGGCGCGCGAGTCGTCGCGTGTGTCGCAAGGCAATCGGCCGCGCCAGGATCGAGGGGAGCGCAAGCAGGAGGCGCCGCGTCGGCGGCGACAGCGTCTGGTACGCCTCGCCCGCCAGGTACCGGCCAGCAGCCCGGAAGACCGCCTCCGCGTCGGTCCGTCGGCCAAGAAGCCTGGCCAGCGCCACCGCTTCGTCGTGCGACGTGCGCTGGTTGCGCTTCACCGCGTCGGTGAAGCGCCGGATCTGGTTGTAGACCGTGTCGCTCAGCCCGAGCCGTTTGTTCCGCAGATCGCTGACCAGTTCGGCCTCGAAATCCTCGACCGGCGTGTCGACGTTGCGGACGGCCTCGAGAAAGGACAGCGGGAGGAGTGCGTCGACGGTGGAGGACATGGCGGAGCAGGCTCGTGCGTGCGAAGCTAACGGTCCAGATGAGGCCCTTCAAGCACAGAGAGTACGGATGGGCGCCCGTCCTCCTGCTCAGGACGATCTGATGACGATTCCGCTCCCGGTCGGTGTCGCCGCGGTCGGCGTGATCACATTCGCGGCGTGGCGGTTCCGTGCGCTCACGGGTTCGGGAGCGGTTGCCGCCCTCACCGTGGGCAGTGCCAGCGTCGCGGCGGGCGTCGACTGGGCCGCCCTCCTCGTCTTCTTCTTCGTGACGTCGAGCGCGCTGTCGCGCGCGCCGCGCCGCGGTGCTTCCGGCGCGGATGCCGTGGCGATCGCCGGCGGGGACGGCCCACGCAGCGCGATGCAGGTATTGGCAAACGGGGTCATTTTTGCCGCCGCCGCGCTGGGCAGCCTCGCGGCTGGGGGTGTGATCTGGACCGCGCTGGGTGCGGGCGCCATTGCAACGGCCACGGCCGATACCTGGAGCACGGAAGTCGGCACCCGCGTGGGCGGGACGCCACGACACATCCTTACTCTAGCCCCGGTACCTTCCGGGACGTCCGGTGGTATCACCCTGCTCGGCAGCCTGGCGGCCGTCGCCGGAGCGGTGCTGACCTCGACCGTGGCGCAGGGTGTGCAGTTCGGGGCACCGTTCGCCGCGATGGTGATCGGCGGTCTGGCGGGTACTCTGGCCGACTCGATATTGGGGGCCACGGTGCAGGAGCGGCGCTGGTGCGACACGTGCCGCGCCCCGACCGAGCGACGGATCCATCGCTGTGGCTCTTCCACGCGCGTCGCCGGGGGAGTCAAGGGATTCGACAACGATGCCGTCAACCTGACGAGCATCATCATCGGAGCATCGGTCACATGTCTCCTCTCTCTGCTGTCCTGAGCCTGGCGGTCCTCCCGTTCCGCCGCGTGGCCGCGGCCTGCGCCGCCCTGCTGGCGCTCGGTCTCGCGTCGTGCGACGGGCTCGGTCCAGTCGGGCCGGAACCGAATCAGCTCGCGGCGGTCGGTGGCACGGACACGAGCGCAGACCCGAACGTCGCGCTGGTGGGTACCTGGCACCGCACGGTCCTTTTCGTGGACGAATTCGGCAACTCGCGCGCCATCGAGACCACCTGGCGGTTCGCGGGCGACGGGTCCGCCGTGCGCACGATCGTGACGACGAACCTCACGCTGCAGACCAGCGAGGTGGAAGTGGTGCAGGCGCGCTGGCGGATCCAGGAGGGCGCGATCGTCCTCGAGTTCACGGATCCCCTGTCGGCACCGATCTTCGTGGATTTCGTGATCATCGGCGACGAGCTCATCCTCGGGGGCGAGCTCTTCACGCGGATCACCTGAGCCGCGTGCCGGCGGATGCCGAGGTCCTCGTGGTGGGCGGCGGCCCCGCCGGCGCGGCCACGGCGTTCTTTCTCGCGCGTGCCGGGTGCGACGTCCTCGTGGTCGATCGCGCGCGCTTCCCGCGCGACAAGCCGTGCTCGGAGTACCTGAGTCCGCAGGCGTCCCGGCTGCTGCAGGAGATGGGGGCCCTCGAGGCGCTCGAGCAGGGAGACGTCGCGCATCTCACGGGGATGCGGATCGTGGCGCCCGACGGCGGCGAGGCGGTGGGGACGTTCGCCGGTTCGCACGGCTACCGCGGCTTTCGCGATCGCGGCCTCGCCGTGCGCCGCACGATTCTCGACGCGCGGTTGCTGGAGCGCGCGCGTGCGGCGGGCGCGCGGGTGACGGAAGGAGCACGGGTCCGCGACCTCGAGCGGGATCGGACGGGGCGCGCCACCGGCGCGCTGACACACTTCTCCGACGGGACGGCGCGCGTGCTGCGGGCGGGGCTCGTGATCGGCGCCGACGGCCTGCGCTCGGTCGTGGCGCGGCGTGCAGGGCTCGGCCGCCTGGGGCGGTGGCCGCGCCGCTTCGCGCTGGTCACGCACTTCGCGGGGGCGGACGGTCCGCACGAGGTGGGTGAGATGCACGTCTTCGGCGACGGCTACATCGGGATCGCGCCCGTGGGACGGGATCTCAGCAACGTGGCGCTGGTGATGCCGGCGGGTGGCGACCACGGCATCGGCGGGGATCCGGCGGGTTTCCTGGCGCGGCGCCTGGCCCGCGCGCCGCGGGTGGCCCGCCGCCTAACGAGCGCCCACCGGGTGTCACCCGTCCGCGCGGCCGGACCGTTCCACTGGCACGCCCGGCGGGCGCGGGCGCCGGGGGTCGCGCTGGTCGGTGACGCCGCCGACTTCTTCGACCCCTTCACGGGCGAGGGGATCTACGCCGCGCTGCGCGGCGGGGAGATCCTCGCGCCGTACGCCTTCGAGGCCGCGCGCGCGCGCGACCCCCGAAGGGCCGACATCGCCCTCGACGCCTACGATCGCTGCCGCCGGCACGAGTTCCGCGGCAAGTGGGCAGTCGAGCGGGCGATCGGCATGGTGCTCGCCGCGCCGGCAGTCATGAACGCCGCCACACGCGGTCTGGCCGCCCGCCCCGACCTCGCGGATCTCCTCGTGGGCGTGACGGGCGATTTCGTCCCCCCGCGCGAAGTGCTCGCCCCGGGATACATTCTTTCCCTCCTGAGCACCGCGGTGCACACCTCGCGCCTCACACCGCCGCTGCCGCGACACGCTTCGAGCCTGTAACCAGGGCCCGCATTGGACTCCGACACGTTCCGCTCCGTCCTCGGCCGTTTCGCCTCGGGCGTCACCGTGCTCACCACGCGTGACGCGGAAGGGAACGACCGCGGCATGACGGTGAGCGCGTTCTGCTCGGTGAGCCTGGAGCCGCCCCTCGTGCTCGCCTGCATCGACCGCAGCGCCGAGATGTTCCCACTGCTCGCGCCCGGCCTGCACGTGGTGTTCAACGTCCTCTCCTCGCCGCAGGAGGCCCTGTCGCGTCGCTTCTCCGAGCTGGAGGGGTCGCGGCGGTTCGAGGGCATCGGCTTCTCGCGCGACGTGCGCGGCATCCCTGTCCTGGACGACGTCCTCGCCTGGCTGCAGTGCGAGATCACCGCCGCCTGCGAGGGCGGAGACCACGGAATCTTCATCGCACGGGTCGACGACGCCGCCTGGGAGGAATCGCGACCCCTGCTCTACTACCGCGGCGGGTACGCGCAGCTCGAGCGCTGATGCTGCCGCTCCTCACGCCGCCGCGCCGCCGCGGCGTCGAGTACCTCGACACGGACGTCGAGCCCGGTGTGCGGCGACGCTCCCACCGCGACATCGCGCTGTCCAATCGCCTCTTCGGGGGCGTGCACGCGGTTCGCGCGGCGCTCGAGCCCCTGCTCGCGCGCGGACCGCGGGAGCTGTCGCTGCTCGACGTCGGTACGGGCACGGGGGACATCCCGTCGCGGCTCGTCCCCGTGGCGGCCCGCCGCGGCGTCCGGCTGCGTATCCTCGGCCTCGACGGGCATCGCGAGCTGGTGGCCGCGACGCGGGAGTGGCGCATCGATCCCGTCTGCGCCGACGCGCTCTCCCTGCCCTTTGCCGACCGCTCCATCGACGTCGTCTGCTGCTCGCAGGTGCTGCATCATTTCGAGCCGCGGGACGCGCTCCGGCTGCTCCGGGAGATGCACCGCGTGGCCAATGAATGCGTGATCGTTGCCGACCTCCGCCGTAGCTGGGTGGCCGCCGCCGCGCTGTGGTTGATATCATTCCCGCTCGGCTTTCATCCGGTGAGCCGTCACGACGGCGTCGTGTCGATCTTTCGCGGCTTCACCGGCGCGGAGCTTCGTGCACTCGTCCGTGAAGCGGTGGGCGTCGACGCGCGGGTGCGGCGTCGCTTCCTGTTTCGCGTGACGGCGAGCTGGCCGCGGGATCCCGCGGCGGGAGCGTCCTGATGTCGCAGCCCCCCATTCATCTCGGACCCATGCCGGCGGGTCGCGCGATGGAGACCGTCGACGAGCGTGTCGTGCGGGCACCCGTCGGCACGATCTTCTCGCTCGTGCGCGAGGTCGAGCACTGGCCCGCGCTGCTCTCCCACTATCGCCACGTGCGGTTCCGCGAGCGCGCGGAGGACGGGAGCGGCATCGTGGACATGTCGGCGAACCGGCCCTTCGGCCTCTTCAACTGGCCCACCTGGTGGACGTCGCAGATGGCCGTGGACTACGGAGCGCCCGCGGTCCGCTTCCACCACATCGGGGGCGTGACGAAGGGCATGGACGTGGAGTGGAGTTTCACCGCGGTGGAAGCGGGGACGCACGTGCGTCTCGTGCACGTCTGGGACGGCCCGCGCTGGCCCCTGATCGGGGTCTTCGCCGCCACGGCGGTCATCGGCCCCGTCTTCGTCCATGGGATCGCCAGCCGGACTCTGGAAGGCCTCGCGCGAGAAGCGGAACGCCAGCCCTCGTCACCCGTCACGCGTCGCTCGTCACTCCTCACCGAGTCACGATGACGCGCCGCGTCGTGGTGACGGGCATCGGCGCGGTAACCCCGATCGGGCTGGGGCGCGAAGGGCTCTGGCAGGGCCTCCGCGCGGAGCGCTCCGCCGTGGGCCCGCTGACTCGTTTCGATCCCTCGATCTTCCGTTCCCACAACGCCGCCGAGGTGCGGGACTTCGTTCCCACCGATCATCTGGAGGCGAAACGGGCAAAGCGGCTGGACCGGTTCGGGCACTTCTCGGTGGTGGCGGCGAAGATGGCGCTCGCGGATGCCGGGCTCGATCCCGCGCGCGAGGATCGCGAGCGCATCGGCACGATGATGGGGTCCGCGCTGGGTGGTGTGGCCTACGCCGAGGACCAGCTCGGCGTCTTCCTGTCGCGCGGTCTGCGCGCCGTCGATGCCACCCTCGCGCTGGCGGTCTTCGGCGGCGCGTCGTCCTGCAACATCGCCATCGAGTTCGGCGTCTACGGACCCAACTCCACGAACGGGATGAGCTGTGCCTCGGGGACGATCGCGGTCGGCGACGCCTTCCGGCAGATCCGCGACGGCTATGCGGACGTCATGATCTGCGGCGGCGCCGAAGCGCCGCTCGCGCCGCTCTGCTTCGGGGCCTTCGCGCTCATCCGGGCCATGTCCACGCGCAACGACGACCCGGCCACGGCGTCGCGCCCCTTCGACCGGGACCGCGACGGCTTCGTGATGGGCGAAGGGGCCGCCGTGCTCATCCTCGAGGAGCGCGGTCGCGCCCTCGCGCGCGGCGCCCCGGTCTACGCGGAGGTCCTCGGGTACGGCGTGACCAACGACGGGCATCACATGACCGCGCCGCGCCCCGACGGGTCGCAGGCCGCGCGCGCGATGCGGCTCGCGCTGCGGGACGCCCGGCTCCTGCCCGACGACGTCGGGTACGTGAACGCCCACGGCAGCTCCACCCCGCTCAACGACCCCACGGAAACGCTGGCCATCAAGACGGTCTTCGGGGATCGCGCGTATCACATGCCCGTGAGCGGCACCAAGGGATACTACGGCCACGCGTTAGGCGCCTCCGGAGCGTTCGAGGCCGCGATCTGCGCGCTGGGGCTGGCCCACGAGTGGCTGCCCCCCACGCTCAACCTGTCCGTCCCCGACGCGCAGTGCGACCTGGATTACGTCCCCGGGACCGGACGGGCCGCGAGCCCCGAGCACATCCTCTCCAACTCCTTCGGCTTCGGCGGGATCAACGCGACGCTGGTGATGCGGCGGCCCGAGCAGTAATTTCGCGCCGCCATTCCACCGCCACCACGCCGGGGGGACCCGCCCATGCGCCCGTTCGTCCGCCACTTCGTCGCCGAGTTCGTCGGCATCTTCGCGCTCGTCTTCGTGGGTGGCGGCGCGATCATGATGGCGGCCCGCACGAACCCGCCCGGCTCGCTCCTGGCCATCGCGCTCGCGCACGGGCTCATTCTCGCGCTCATGGTCTCGGCCACCATGAACGTCTCCGGGGGCCATCTGAATCCCGCCGTCACCCTCGGGTTCCTGGTGGCGCGCCGCATCACCCCGGTGATGGCGGCCGTGCACGTGGCAGCGCAGCTCGTCGGTGCCGTCTTCGGCGCGCTCGCGCTCAAGTGGTTCATGCCGGCCGAGCTGTTCAACGCCACGCGCGCCGGCGGGCAATCGGTGGCGCTGGACGTCGCCATGTCGCAGGCCATCGGCCTCGAGGTCGTCGCCGCGTTCTTCCTGATGTTCGTGATCTACGGAACAGCCGTGAACGACGTGGCCCCGAAGCTGGGCGGCATGGCGATCGGACTCACGATCGCCGCCGACATCCTTGCCATCGGCCCCCTCACCGGCGCGTCGATGAACCCGGCGCGCTCCTTCGGTCCCGCCCTCGTCACGGGACTCTGGGAAGGCCAGATCGTGTACTGGGCGGGTCCGATCATCGGGATGATCGTGGGAGCCCTGGTGTGGGAGTTCGTGCTGCTCCGCCGCGAACCAGCAGTGCCTCGCGACTCGTGACTGAGCGCGCCTCGGACGCGACAGCGCGGCCGGTGGCTTCCCTGTGAGACAGCATCAGGCGCAGTGGCGCAGCAACGCGGAGGCACGGCCGCGGCGCGCGGCAATGGGCTCGTGGGGCGTCCGCCAGCAGGGCACGGGGTACGCTCGTGGGGAAGTCACGAGTCCCGCGGCTCCAGCAGCGCACGTTGCTGCTCGGAGAGGCGCTCGATCTGCGCCGCCATCGCATCGATCGCCTCCTCGATGCGCGTGAGCCGGACATTCATCTCCGAGTCTTCGCGGGCGCGGGTCAGGCCGTTCTGACTCAGCGTCTGGCTGACCACGCGGGTGGCCACGACGGTGCCCACCGTGATGGCCATGAAGGCGACGATCACCGCCAGCAGGATGAACGCCATTCGGTCAGCCGCGCGGGGCCGGCTCGGCCTGTCGATCCGCGAGGAGCTTCGTGGTGAAGCGCTGGCCTTCCGAGATGCGCTCGACCTCCACGGCCATGGCGTCGACCGCCTGCTCGATGCGCGACAGGCGCTCCTCGATCCGGTCCACGGCCGCGTCCGGCAGCGCCTTCCTGCGCTTCCCGATCGAGGAAGCGATCGCCTGCGCAATCGTGGCGATCATGATGCTCCCGGTGATCAGCGCGGTTATCGCGACGATGGCGGTGTAGCGATCCATGCTCGTCCCTCCGTGGCGGGGTTGGCTCCCGTTCCCACGAATCTACGACAATCCGACCCCGCCGGTGTCAGGGGAGGCGCCGGCGTCGCCGGCGGGGCCGATCCGGCGTCAAGCGTTGCAGTTCGGACTCCACCTCCGCAGTATCCAGCGAGCCCGCGTCTCGTCTCCCGCCACCGTCCCTCGCAACTGCATGTCAGACATCGACGTTCTCCTCCAGGAAGACCGCCGGTTTCCGCCGCCCGACGAGTTCCGGCGCGGCGCGCTGATCCGCGACTGGTCGCAACACGAGCGCGCGGCCGCCGACTTCGAGGCCTGGTGGGCCGAGCAGGCGCGCGCGCTCGACTGGATCCGCCCCTGGGACCGCGTGCTCGACTGGCGCCCACCGCGGGCGCAGTGGTTCCTGGGCGGCAGGCTCAACGTGGCGCAGAACTGCATCGACCGGCACATAACGAGCGCGCGGCGCAACAAGGCCGCGCTTATCTGGGAAGGTGAACCCGGCGATCGGCGCACGCTCACGTACTGGGACCTCTACGTGGAGGTCGGGAAGTTCGCGAACGTGCTCAAGTCGCTCGGCGTGCGGCGCGGCGATCGCGTCGGGATCTACCTGCCCATGATCCCGGAGGCCGCGATCGCCATGCTCGCCTGCGCGCGGATCGGGGCGATCCACTCCGTGGTCTTCGGCGGCTTCTCTCCCGAATCGCTGCGCGACCGCATGAACGACGCGCAGGCAAGGGTCGTGATCACGGCCGACGGCGGCTACCGCCGCGGCCAGGTGATCCCGCTCAAGCGAAACACCGACCGGGCGCTCGAGGAGGCGCCCAGCGTGCAGCACGTGGTGGTCGTGCAGCGGCGCCCGGGCAGTCTGGGGGACGAAGCCTTCGCCGAGATGCGCGAGGGACGCGACCACTGGTGGCACCGGCTCATGCAGCACGCGTCTCCGGAATGCGAGCCGGAGGCGATGGACGCGGAGGACGTGCTGTACATCCTCTACACGTCGGGCACCACGGGAAAGCCCAAGGGCATCGTGCACACCACCGGGGGCTACCTCACCGGCGTCGCGGCCACCACGCAGTACGTCTTCGACCTGCGTGACGAGGACGTCTTCTGGTGCACGGCCGACATCGGCTGGGTGACGGGACACTCCTACGTGGTCTACGGGCCGCTCGCGATCGGCGCCACGGTCGTGATGTACGAGGGGGCGCCGGACTGGCCGGAGAAGGACCGCTTCTGGGAGATCTGCGCCCGCCACGGGGTCACCGTGTTCTACACGGCGCCCACGGCCATCCGCGCCTTCATGAAATGGGGAGACCGGTACCCCGCGGCGCACGACCTGTCGCGGCTCCGCTTGTTAGGCAGTGTGGGCGAGCCGATCAACCCGGAGGCATGGGTCTGGTATCAGCAGCGCATCGGCGGCGGCCGCTGCCCGGTCGTGGATACGTGGTGGCAGACGGAGACCGGGGCGATCGTGATCTCGCCACTCCCGGGCGTCACCGAAACCAAGCCCGGCAGCGCCACGAAACCGCTGCCAGGGTACTTCGCCGAGCTGCTCGACTCGAAGGCCAACCCGATCCCCGTGGGGGGCGGACTGCTGGCCCTCACGAAGCCGTGGCCCTCGATGCTGCGCACGATCTGGGGCGACGACGAGCGCTACGTGCAGACGTACTTCTCGAAGTGGCCCGGCCGCCCGGATCTCTACTTTCCCGGGGACGGCGCCAAGCGCGACGAGGACGGCTACTTCTGGATCCTGGGGCGCGTGGACGACGTGCTCAACGTCGCCGGACACCGCATCGGGACGATGGAGGTGGAATCCGCCCTGGTCGAGCACGCGACCGTGGCCGAGGCGGCGGTCGTGGGCAAGTCGCACGAGCTCAAGGGCCAGGCGATCGCCGCGTTCGTCACGCTGCGGTCCGGATCGCATCCCTCACCGGCGCTGCGCGACGAGCTGCGGGAATTCGTCGCACAGAAGATCGGAGCGCTCGCACGCCCCGACGACATCCTCTTCTCCGCCGATCTCCCCAAGACGCGCTCCGGCAAGATCATGCGCCGGCTGCTGCGCGACATCGCCGAGGGTCGCGCGTTAGGCGACACGACCACCCTGGCCGATCCGAACGTCGTCGCCGCGCTCAAGGAACAGTACGAAGAGCAGGAATCCTGAATGCTGCGACGCCTCTTTCCTGAATCCCTGTTCGCCCGGCGGCTCGACGACGACGCCGAGCGGCGGCTCCGCCTGGCCCAGGCGCGCGCGGAGGAACGCATCATCGACGCGCACGTCACGAACGCCCTGATGTTCATCGACACGCTGGCCGAGGATCTGTCGTTCGATCGCGCGATCGACACGTACGTCCGCGTGATGAGCATCGCGGAGCCGCTGGCCAGCGCGGTCGCCACCCGAACCCTCGTCGTGCTGGGACAGGAGCTCGTCCCTACGCGCGTGCGACGCCCGGTGGATGCCTCGCCGGAGGAGCCCTCGGCCCCCGATCCGCGGCCGCCGGACGAGCCGCGAGTCTGGCTGCGGGACGTCGCGGACACCAGCCAGGGCGGAACCGCGACCGGGGAGCCCGGTGACCGGGGACCCGCACCGGAATAGCACGCGCGCGAAGGCGACGCCTTCCCGACCGGTTCGAGCATGATGCCGCAGAGGCGCAACGTCGCCAGCCCAGGCCTCCGAGGCCGCGGTCAGCGGAGGTCCAGCCCGATGTCGAAGGTGCCCTGGTACCCCGCGTCGCGCTCGGTCAGCGCCAGCATGAGCTGCGGTCCACCCTGTCGCCGATAGATGCCGTCGCGCTCGTTGCGGATGCGACCGTTCGTCCCCTTGCTGGCATACGGCGCGCGCGCGAGCACCCGGTCCGTCACCGCATCGTCGAAGTACAGCTGCGATGTGAACTCGCGTCCTCGTGATGCCGCGGCGTCCGTCCGGATCTTGAAGTGGATGTGCACCGTCCGCCCCTCGTACCATCCCGGATAGACACTCGTGAACCGTGCCGAGCCCGAAGCGTCGGTGAGCTGGTACCCTCGCAGGAACTTCTGCCCTGACGTATCGAACCGCGCGTTCATGTCACGGACGTCGGAGTACACGCCGAGCGCGTCGCACTGCCAGACGTCGACCATCGCACCGGGCAGCGGTTCGCAGGCTCCAGGGCCGACGCGGAATACCCGCAGCTCGAGCTCGAGCGGCAGCCCTTCCTTCACCGCGCCGGTCGTGGGGTCTGCACGGATGTCACCACGATTGATGCGCTCGTCGACGAAGTAGGGCCCTTCGGTCTGCTCCGGGCGCACCACGCACGCCGGTACGTGCAGCGCTCCCGCGTGCCACGAGGTGGATCCCACCCGCGCGTCCGACGCGTGGCCGGAGACGCGCGTGGCCAGCATCCCGACGCCCGCCATGCCGAGCGCGGCCAACACCTCACGTCGGCTGAGTATGCGGCCCATCGGTCTGTCATCGTTGTCCATGCGCGTGCCTCCAGGCAGTGGGATTCCTCTCGACGGCTCCCGGGTCTGCGCGCACCAGGGTGAGCGCCCGGTCCCGAAGCGTATCTCCGACGGCGCACCGGAGCCACTCGTTAATACCGGTTCGGCGGCGGGTCCTTCTGGCCGGCCCGGCGGGTGCTTTGCAGCGCGCGCCGGACGGTGCTACGTTCGGGTCGTTGTCG
>DATIGO010000369.1:0-8720 GCA_035454665.1 Gemmatimonadaceae bacterium | reverse complement strand
TGTGCCGTTTCATTCGGGAACTGACGGCCGGCCTTGGGCAGAACGACCTGCGCATCGATAATGAGCTTGCTTCCCTCCTGTGCCTTCTCGCAGCTGCGCGGCTCTTCGCGAGCCTCCGCCAGCAGCATGTTGGCCAGGGTGAGCTCCGTCAGCCCGATGAGGAGTGAGGTCGTCGGTGTGGACCCGATGCTGTCCGCGGCGGCGAGGATGCCGAGGACGTGTCTTCCCTGATCGACCGTCTTCGCCGAGTCCTGGCCCCACGCTCGGAACAGCTGGTTCCCTTTGGTGGCGATCATGCCGCTGGCCATCGCGGTATCGGCCCCGTTCTGAACCGCCACCTGCAGCGT
The DNA here is from genome assembly GCA_035454665.1 of Gemmatimonadaceae bacterium. Classification (GTDB taxonomy): domain Bacteria; phylum Gemmatimonadota; class Gemmatimonadetes; order Gemmatimonadales; family Gemmatimonadaceae; genus DATIGO01. The sequence goes on along the minus strand of DATIGO010000369.1, from coordinate 8,373 downwards.
GGCCACCATGCTGTCCACCTGATCCATCTCCGAGTAGATCTGCGCCTTTTGCAGAGAGGCTCCCGGGTACTTCGGGTCGACGGCGACGACCCGGTTGATGGCCTCCAGCGCCTGCGGGAGCTGTCCGTTCTGCCGCGCGAGCTGAGCCACGGAGATCCAGAGCGAGGGCACGTTCGGGAACTTCGCGGCGCCGCGCGCCGCTGCCTCCTGTGCTTTCTGCGGCTGGCTATCGGCCACATACGCCGCCACCATCGCGTGCCAGAAGGTCGTATCGGCCATCGACGTGTCGGTCTTGATCATCTCCTCACCGACCGCCACCACGCCCTTCCAGTCCTTGAGCGCGCGGTAGATGCGCCACTGCAGGCGAATCAGCGAGGGGTCGCCGGGGTTGTTCTTGACCGCGGTGTCGATGATCGGCTTGGCGACGTCGGCCTTGCCGATCTCGCCGAGCATGTTCACGACCTGCTCCGAGAGCTCGGTGTCGGTGGGATTGAGCGCGACCACCTTCATGACCGTCTCGACGTACTTGTCCTCCATCTTCTTCTCGAAGTACGCGTCGGCGGCGTAGCGCAGGGCCTTCGAATGGTTCGGCTCCTGGCTCAGGATCTCCTCGGCGACCGTGATCACCGAGTCCATGTTCTTCCTCTCGAAGACGAGGTCGAGCACGCACACCCGCGCGGGCACCGAGCTGGGGAACTCGCGGAGCGCCCGTTGGGCGGCATCCATGGCCTCGGCGGCGTTGCTGCGGGCGTTCTGAAGACAGCGCTGCACATGCGGCAGGTGCTTGCGTGCCTTCTCGATCTCGTCGGAGACCCTGCCGGCCAAGTCACCTGGCCGAGCCCCCGTGACCTCGGGAAGCGGCTGGACCATTCCCTCGGGGCGCGGCAGGAGCACTGCACCCTTGAAGCTGAGCGTCCCTTCCGGCGTCCGGCTCACGGTCCCATCGAGATACTCATCGGCCTGAACCGCCCCCGCGAGCATGCGAAGGTCGTTCGATCCCAGCGCCTCGGTGGCGGAGTACCCTGAGGCCTCGAGCTGGCTCCGGATGTCGCGCGTGGGGACGACGAACATCGTCGTCGCGAGGTAGTCGCTCATCATGCGATCGCGAAGCACCTCGCCGAACTGGGCACCGAGGCCCTGTTCGTTGCTCTTGAGCACGGGCACCATGAACTTGGGTCCGCGCACCTGGCCCGGCCGAAGCGGGCGCTGCGTGTTGGCGCCTTGCTGGGCCGCGACGTCGGTCGCCGCCACGATCAGGAGCGCGCCAAGCCAGCGCGCAGAGCGGTGCCATGCCTTCACTGTAGTACCTCCGACGCGATGTCCATGCGGTTTCCACGGTACCCCGGATCCGCCCGTGGGGTCCATCTCCATCCAACAAGCGAACTTGCAGAACCTGCTCATGGGCGAAGAGGGACTCGAACCCCCGACTTCCTGCGTGTAAGGCAGGCGCTCTAACCAACTGAGCTATTCGCCCGTCTCCCGCCGCGACGAGCGCGTGCCTTCCACCCATCGTCTGACGCGCTCTCCGCCCGGATCCGCTCGCCCTGAAGCGGCCGCTCGGGGACCACGCCCCATCACGTCACTCCCCCACTCCACCTGATCCCTGGGCCACCTACCCCTTCAGAATCGCCATCGGGATCAGCACGCAATAGCCGATCACGAGCAAGGCCGGACCGATCGTGATGCCACCGCGCGCGAGATCGATGAAGCCCGCCACGAGCGTCGCCAGCGCGATGCCCCAGTACAGCAACCGCCGCGATCGCGGCGCCTCACGGTCGGACGTCATATAAGCGGGTAAGTATGCTGGCGGCGAAAAAGGGTGTCAAGCGCGCGCGCTGCTTACTGTTACGCTTCATCAAAACGTCATGAACGGTTCACGAACCCGGGGGCGGCGACGACGGGGACTCTCCGCTCGATTCCCGTGACGCGACGCTGCGCAGCAGTGCGTCGATCGCGCTCTCCCGTTCGCGCCGCTCATGCTCCTCCTCCGCGCGTACCATCGCCTCGAGGCGTCGCCGGTCGCGACGACGCCGGGACAGGTAGAGCGGCAGCGCCAGAAAGAGCAGTACGACCGCGGCAAGCGTGAGGTCCGCGAAGAGTGCGAGCGCCCCGTAGCGCCGGCGTGTGCGGTCGCGCCAGCGCTGCTCGAACGCGGCCTCCGTGACGTTGAAGGCGCGCCGGACCGCCGGATCGAACGCCCCTTCCTGCCGCCAGTAGTCGAAGAAGAGCGTGAGCCCGCGCGCCGGATCCAGCGCCGCCAGCTCGACGACGGCGCGGTGCGCGAGCGCATACGCGGCGCCGGCCCGCGCCGCCCCCCCCGCGAACGCCGCCTCCAGCGCCTCGAGCGACGGCACGCCACGCATAACGAGCGCGAGGTTCGTCGTGAGCACCTCCTCGCGGCCCCACTCCCCCGCGGCCAGCGACGCATACCCCTCGTCGAACCAGCGGGGCGGAAGGTCGCCCAGATGCTCATGCAGCGCGAGGTGCGCGAGCTCGTGCCGGAGCACCTGTATCGGGTTCCCCGCGTCGGCCCCCGCACGGCTTCCCTGCATGATGATGCGGCGCTCCGCCGGGACGGCGATCGCCGAGCCGTACTCCGGCGCCAGCGGACCGATCAGATCGCGGAACGCGCGCCGATCGGGCGCGATCAGCACCAGGATGCGCTCGGTGGGCCGCGGCAGCCACGGAAAGGAATCCCGCGCCGCCGCTGCGCGCAGGAGCGCGCGTGCGAGCGTCTCGTCGTGCGGCGCGGCCGCCACCGTGAAGCGTCCCGCCTGGTACGGCACCAGGCCTAACGGGAGCTGCGGCGCGTCATTGGCAACGGGCACCGCCGCACGTTGCGCCGACGCCGCGGTCGGCCGGGACGGCCAGCCGGACGCCAGCAGGAGCACCGCCAGCGGGATCAGCGCGCGGGCGCCCCGCCGGCGTCGACCTGCTCCAGGATCTCCGCGCAGCGCTTCCCCCATGGACTGAACTTGTTCGCGGCGACGCCCTCGCGCCACGCCTCACGCGCCGCGTCGGGCCTGCCACCGAACCAGCGCACCCGCCCGAGATCGTAGTAGGCCTCGACCAGGTTGGGGCCCAGCGTGATCGCCTTCCGCAGGAACGTTTCGGCGTCCTCGTGCATGTCGCGCTCGAAGTACAGGAGGCCGAGGTAGTAGTGCGCGTACAGCGTGGCCTTGCGGTCGTTGTCCAGCCGGATCGTGCGCGAGAGGTGCTCGATCGCCTCGCCGAAGATCCCCTTCTTGAGGCAGATGTACCCCACGTTCACCCGCGCCAGCGCGTTCGCGGGCTCCCGCTCGAGCACGCGCTGGAAGTGCCGCAGCGCGTCGTCGTACTCCTCCTGGAGCATCTGGGCCCATCCCAGCAGCGCGGCGGCCTGCGTGTCGTTCGGAACCAGCGCGAGCGCCTTCTCCAATGCCTGCTCCGCCGCGGCATACTCTCCCAGCGAGATCAGGCTCCATCCCTTCTCCATGTGGCTCGACGCGTTGAGATGATCCGCGCGCGTGGGGCTGGCCTCCACCCCGACGCCCCCGACCGGCGCCGGCAGCATCGACGTGGTGGTGGTCTCGTCGCCGTCGGCGACGGACTTCCAGCGCGCGACCAGCTCCCTGACCTCGGCCTTGAGCGCCATCAGCTCGCCGATCTCGCGTTCGAGGCCGCGGAACAGGTCGATGATCTGTGCCTTGAGCGCCCCCTTGTTTGCCGGGGCGGCGGCAGAGCCGAGCGCCGCGTCGATGGTCGCGAAGATCTCGCGGAACGACGCGGATCGACCGTGTTCAGGCATCGGAGCCGGCACGCAGGGCCGGTTCCAGCGCCAGCCGATCGCGGCTCGAGAGCAGTCGGTTCGCATCGAGCACGACGACGAGCTCGCCGTCGCGCCGCGCCAGCCCGCGCAGGTACGCGCCGGCGAGCCCGCGGAAGAAGGCGGGCGGCTCCGCCAGCTCCGATTCCGGCAGCGCCCGCACGTCGAGCACCGCATCGACCACGACCGCCACGAGCTCGGTCTCGGTGCTGAAGACGATCATGCGCGTGTGCGTGCCGGCCCCGTCGTGTGCCAGCTCGAAGCGCCGCCGCAGGTCGATCACCGGAACCACGCGGCCCTGATACTCGATCACGCCCTCGATCCAGGCGGGGACGTTGGGAATCCCCCGCGGCGTCTCGTACTTGAGCACCCGCTCCACGGCCGCAATGTCCGCGGCAAAGAGATCGGGGCCCAGGCGGAACGTGACGATGCGCGTGGCGTCGGCAAGCTGCTCGTTCATGTCATCCCCGCGGGCGCCTGGACGAAGCACGCACTCACCAGCGCGCGCGCATCGAGCACCGTGATGAGGTGGCCCGGACGCAGGAGGATCCCCACGACGGCGTCGTCGGTGTGGACGCCGGGCGGCGGATCACGCAGCGCGCTCAGATCGATGCGCAGCACCTCATCGACGTCGTCGACCGCGATGGCGAGACGCCCGCCGCGCCGGCGCATGACGAGCGCCAGGGCGGACCCGTCCGCCGGGATCCCGAGGACGGCTCCGGGAGCGTACAACGGGAGCAGCGCGCCCCTGAGCGGGAAAACGCCGAGAAGGGCCGGTGGCGATTCCGGAATCGGCCGGACGTCGGGGGCGTCCACGACCTCCAGAACCGCCTGCAGCTCGAGCCCGCACCACTCGCGCCCGATCCGGAAGACGAGTACCTCGGCGGCGCCTGCTCGCAGTCGTGCCCGCTCGCGGAAGCGAACCGGGCCTCCCTCTGCGGGAGTTACGGCGGGGTGCGCTGAAGTCGTCGTTGGGGTGGAATCGTGGTTCATGATGCGGGCACGTGCGGGGGCCAGGCCGTCCGGGGGGCGCCGGGAATCGGGAGCACCCGGGGCGCCTTATTCAGGACAGGGGCAGGCGTTCGGGGGTCACAGGGGGCACCGCTGCCTCATCCCGCCGCAGCCCGCGGGTGATGGCCGCCGCAATCTCCCGCAGGGGGGCGACGCAGTCCGCTCCGGCGTGCCGGAGCGCGATCAGGGGCATCCCGAAGACGGTGGCCGACTCGCGGTCCTGAACGACCCCCCACCCGCCTGCCGCGCGGACCAGGCGGAGGCCTTCGGCGCCGTCCCGGCCCATTCCGGTCAGCACGACGCCGACTGCCCGCCCGCCGAATCCAGCGGCCACCGATTGGAAGAGCGGGTCAGCCGAGGGGCGCATGCCCCAGACGGGGTCCTGATCGCTCAGCGCGATGGCCATCCCGGACGGACCGGCCGCGAGCAGCATGTGGCGGCCTCCAGGGGCGACGTAGACGTGGTTCGCGAGCACCGGCTCCCCCGCCCGGGCCTCGGTCACCGGCAGCGCGGAGAGCCGATCCAGCCGCCGGGCGAGGCTCTCGGTGAACCCCCGCGGCATGTGCTGGACGACGAGGACGGCGGCGTCGAGATCGGCCGGAAGCGCGGGGATGATCTCGGCAAGCGCGCGCGGGCCTCCGGTCGACGCGGCGACGGCGACGACCCGCGCGGCCGGCGGCTGGGCGCCCGCACGCCGTCGCGTGATCGCGGGAGTCCGCGCGATCGCGCGCGGCGCCCCGAGGTTCGATCCGAGGGCACTGCGGAGGGCGGCCAGGAGCGCTTCGCGGAAGGCGTCGGCGTCGAGCGGCTCGCCGCCCCGCGGCTTCCGCACGAAGTCCACCGCCCCGAGCTCGAGGGCCCGGATGGTCAGATCACCGCCGCTCGGCGCCTCGAGGGCGCTCAGCATAACGACTGGACGGGGCGCCTCGCTCATGAGATAGCCTAACGTCTGCAGCCCGTCGAGCTCCGGCATCTGGATGTCGAGCGTAACGAGCGCGGGATCGAGCGCGTGCACCTTGCGGATGGCATCGAGACCGTCCGAGGCGGTGCCGACCACGCGGAACTCGCCGCTTGCGTTCAGGAGGTCACTCACGACCTGCCGCACGAGGGCGCTGTCGTCGACCACGAGGACCGTGCAGGGCTCGGCGCGAGGGGCGCTAGAGGACACGGTCGACTCCCTGCAGCGAGGTGACCCGCACCCGGAATGTGGCGACGTCGATGATGACGCTGCGCCCGTACTCTCCGCCCACGTCTTCGGCCACGACGCGGACGCGGCTGGCTGCGAGGGCGTGTCGGATCGCCTCGACATTCCGTTCGCCCATGTTGATGCCCGTGCCGAGGAGGGATCCGAACATGCGGGCGCCTCCGACGAGCTTGGCGGTGAGGTGGCCCTGCGCGCCCAGTCGGCGCATCTCGCGCACGAGGAGTGGCACCGCCAGGTCGGCGAACTTCGCGGGGCGTGTCGGCGCGCCGCGTGCCATCGAGGCCGTTGGGAGGAGCACATGCGCCAGCGCCGTGACCCGGGCCGCCGCGTCGTGGATCGCCACCGCCACGCACGATCCGAGGCCGACGGTGCTGAGCACGCCGCGCTGCGCCGCCACCGCGAAGTCGGCGATGTTGACGACAATCTCCTCGGCGGTCGCCGGGGTGACGGTGCGCGACATCATCGCACCCGCCGCGCGGCTTCCAGGTTGTTGCGCGCCATGGGATTGTCGGGAGCGAGCGCGAGCGAGCGCTCCCAGCACCGGACCGCCTCCTCCGATTCGCGGCGGCGGAAGCGGATGTTGCCGAGCTTCAGGTAGACGTCGCCGCCGAGCTCGGGCTGGTAGCGCACGGCGCGCTGGTAGGCGTCGAGAGCCTCGTCGTAGCGCGCGGCGCGGTACAGCAGGTCGCCGACATTCTTGTGCAGCTGGGCGAGCGTGGGATCCTCGAGCCCTCCGCGTTCGGCCGTGGCGGCCGCGTCCTCGTAGTGGCCGCGGCGCTCGAGGACCACGGCGAGGTTGTTGAACAAGGCGCCGGCGTGCGGGTGCAGGCGCGTCCCCTCCGTGAGAATGGCGGTGGCGCGATCCAGGTCGCCGCGCAGCGCGGCGACGAGCCCCGCGTAATGGAACCAGACGGCGGGCCTGCCACGCGATCCAAACAGGGCGCTGCACTCCTGGAGGTGGGCATCGGCGGTGGCGGCGTCACCGACCCGCAGGGCCAGGACCGCCTGCCCCAGCCGCACCGCGGGATCGTCGGGGCGCGCGCGCTCCGCGATGCCTAACGCCGCGCGCGCGTCCTCGAGCCGGCCCGCCCGCTCCAACGCGCAGGCGAGATTGACGTGCACGGCCGAGGGGGCGCCCGGCTGCGCGGCGGCGGTGCGGAAGGCGCGGCACGCGTCGTCCACCAGCCCCTGGCGCAGCGCCACCAGCCCCACGTAGAACTCGGCCGCCCCATCGCTCGGATTGAGCTCGAGCACCCGCCGGAACTCCCGCAGCGCCTCGTCGTACATGGCGGTCTTGTAGAAGGCGAGCCCGAGATTGCGGTGCTCGATCATCCGCGCCTCGCTCGCCGTCGCCTCCGGCCCGCGACTCCGTCCGACGCGATGCAGGAACCCCGCTGTCGCCAGGCCGTAGAGCGCCTTGCCGACCTCGAACTCGTCGAGCCCGGACGCCTCCACGAGCATGGCCACGTCGTGCCGGCCGTCCACGAGCGGCACCAGCGTCTCCTGCTCCGGCGTGAGCGTCACGCCGCTGGCGGCCAGGTGCTCGCGGTCGATCGAGAAGATGAGATCAAAGGTCGGAATCCGCTTCTCGATCAGGCTCCACTCGTCTACGCGGCGCGCCCCTTCGAGCAGCAGCGACTCGGGGCTGATCGAGACCAGGAGCTCCTGCGGATCCGGGTGCACGTCGGCCTCGAACGTGAACGCGCCCTGGCCCCACGTGAACAGGAAGTAGACCGCCTCCTCGATCTGGTGCTTGATGTACTGGTGCAGCTGTTCACGCGAAAGGAGCCCGCTGCTCACCAGGATCTCGCCCAGCCGGCGCTCGGGCTGGCTCGCCTGCTGCGTGATGGCACCATCGAGGTCGGCGCGGGTCAGCAGCCCGTGCGCCACGAGCAGATCGCCGAGCCGGTCGCGCCGGTTCACGATCGACGCGAAGCAGATACGCCCGGCTTCGAAGTAGATCGTCCCGAAGTGGTGTCGATGGGTCACCGACAGGCAGCCCGTCTTCTTCCCCATGGCCAGAAGCTGCAGCACGTCGGGAAGGCTGGCTTCGCGCAGGTTGCCCCGGATCGCCATCAGCGGTACTCCTCGATGACGACGCCATCCAGACCGGGCCATTCGATGACGACCTTCTCGGGATCGAGGAAGAACGTGTCCACCTTGCCGCGCATGGCGACGAGCCCGACCGGCGACGGCGTCGCCGGTTCCGCGATGCCGTCGTCGAACGACACATCGATCGTGGGCGCGGCGGCCTCCGCGCCGATCGGCACCGGCGTGTAGCGCGCGACCCGTTCCGCGTGCGGTACGTGGCCGATCTCGACGACGAGACCGGCATCGAAGCGCGCCACGAGCG
>DATIGO010000368.1:0-3306 GCA_035454665.1 Gemmatimonadaceae bacterium | reverse complement strand
CAGTCCTCGTTCAACGCGCCGTCCTCGAAGTAGCGCGCGAAGTAGCGCGCCTTGACCTCCGGGTCCGGTGCGGCGGCTCGCGCGACGAACGCCCGCCGTGCGCCCTCGGGCGTGGAGTCTCGTGCCGACATGGCGGCGACGAGCGAGTCGGCAGCGGGGCGCCCCGTCGCCACGAGCCGGGTCACGATCGCCCATCGCGTGGGAGCGCCGATGGGCAGCCCGGACAGGTCGTCCTGCGCGAGCAGCGACGCGAGCGAGTCGAGCAGGGGGGGCGTGCCGGCGATCTGCACCAGCGCGTCGAGATGCGTGCGTCGGATCCCGTACGGCCGGTTGCTGTCCGACGCCACCTGCAGCAGCACGCGCTCCACGTCGGGCAGCATGGCATCCCGCTGCACGCGGCCCAGGTAGCGGCTCGACGCTCGCGTGAGCCGACCGAGCAGCACGGCAGCGATCTGCTCGTCCGTCTCGGCCGGCAGCTCGCGCAGCGCCATGCGCACGAAACGCTCCGGGCTCAGGCGCGACTCCCGCACGAGATCCCAGAGGGCCCCCCACAACATCGCGCGCGTGAACGAATCACCGACGCTGCCGATGGAGTGCTCGAGCCACGCGACCGAACCGGGATCGAGCATCACGAGCCCGTAGGCCGCATCGCCGTGGTTCGCGAACGACCAGGCGGGTACTGGAAGACCGTGGGCCTGCTCCACCACGGTCGTGTCGGCGCTGAGGATGAGCGGAATGCGCGTGAGGCCGCCCGCCTCGCCGGCCAGCACGAGCTCCGTGCGGATCGGCCACGGGCGCGGGCCCGAGAGCGCCTGTGCAGGCCGCTGCACGATCACGTAGCGAGTGACGCGCCCGTCGCGCGTCTCGACGTGCTGTTCCAGCACGGGCAGGCCGGGCCGCAGGATGTACTCCTCTCCCCACTGCTGCAGCGGACGGTTCCCCGCCGCGCCGATGGCGTCGAGCAGCTCGCGCCACGTGGCGTTGCCGAAGGCGTACTGCTTGATGAACCGCTGGATTCCGCCCTGGAAGGCGTCGCTCCCGACGAGGTGCTCGAGCTGCTTCAGCACCGACGGCGCCTTGTTGTACACGATGGCGCCGTAGTTGCTCTTGGCCTGATCCAGGTTGCCCAGGCGCTGCCAGACGGGCGTCGTGCCCTCGGTCATGTCCACGGCGTACGCGGGCGGTTTGTTGCGGAGGTGGAAGGTCTTCCACGCCTCCGCGGCCGGATCGAGGGCCGCCTGCATGCGCGCGGCCATGTAGGTGGCAAAGCCCTCCTTGAGCCACAGGTCATCGAACCATTTCATGGTGACGAGATCGCCGAACCACTGGTGGGCGATCTCGTGATAGATCGTCGCCGTGCGGCCCAGCCGTTGTGGCAGCGTGGGTGCTTCGCGGAAGACGAAGCGCTCCTCGCTGTAGAAGACCGCGCCGGGGTGCTCCATGCCGGAGAACGGGAACGCCGGGGCGAGCACGAGATCCAGCTTGCCGAAGGGATACGGCGAGGCGAAGTACCGTTCGAGCCAGTCGAGGGCGCGATCGTTGTCGGCGATGATCGAATCAACTTCGACCTCGCGCGCGCGTGACTGTCGCACGTACAGCGTGATCGGCCGGCGGCTGTCGTCCGACGTCAGCGTGGCCCAGGGCCCGGCGGCGAAGGCGATCAGATACGTGCTGATCGGCGCCGTCTCGCGAAAGGCGTGGGTTGTTCCCCGCGACGAGGCGTCGACGGTCAGGAGCGCCCCGTTCGCGACCGCCTTCCAGCTCATCGGGGTCACCAGCGTGAGCGTGACGCGCGCCTTGAGGTCGGGCTGGTCGAAACACGGGAAGAGGAGCTGGGCATCGCTCGGCACGAGCAGCGTATAGAGATACGTTGCCCCGTCGGACGGATCACGCACGCGGATGATGCTCGCCCCGGCGGCGGCGATCGCCGCGGTGAACTCGAAGTCGACGCGGTTCGAGCCCACGACGAGCGTGTTGCCCGGGATTCGCACGTGGTGCCCGTTGAATTCGACCGCCGCCGGTGTGACGCCGTTGATCCGCATGCGCCGCAGGCTCGGCCCGCGGAAGTCGAGAATCAGGTCCCCGGGTGTGCTCAGCGTGAACCGCGCCGTCAGACGCCCGACCGCGCTGTCCGTGGCCGTCACGTCGAGCGCCAGCTCGTACCGCACGTTCGATACGCGCGCCGCCCGGTCCCGGGCCAGCGCGACCGACACACCCGGCCCCATGAGCGAATCGGCGGCGGATCCGGTGCCGGCGGCGTGAGGCGACAGAGGGAACGCGGTGAGCGCCGCCAGCAGGAACGCCAAGGACATCATGCCGTGCAGCCTAGCGGGCGACCGGCGCACCCGGTAGAGGCGTCAGGCAGCGGCGCTCCCTTGTCGTGGGGACATCGCCCCTCGATCTTCCTCGCACACGACGCATACGGGCACTGCGCGCGAGGTCAGGGGCATGCGAATCACCAGGGTGGGCGTGATTGGAGCGGGCGCCATGGGGACCGGGATCGCCGCGCTCACCGTATCGGCCGGCGTCCCCGTCGTGCTGCTCGACGTTCCCGGCGACGGTGACCGCGATGCGCTGGCGCGCAATGCCGTGCAGCGTGCCCTCAGGGCCCGTCCCGCGCCGCTCATGGACCCGGCACGCGCGGCCCTCATCACCACCGGCAACACCGCCGACGACCTCGCGCGCCTGCGCGACTGCGACTGGGTCATCGAGGCAATCGTCGAGCGCCCCGAGCCCAAGCGCGAGCTGTTCGGGCGCCTCGAATCGCTGCTCGGGCCCGAAACCGTCATTTCGTCGAACACCTCGGGCATTCCGATCCGCGCGCTGGCCGAGGGGCGCGGCGAGGACTTCCGGCGCCGGTTCCTTGGTACGCACTTCTTCAATCCAGTGCGGTACCTCCACCTGCTCGAGGTCATCCCCACGCACGATACGAGCCCCGAGGTGACGGCGGCGGTCCGCACCTTCGCCGAGCGCACGCTCGGCAAGGGCGTGGTGATCGCGAACGACGTGCCCGGCTTCATCGCCAATCGGCTGGGGCTGTTCGGCATCTTCACCACACTGCGGCTGATGGAGCGGTTCGATCTCACGATCGACGAGGTCGACGCGCTCACCGGCCCATTCATCGGCCGGCCCAGATCGGCCACGTTTCGCACCTCGGACATCTCGGGCCTCGACGTCCTCGTGCACGTGTCGGAGGGGCTGACGCAGACCACCGGCGAGGACTTCTCCCTTCCCGGTTGGGTACACGACCTCGTGAGGCAGGGGCGATTGGGTGAGAAGACGGGCGCCGGGTTCTATCGAAAGCAG
>DATIGO010000367.1:0-4731 GCA_035454665.1 Gemmatimonadaceae bacterium | reverse complement strand
GCGAGATCCAGGGCCGGCGTGTCCGGGGCGAGCGAGCCTGGCGTGCGCCACCCGAAGACGATCTCCGTACGCGCGATGTCGCCCTCGAGCTCGCGATAGCGGAGGCCCGGCGCGGCGATCTCCTCCGGCCCCGGCTCTCGCGCCGGCTCGCCCCCGGCGAGGCCGCCGTACAGCGACTCCACCCGCCGCAGCGTCTCGTCGGCGTCGACGTCGCCGGCGATCACGAGCACGGTGTTGGAGGGCCGATAGAAGTTCCGGTAGAAGGCGACGAGCTGGCCGCGACGGAGCGCGCGCAGCCCCGGCTCGCGCCCGATGCGCCACCGGCGGATGCGATGCCGGTCGTGCAGCAGCTCGAAGAGGCTCTCGACCGCCACGGCGGACGGCGAGTCCGCCTTGCGCTTCGCCTCCTGAATGACCACCTCCAGCTCCCGCGCCAGCTCGTCGGCGTCGATCAGCGAACGCGCGTACGCGTCGGCCTGCACCTCGAGCCCGCGCATGAAGCCATCCCGCGGCAGCACCGCGAAGTAGCTGGTGTGGTCGTAGATCGTGTGCGCGTTGAGATACCCGCCGCTGGCCTTGGTCTCTCGCGCGATCTCGCCCACACCGCGCGTCGGCGTGCCCTTGAAGAACATGTGCTCGAGCACGTGCGCGATCCCGACGACGTCGTCGGTCTCGTCGAAGTACCCGGCCTTCACGTAGGTGACCACCGCCGCCACCGGAGCCGAGTGATCGCGCCTGACGAGCACGGTCAGGCCGTTGGACAAAGTGGCGCGGACGACTGACGCTTCGGGGATCATCGTGGCTCGTCACTCGGCGTGAGGTCGGGCTTACGCGCAGGAGCTCCTGCCCCGGAGGACCCGGTGGAGAACGTCCTGCATGTCATCCTCCGTATCCTCGGGGTGGTGAAGGCTCTCGGACGTCGGCTGCGCCGCCGTGGCATCAGGTCACGAGGACCCAACCGTGACCTACCGCGGCGGCGCGACGCCGGGAGGGGGCGCGACCATGCCGAGGCAGACGTTCCACTCCCCGGGGCCCGCGCGCTGGTGAAAGCGCTGCGCCTCGTCGAGGCGCCCGAGGCGCGCGAGGGTGCACGCGAGGTAGCCGAGCGCCATCCGGTCCTGCGGATCATGCTCGAGCGCGCGAACATAGAAGCGCCGCGCCATCTCGAGGTCGTTCATCGCGAGCTGATGCGCGGCCATCTCGCGCAGGGCGATCGGGTTCTCGGGCTCGAGCCGGATCGCGGTGGTGAGCTCGGCCACCGCGGTCGACGCGTTCCCCGCCTCACGCGCGAGGCGGGCCAGATACACGTGCGGCATGGCCGCGCGCGGCATGCGCTCGGCGGCGGCAGTGAACTCGCGCGCGGCGGTCATCAGGTCGCCCTGCCGATAGGCCGCGATACCGCCCGCCAGGTGGGCCGGCCCGGCTCGCGCTCGAACCGCGAGGAACGTCCCCACTCCGGCGATCACGAGCACGACGATCGCAGTCCCCAGCAGAATCGACCGCCGGCTGAATCGCGATGGCAGGCGGGTGCGAGCCGGTGCCGCCGGCGCCGCGGCCGGTTCGCCCGGGACGCCTGCCGCGCTGCCGGCGCCGGGCGCGCCCACGCTCGCGCTGCTCCCGCTCCGCTCGCCGGGTGACTGCGCGACGCTCTCGAACACCAGGAAGCCGGCGCGCGCCGAGTCGATGTCGCGCGCGCTGACGTCGTACCCCGGCTGCCGCGCTCGCTCGGCCGCCGTGCTGAACTCCACGAGCGCATGCGCCTGGTCGAGCGACAGGAGGTTGCGCGTGCGCGCCTCGCGGATGAGCTCCTGGCCGGACAGAATCGTGACGCCGGAGAGCGCACGCAGCGCGGCCTGCGCACCGTCCCACGCCTCGACCAGATACGCCGCGTTGTCCTCTGGATCCCGCGCGGGGTCGAGTCGCGAGACCGCGGCCCGCGCCGCGTCCATCGCCTCGCGCGCCACTCGCGGCAGCCCTGCGGTCATCTCAGGATGCGCAGCAACCCCGCGTCGGCACTGCCCCGGATGAAGCTCTCCGCATCACCGATCGGGATGACGACGCCGGTCAGGGAAAGCCCGCGGCGCGCCTCGTTCACCATGAACTCGCGCACCGGCCGGCCGGCCCACGTGGTGTTGGCATCGCGCATCTTGGAGACGATCTCGTCCCACGTTCCCTCGAACGGCCGTCCCTCGCTCGTGAGCACACTGTGGCGCCCGGGATCCTGCCGGTGATCCGCCAGCCCCGCCAGCATCTGCCCGAAGAGCTCGAGCTGGTTGCGTGCGTCCACCTGCGTCTCCTCGAGGAAGCGCTGCTCGATCTCCCCGAGCATGTCGTCGATGTCGTCCGGCTCTCCAGCCAGCTCCGACAGCCGCGACTCCCACCGCCGCAACTCGGGCGAGCCGTCGGGCATGCGGTGGATCGTCTTCTTGAGCTCGATCAGCCGCCAGATCCCGAGCTCGTCCCAGTGGTCTTCGGGCTCGGTGCGATCCAGGTGATACAGCGCCCCCTCGAGATTCCCCTGGTCGTAGAGGATGTTCCCGAGGTAGATGCGCGCCTCCGCGTGATCGCCGTCGAGCTGCAGCGCACGGCGCAGCGTGGTGATCGCCTGGTCGTCGTCACCCAGCCGGTGCTGGGCGAATCCCACGAGGGCCACCGCTTCCGCCGAGTCGGGTGCCTGCCGCGCCGCGACGTCGAAGTATTCCTTGGCCTCGTCGACCAGGCCGTCGCGGAAGAGGGCACGACCGATCTGCAGCATGAGCTCCAGATCGTCCTCGTAGCCCAGCTCGAGCACCCGGTGGAATACCTTGAGCGCCTCGCGCGTCTGGCCGAATCGGAGCAGCGTTTCTCCGATCCCGGCGAGCGCGTCCTCATGATCCGCGTCGAGGATCAGCGCTTCCTCGAAGCTGCGCCTGGCCCACGCGAACTCCTCACGAGCCAGGCGCGCATAACCAACGCCAATATGCAGCTCTACCGCGTGCGGGTAGAGCGAAAGACCTTCCCGGAGCGTGTCGAGTGCCTCGTCATAGCGCCCTTCGTTGTACAGCGTGTGCGCGCGTTCATCGTACTCCTCGGAACTCATGAACGGGGCGGGCATTTCTCGACTGTCCTCCGGTTCGAGAGTGCGTGCCTATAGTACCATTGGGGCGCCGCTGAGTTCAACAGTCGTCTTCACCGGGAGTAGTACGTCGGGCCTGCACCATCGTGTCTATCGTACAGACGGGTAGCAGACCCGTCGCGGCACGCGCGGCGGCCCGCCTGGGGCGGGTGCGTGGCATCCCGCTGTTGCGCCGGCAGTTGCTGGGCCGTGCTGAGCATCACAGCGATCCATCGATCGCTACCCGCGGCACTTACGCGTCCGCCAGGGCCGCCGCGATCTGCGATGCCAGCCGAGCGTTGGCCTCGAGCAGGGATACGTTCACCGTCAGCGAGCGGCCCCCCGTCACGCGCTCGAGAGCGCTCAGGAGGTAAGGAGTGGAGGCGGACCCGCGCACTCCCGCTCGCTCCGCCTCGCGGATTACCTCACGCGTGGCCGCTTCCACTTCATCCCGACCAAGCGCCACGTCGGGAGGCGGTGGCCGGACCACGAGCAGCGCGCCGGAAAGCGCCAGGCGGCGCTGGGCCCGGTAGATCGCCACCACGTCCGCGATCTCCTCCGCCACGGCGGCCACCGGAAGACCGGTCTCCGCAAACAGGAACCCCGGAAACTGATCGGTCCGGTATCCCACGACGCCGACTCCCAGGGTCTCGAGGCGCTCCACGGTCGCGCCCAGGTCCAGGACGGACTTCGCCCCGGCGCAGACGACGATCATGGGCGTACGAGCCAGTTCCACGAGGTCCGCCGACTCGTCGAACGCAGGCTCCCGGTGCACGCCGCCAATCCCGCCCGTCGCCAACACCTCGATCCCGGCGCCGCGGCTCAGCACCAGGCTGGCCGAGACCGTGGTCGCCGCATGTCTCCCCCGCGCCATCGCCACGGGCAGATCACGCGCCCCGGCCTTCGAAACGGAACCGGACTCGATGAAATCGGCCAGCTCCGCGATGGACAATCCGATCCGCGGCTCCCCTGCCACGACGGCGGTGATCGCGGGGACGCAGCCGAGCTCCAGGATCGCTGCGAGCATCCGCCGCGCCGCCTCGCCGCTCTGTGGCCGCGGCAGCCCCTGCGCGAAGACCGAGCTCTCCAGCGCAACGATCGGGCGACCTTCCCGAAGCGCTGCCTCAACCGGAGCCGAGCAGCGAAACGAGGGGGAATCCACGGAAAGGCGCGCCCCCCGAACCGTCCGAACTACTTCTCGTCGGGGAACTGATCCGCGAGCAAGGTGTCGACTTTTTCCCGCTCGCCGGACGTGTGATCCCAGATCGCGAGGATCTTGATCCGCTCGCCGGCCCAGGCGTCAAAGGACTTGGTCGTTCCTTTGGCAATCTTGATCTCGTGGCCGTCCTCGAAGCGGAGCACAATCTCGGGATACTTCTCGTTGTGGTATTGCTTGCGAAGCTTCTTCGGAGGCGTGGGCATGGATCCAGATGGGAGATGGGAGTCGGAGATCGGTCTCCAGTACGCTAATTCACCGACCGGGCTACGTCACGACGGGCGAATGACCCGCGTACCGAGACCAGGCGCCAGTGGCCAGGATTTCGTCGATGGCGGCGACGGCGTCCTCGATCTCCTCATCCCGGGTGTAAAAGTGCGGCGCGATGCGAATGCCGGCGCCCGGACGAAAGTCGACCAGG
>DATIGO010000366.1:0-9644 GCA_035454665.1 Gemmatimonadaceae bacterium | reverse complement strand
TCCTCGGCCGGATCGTCGGATGGTACAACCCGGGCGAGGGCGCCGGGATCATCGCGTCGATCCTCGGGGCATTGCTGCTGCTCTGGATCTATCGCAAGATGCAGACGTCGAGGGCCGGCAACGTTCCCTGATCCTTCGAGGACTCGACACTGCGATCCGCATCCCTGTCATCCCGAGCGCAGCGAGGGATCTCGTCTGGCCCCACGCCGGGGCCGGACAAGACCCCTCGCTCCGCTCGGGGTGACATCCGCCGGCGGCTGGGTTTCTCCAGACTGCTGCTGGTCTCCGCGCTTCTTCCGGTGGCTGCCGGCGCACAACAGACCGACGCCGACCACTATACGCGTTACGAGCTGCTCGCCCCGGGCTCGGCGAAGTTCCGGATCCTCTACGAGGTGACGGCGACCACGCCCGGCGCGACGCGGTACTTCAACCCCATCCGCCGAGGCAGCGTGGCGACCGACGAGCGTGTGATGGACCGGATGACGGGCCAGCCGCTGCGGTTCGAGGTCGTCCGCGGAGACGTGGCGCGCGCGGGCGGCGTGCGCGGCGCGGATTCCACCGGCGAGTACATCATGGTCCATCTCGCGCGGCCGGTGCCGGCCGGGGGTGAGGGACGCATCCTCATCGACAAGACGTACGAGGACGCACGCAGCTACATCGCTGGGGGCGACACGCTCGTGTTCACGCGGTCGCTGGGGATCGAGCGGAATGCGGTGGTCCTGCCCGCGGGGTACGAGCTCACCAGCGTGAACTACCCCTCGCAGATCCGGCAGGAAGCGGACGGGCGGATCGCCGTCAGCTTCATCAACGTGGGACCGTCTTCGGTTCCCTACGTCGTGAAGGCGAGGAAGCTCAGGTGAGAGCGCATCGCGGAGGCGCGATCGGACGCGGGCCCGGCCTCGCGGTGATGAGCGCCATCGTGGTCCTCTCCGCTCCCGGCGGCGCCCTGGCCCAGGCGGCGCCGCAGACGCTCGGCGCGAACCGCAACTCGCGGCTCAACGAGCGGGCCCATCAGGATCGGGAGATCGTCTATTATCTGCAGCACCCCGAGACGCACTCGTTCGATCTGTACCATGACTACACCGAGTCGCGGCCCGGCGTGGACCGCTATCTCAACGTCGTGCGTGGCGGGAGCACGGTGTCGCGGCCGGCAGCGGTGATTCTTGATACCGGCGACTCGCTGCGGGTGGAGACCCTGAAAGGCGCCGCGATCACCGAAGCCGGGATCGACATCGGCGAGGCCGTGACGCCCGAGAGCGAGGTCGTGGTGATCCGCTTCCCCGCCGTCCCGCGGGGGCAGAGCGTGCGACTCCGGATCAGCGAGACATACACGGATCCCGGACGCTACCGGCTCGTGGGCGACGAGCTCGTGTGGGACCGGGGGTTCGGCCGGCCGGCGAACGCGATGGTGCTGCCGGCGGGTTGGTATCTCACGAACTGCTCGATCCCGGCGACGGTGTCGATGACCGATGACGGCCGCGTGCGCCTGGACTTCGTGAACCCGCGCAACGACAACATCGACGTTCTGGTTACCGCGCGGCGCCGGCGCTGATACCGTACGCCGCCGGTCCTGTGCTGCTTGGCAGCCGGAACGACCGGCTTCGCATCCCGGCCCGAGCGCACCGTACGCTCGTGAGCTCGGAAGCTAGAAGGCGTGCTTGCGGAGAAACTGCAGGTCGTCCTTGTCCAAGCAGGCTAGATAGAGCGCCTGCTCCCCAAAGCCCACAGCGATGCAGCGCCGGGGCAGCGCCACGCGTTCCGAAAGCTGTCCCTATTGTCCAATTACATCGTACATGGCCGGGTCACCCACGGACGTCGCGCGTCGAATCCAAAGTTGGCCGTCTGGCGCGAACAGAATGGAGTTGGGGAGAAAGGGTGGCAAGTGGGTCGACTCTACATGAGCTTTCACCCAGCACCTCCCCTGACGCATCCAGTCCGAACGCGGGCGTTCGTTCGCAAGACTGTCTACTTACGACCACCCGACCTGGCTGCGTCCCTCGCAAGTCTGCAGCGGGGCATCACACCCCCGTAGCGGCACGGGCCGTGGAAGGTCACCCCCGTGTGACCGGCGACCCGCCCCTTTCTTTATCGCTCGCCCCTGTCCAGTGAATCACTGGCGGTCGTAAGTCGCAACTCTGCGAGAAGCTGCTGGATCTTGCCCGAGAGCTCCCCGACCGACGGCGGCACGGAGTACAGCCACCCGTTTACCATGATACCCGGTGTGCCCCGAACCCCAAGTCGCATCGCCGCCTCTCTACCTGACGCCACTCCAGGTACCTCTCGTCCCGATTCGAGACAGGCGCGAAAGGTAAGTGTGTCCGACAACAACGCATCCACGGCATAGCGCGCCCAGCTGCGCAAGCCGAGTGAGTCCTGCTTGGCAAAAATCGCCTCAATGTACTGTGAAAAAGGCCCCCTGTTCATCGGCACATTCCGCAGCTCTGGCCGCGCTGCGCAAGATCTGCCACGACAGATGACTTGTCCGACAAGCTGAACAGTGGAGAAGATCCTGTTCTGAATGTTCCGTTGTCCTCCGTGATAGCGCTGTTGCCTAACTAGGAGACGCCTCGCGCGGGCGGGCTGCCCCTCACGGACTCACCTCGGGGACCAGGGCACGATGGGCTTCCCGTCCTTGCCAAGGAATGGCGTCGTGATCGCGTTCCCCGCCGATACCCCCTGCTTCGACTTGAGCACCATCCTCTCGACCTCCTCCATCAGCCGCGCATTGTTCGTCACCACGCCGCCCTTGATCGTGTGGATGATCCCCGTCGTGCGGATCATCTTCCCTTCCCGATCGAGCGTGAGATCCCCGAACGAGTACATGAACTTGAGGTTGTACGCGGGATTCCCATCCACGATCATGAGGTCCGCGAGATAGCCGGGCCTGACGAGTCCCAGTTTCGGCTCGCGCAGCGTCTCGGCGCTGTTCCTGGTGGCCGCCTTGAGCACCTCGAGCGGGTGCATCCCGGTCTCCCGCATGAGCTGCAGCTCGCGCACCGCCGAGAACCCCGGTGTCGCCCAGATGTAGTTGTCGTCGGTGCCGTAGGCCACGCGGCCGCCGCGCTTGTTGAACTCGAAGATCAGATCACCCCAGAGCCGGAAGGCGTACGTCCAGTAGTACTCGTCGTCGGACGTCCAGTCGTAGTGAAACGAGCCGTGATACGCGGGATTCGGCAGGTTCCAGTTGATGAGCGACTGGTGGGTGTACTTCTCGAGCCACGGCAGGCTCGACGCGCGGATGAAGTCGCGGTTGGCCTCGTACACGACGCGCGTGGGGAGCATCGTGGCGCCGCACTTCACGAGGCTGTCGGCCACCTGGCTCAACAGACGCGAGCGATCTGCCTCGAGCCACACGGCCCCGGCCGCGCGAAAGCGATCATTCTCGTTGTCGAAGTTGTACGTCCGGACGAAGTTCTGCGTCTGCCTGTCGAGCGCGGACTCGGCGTAGCCGTAGTGATGCTCGATCATCGTGGCGCCGAGGCAGGCGGCCTTCACGGCGTTGACGACGGCATTGGTGGAGGGCGGCAGGTGGATCGTCGTGATCCCACCCGCATTCCACACTGCCTTCGCCACGGCGCCGAACAGCGTGGTATCCCACGTGACGCTGCCCAGCGAGACCACGCGCGCCCCCTTCGACACCATTTCCTGCGCGATCTGTGGAGCCATGGCCGGGTTCTCGAGCTGCTCGCGCGTGTAGCGCGTGTTCGCCCCCCACGCCCAGATGGGCCACATGCGCGGCGCCAGCACCCGGTTCTCCGCCGACGCCGTGGCGTTCATCATCGCCGAGTCGAGGCCGCGGTCGGCGGCGTTCACCATGCCGGTGACGCCATGCGCGAGGCGCAGGTACCAGGCGTACTCGTTCTCCTGCGGCGCGGTACGGATGTGCGTGTGCAGGTCGATCATCCCCGGGAGCACATACTTCCCCGTGGCATCGATCACGCGATCACCGGTCGGCCGCGCTGTCCCGCCGCGGCGCTCCGCCGTGACGGGATCGAAGGGGATCATCTGCGTGATGGTGTTCCCCTGGATCACGATGTCATACGGGCCCGCGGGCGGACCGCCGTGGCCGGGGATCACCATTGCGCCGCGGATCACGAGCCGGTTGTACGGGCCCTCCGCGAGATCGCCGTGGCGGCGCGTGGTGACGGTGCCCTGCGCGGCGACCGTGGTGGCCGCCGCCGCCAGCAGCGCGGCGGCCAGCGCGGGCGCCGCGCCGGCAAGCAAGCGAAAGCGGTGAACTCGGAAGGAGCGCATGCGGAGCCTCGGCTCGGTTGTCTGGCTTGCGCCAAGGTAGGGCCGCGACCCCGCATGCGCGAGATCGGCCGGAGGACCGGCGGCGGCGATCAGCGCTTGCGCCGCGTGCGCACGGCCTTGCGCGCCGCGGCGCTGCGGGCCCGCGCGCCCTTCGTCCGCGCGGCCTTCCGCGCAGCCGCCGAACGTTCGGCGGCGCTCCGCCGTCGCGCGGTCCGGCGAGCGAAGCGCGATAGACTCCGTGTCGACACCGCGGAGCGCGGTTCGCGCCGCAGGGCCCGCGTGGTCGCCATGGCGCGACGCACCGAGGCGCGACCGGTTCCCCGACGCGCAGTGCTTCGCCGCGCCGCGGCAGGCGTCCTGGTCCTGGAGCGGATGCGCGTACCCGCACGAGCGCTGCCGCCGGCAACGCGGCCCGTGCCGGTGCGCTTTCGCCGACGCGGCACTTTCACGCCGGCCCCTCTCGCCTTCGAGAGGCCAATGACGATGGCCTGCTCGGGAGATCGCACACCATGCCGCCCCTCGCGCACATGGTGGATCTCCTCACGCACGAACTCGCCGGCCTGGGTGCTCGGGGATCGTCCCCGGCGCCGCTGCCGGCGCGCGCGCTGAATGGTCGCTTTCTCGGGCATTGGGCTCCTCCTGACCGGTCCAGTTGGGCGAAGTGCCGGTCCGAATCACCTGCCCGCACATCAGGGGCCAGGAAGGCGACCGAACCCCTGGCCGCAGTGCACGTCGGCGCCGCAGCAGTCGGTGGCGAAAAAACGCGGGGAACGCTGCGCCGCTGGCCGGCACGACCAGGCGTTGCAGGAGCGCATGGAGCCTCGGTTCGGTTTGTCTCGCTTGCGCGAGCTACGGCCGAGGCTCCACACGCGGCGGTCACCGCCGGCTACGAGCCCTCGCGACCTTGCGCCGGGCGGCTCCCCGGGCTGTCGTGCCCCTTCTGGCAGCGACCTTCCTCGCGACCGCTACCCGTGCGACGGCACCACGTCGGCGAGCGGTACGCCGGGCCGTGCGAGCTCCGCTGCGCATCGTGCGGGCGGTGCGCCGCGTGCCCCGGGCCACCGCCCGCCGCGTCCGCCGACGCGTGACCCCGCGAGCGACCCGCGTCCGCGCGGCCGTCTTGACCCGCTTGCGGCGACGACGAGCGCCTGCCGCCGCCCGCACCGCCTGCGTGCGCGCGACGGTGCGGGCCCGACGTGCACGCGTGCCGCGGCGCCTCACCTGCTGCAGTTCGTCACCGGCGGTGGTGCCGCTGCTGCGCGCCGTTCCCTGACGTCTCCTCCGGCGGGTTTGCCGGGCGGTCTGTCTCTCGGCCATTCTTCCTCCTCGCCGGCCGTGGATGTGAGTAGCCGGTCAGCGTTTCGCTGCACGCACAACAGGGGCCAGCGTGAGGGTCGAGACCGCTTCAGGGGAGAGATGACAGGAACGGAAGACCGGAAACAGGAAAGAACCGAGGGGTCGGTCGCCCGCGCGACACGACCCCTCGAGGTTCCTCCGGCCCTTGGCTCCGGTTTCCGCTCGGCGACACCTGTTACTGAACTGCCGCCCTCGCCGGCTTCCCCGCGTTCTTCACGTAGAGATCCAGCCATGCGGTCCAGCGGCCCCACAGGTCCAGCAGCGATTCCTTTGTCGCAGGACCGTGGTCCTCGTACGGGTACATGTACAGGGCCGAGGTTTTTCCGTGCGCGCGCAGCGCCTGCATCATGCGGATCGAGCTGATGAGATGCGTGCCGACGTTCTGGTCCTCCATGCCATGATAGAGCAGCAGCGCTCCCTGCATCTGATCCACGTAGAGCATCGGTGACATCTCGAGGTACGTCTGCTGCCCATCCCAGAGGTCGCGCCGCTCGCTCTGGAAGCCGTTGGGCGTGAGGGTACGGTTGTACATCCCGTCGCCGGCGATGCCGGCCTTGAAGAAGGGCGTGTGCACGAGCGCGTTCGCCGTGCTGAAGGCGCCGTAGCTGTGTCCGCCGATGCCTAACCGCTGCCGGTCGATGATCCCCTGGCGGTCCAGCTCGTCGATCACGGCGTAGAGGTTCATGCGAAGATCGGCGACGTAATTGTCGTTCATCCGCCCCTGCTCACCCATGATCGGCGGATTGAAGTTCACCACGGCGTACCCCTGGGTCGTGAGGTACTCCATCGTGCGCGTCCCGCCGGTCGGGAAACGGTTGGCGTTGTAATTCCGGAGCGTCCGGTCGTACTCGGCCTGTGACGTGTACTCGTACGGGTAGAACCAGAACAGGGCGGGGAGACGCGTCCCCTCGCGCCAGTCGGACGGGAGCGTGACGTTCGTGACGAAGCGGATCCCGTCCGGGCGGGCAACGGTGATGCGCTTGCGGATCGCGTTCGTGAACTCGGGCGCGTAGTCCCGGTTGTTCGTGAGCTTCGTAAGCTGCCCCGTCTTCATGTCGCGCAGCCACGAGTCGGGCACCTGTTTCGGTGATTCCCGGGTCACGATCACGCGGTTCAGGTCATCGTCGAGCGCGGCCGTGACATTCTCGTACGCGTCGGCGGCGCCGGTGAACAGGTTCGTCTTCTGCCCGGTCGCGATCACGACCTTGTCGATGAACTCGCGCGGCGCGTTCTCGACGTAGTCGGGGAAGTACCGCGTGCCCTGCAGGAAGACCGCGCTGTCGGACGAGAGCATCACGACGGGTCCGCCCCGCGTGCCACGGCGTGTCATGAGGTTGCCGGGGTTCGCGTAGAACGAGAGGGAGTCGTCGGCGCCGCCGCCCGCGCGGCCACCGCCCCGGCCGCCACCGCCGCCCAGTCCGCCGTTCCACGCGCGCTGGCGCAGGATGGTGAAGCGCCGCGCAGGCTCCGCGAGCCTTACGGCGAAGAGCTCGCCCTGTCCGCCGCTCGTCGCGGAGGCGAAGAGCATCTGCGCGTCGTCGGTGAAGAGGACACCGCCGAGCGGACCGTTGTGCCGGTAGAGCACGGTCGTGTCGTTAGGCCCGAAGGGCGGATTCCAGCGGACGACACGGTCCGGGCGGTTGCCGCCACCACCCGCGGCGCCCCCGCGCCCGGCGCCACCGGCACGACCCGTTCCCGCCGCGGGGGCGTCACCGGAATCGCGCCGTGCACCTGGCTGCGCCTCGATGTAGTACATCCCCTGGCCATCGGGCATCCAGGCGAGGCCGCGCTTCGGGCCGTCGCCACCACCCCGTCCGAATCCGCCGCCGTCGGTCGTGTCCTGGGCCTCGCGGAGATCCCGCTTCGCGACCTCAGCCAGGATCTTGCCATCGGCGTCCCAGATCTCCTCCGTCGTGCCGAAGGCGTTGTACGGTACGACGTACGAGAACGGCTTCCGCATCGTCGTCACGCGGAAGAACCTCCCCTCGGGTCCCACGTCGACGCTCCGGATCATGGCGGGGGTGCCGATCCTCTTCACGGCCCGCGACCTGACGTCGATCAGCGCGAGCTGGCCGGTCACGAACCACTCCATCAGTTCCTGGTCGAACGGATCCTCCAGCAGGCTCCAGTAGTTGCGCTGCGGCGATGTCCGGCCATCCATCCACACGCGCACCTGCGGTCCCGCGGCGACCGGCGGACGCTTCGGCTCCGGCTTCCGGTTCTCGGGGAGGAGCACCGCGACCACGCTGCGGCCGTCGCCCGACCAGTCGACCGTCGAGACCATGATGGCGAGGAGCGGCGTGCGCGTGAGCTGCGTCGACTTCCCGGTCGCGACATCGGCCACGTAGATGTGCGAAGCCGTCTCGAAGTTCGCGATGTACGCGAGCCGCCGTCCATCGGGCGACCACGCAGGACTGCTCACCGTCGCGTTCTTCGGCGTCTCGATCGTGGTGGACCTCCCCGTCGTGGCATCGATGAGCTCGAGCCCCGCCGCCCCGCGCGTCGTCAGGCTGCGCGCGCGGTTCGCCGCGGGATCCACCTGCAGTCCCGCGAAGTAGAGGTGCGGCTTCCCGAACGCCGCGACGCTCGGGAGCCCCTCGCTCTGCTGCTTCAGGAAGTGGCGCCGATCGGGACTGGGCTGCGAGAGCGACACGTTGAGGTGTCGCGGCGCCGTCACCAGCCGCTCGATGACCTCGGGCGGTCGGACGTAGGATTCGTTCCCGAGGAGCGCGCGTAGTTGCGCGGTGGGGTCGTTCGCGGCCGGCGCGGTGCTCGCGCCCTGCTGCGCGGCGAGCGGCCGGCCCGCGGATGCGACAAGGAACCCGGCCAGAACGAGGCGGCGACAGACGAAAGGCACCGAAGAGCGCACGGTGAACTCTCCATCGTGGGGGACCCAGGATGTAACGTTGGGGCCGGCCGGGGTGCTGCGCGGTGAGGCCGCACGATCACGGCCGCGTCACACGTCACTCGTCACTGCTCTCCTCACCGTGACGGTGTCTCCCACCCGCAGGGCCCCGGGCCCGTGATGCGACAGGTTCTGCCCGAAGTTCACACCGGACCCGGCCTTCCGGTAGGTCGCGAGCGTGCGCAGGGGCTCCAGGCCTCTCTGGCCTGTCGCCTGGTCGATCGTCGTGGCGGCGCAGCGCGTGCAGGCGCCGGAGACCTCGAACTCCACCGCTCCAATGGCGATCGACCCCCACTCGTCCTCCTCATACGGCGCGGTCCCCTGCACCACGACGTTCGGGCGGAAGCGATCCATCGGCACCGGTGTCTCGAGGCGGCGATTGAGGTCGTCGAGCGACGCCTGGCCAATGAGCAGGAGCGGAGAGCCGTCCGTGAGGGCGACGCGGCGCGGAGCCTGGCTGGCGCCGCCATGATCGGGACTCATCGGCAGCACGGAGCTCTCCGGCTGGTAGACGAGCCGCGCCGAGATGCCAAGGAAGCGGGTGAGCCAGGCGTTGGCGGCCGGGCTGGCCAGCAGTACGCGGCAGGAGCCGCCGTAGACGCGTCCCTCGATGGCGGGGGCACCCGGGGCGTCCTCGGGCTCGCGCTCGCTGAGGACCGTCATCCCGGGAGCGGCGAGCGTGAGTCCCTCGTCCGTCAGACCCGGGGCGATGCGCGCCATCGCGGGTGCGGTCCGCTGCGACAGGAACTTCCCCCGATCATCCACGACCATCCAGCGCCGGTCGGCCCTGGGCCCGCGATCGTCCAGCTCCACGACGTCGAGCGACACGCCGCGGGCCGACTTGAGCGGGTAGACATACAGCGCACTGACGATGGCCATGGGTCCAGGACGACGGGGAGGCGCGACAGCCGCCGCGGCTGCCGGTCAATATTCGGAGGCGAACGGCCAGGGGACAGAGCTGGGCGCAGCGCTGGCCCCTTGGCCTCCTTCAGCGAACGCCTGCCAGGGTCGTAACCACCAGCAGTGCCCACTGCGGTCCCAGCCAGCCCTGCTCACCGTCGTCGTAGGACTCGCTGACCGAGTGCGCGCCTCTCCCCTGGCCGCCGCCGTCGATCGTGATGGCCGGGAT
>DATIGO010000365.1:0-24535 GCA_035454665.1 Gemmatimonadaceae bacterium | reverse complement strand
AGTTCTCGAACCTCAAGAAGGTCTTCTGGCCTGCCGACCAGCTCACCAAGGGCGACCTGATCGAATACTACCGGGCGATCGCGCCGTGGCTGCTGCCGTACCTGCGCAACCGGCCGGTCGTCATGACGCGCTTTCCGGACGGGATCGAGGGAAAGTCGTTCTATCAGAAGGACGCACCCGAGTTTGCCCCCGACTGGATTCGCACGGTTCCGATCTGGAGCAACGACACGCAGCGCGACATCCGCTATTTCGTCTGCGACGACGAGGACTCGCTGCTCTACATCGCGAACCTTGGCACGATTCCGCTGCACATCTGGGCCAGCCGCGTGGGGACGCTGGAGCAGCCCGACTGGTGCGTGATCGACCTGGACCCCAAGGAGGCGCCCTTCTCGGACGTGATCCGATGCGCACACGTGCTCCACGACGTCTGCGAGGTGGCCGGGCTGCCGCACTACGTGAAGACCACCGGGAAGACCGGGTTGCACATCATGATCCCGCTGGGGCGGCAGTGCACGTACGAGCAGTCGCGCGGGCTCGGTGAGCTGCTGGCGCGGCTCGTGGTCCGCGAGCTTCCCGACGTCGCGACCATCACGCGGCACGTGACCCGGCGGGGCGATAAGGTCTACATCGACTACCTGCAGAACCGCCACGGGCAGCTCATCGTGGCGCCGTTCAGCGTACGGCCTTTGCCCGGCGCCACGGTCTCGATGCCGCTCACCTGGAATGAGGTGAACGACGCGCTGGATCCGAGGCACTTCACGATCCGGAACGCGCGCGATCGGATGTTCGCGTCAGGTACCGATCCCGTGTCTCCGGTGCTCGAGGAGAAGCCCGATCTGGGAGTAGCCCTGCAGCGGCTGGCCGGCCGGATGCGGTGACGAAGGAGGGGGGGCAGCCTGATTGCTGGTTGCTGATTGCTGATGGCTGGAGCTGGTGGCTGAGTGGCGGAACGGCGTTGACCCGAAGGAGCGTGCGCGACCGAGGGATCTACTCTGCTTGCACCGTGACCGCAGGCCGGGGGCAGATCCCTCGTCGGCTGCGCCTCCTCGGGAGGACGCCAACCGCGCCACTCAGCCACCAGCTCCAGCCATCAGCAACCAGCAACCAGCAACCCACTCTTCCCCTACGGCATCCCCTCGAACAGGCTCGGCATCGGCTCGCTCTCACGGTAGAAGTACTCCGTCTCCGATTCGCGCCCGCGCACGACGCGCTTTCCCTTGAGGCTCCCGGCACCGGCCGTCACCACGGTCCGCTGATGCTCACCATCCCCGGCGTCGAAGTACAGCACGACCCATTCGTGCGTCTTCCCCAGCTCATGCGCGCGCGCGGTGTTCGAGAACATCGCCGTGAACTGCCAGGGGCCGCGGCTCGTGTGCAGGATCGGGAGCCACGCCTCGCCCTTCGGATTGAGCCGTCGCGGCGCGATCGTCGGCAGGTCGCCTGCCGCGGCGCGCTCGCGGTACTCGCTGTCGACGTCGAGGAGCTGTGCCACGGTCGGTTCGGGCTCGCGCACCACGCGTGTCCGGCGGCCCCGGGCCAGCCGCGTGGCCAGCGCCTCGGCGATGCCCGCTACGCGCTTGGCGCCGAAGCCGGGGACGCGGAGGAGCGTGCCGTCGTGCGCCGCGGCCTCGAGCTGCTCCAGCGTCTCGATCTGCAGCGCGTCGTACAGACGCTCGGCCAGGCCCCGGCCCACGCCGGGGACCGAGGCGAGCAGCGCGACGGGGTCGGCCTCGCCGCGCAGCCGCTCGAGCATCGTCAGGCGGCCGGTCGTGAGGAGCTCGCTGATCGCGTACGCCAACGCGGGGCCGATCGTCGGGAGCCGATCGAGGCCTTCCACGCCGTCCTGCTCGTAGATCTCCGCCACGGGCCGGGTCAGGCCACGGATGGTCGCAGCGCCGTTGCGATAGGCGCGTACGCGGAATTCGTTGGCGCTCTGCTGCTCGAGGAGGCGGGCGACTTCCTCCAGACGGGCGGCAATGCTGCGGTTATCGATGAATCCGGATCTGGCGGGCACGGTGGACACGGTACCACTCCTGACGGCAGAGACTGATGCGCGCGCACGCAAGGGCTGTCGAGCCCGGAGGGCGGCGAGTCTTCCGGGGGGCCCTCTTATACCCCCCGGCAGCGACAGTAGCCCCGGGACGGTGGCGTCCGGCTCCGTGGCGGCAACGATTTCGCGCCCGTGTCCGCCGCGCCGGAGCGACTGCGCACCCGCCGTTCCCCACGCGGTCCAGTCCGCCGCGCTTTCCAGGCGGCCCAGACGGACCTATTCTCCGATCGATGGTGCTCACGATCGAACTCGCCACGCCAGAAGATGCGGCCGTCGTCGCCGCGTTGCGCGTTGCCGCCGCCGACGACCTCACGGCCCGGCATGGATACGGGCACTGGTCGTCGCTCGCGTCCGAGCGCGGCGTGATCGCGAGCATGAAGCACTCCCAGGTGTGGATCGCACGACAGGACGGTGAGATCGTGGCGACCCTGCGCCTCGCGACGAAGAAGCCGTGGGCCATCGACGCGCGCTACTTCACCCCGCGCACGCGGCCGATCTACCTCACCGACATGGCCGTTCACCCGCGGCACCAACGGCAGGGGGTGGGGCGCCAGACCGTGGAGCATGCGTGCGACGCGGCCCGCGACTGGCCAGGCGACGGCATCCGGCTGGACGCCTACGACGCTCCGGCCGGCGCCGGCCCATTCTACGAAAAGTGCGGATTTCGCGAGGTGGGGCGCGCGGAGTATCGCGGCACGCCGCTCATCTACTACGAGTTTCTGCTCTGACGCGCCGCGCCGCGCACGTACCTCACCGTGCCCGCGCCGGCTCGAGGATCGCGCTGATCCGGTCCACGATGTCCTGCCAGTGTGCCCGTGCGATCCCCGCGGGCGCGGTGCTGGCGGCCGTACGCGCCTGCTCCGGATCGTCCGGAGCTGCGCACGCGGGAGCGCCGGGAGATCGCTGCGCGGAACATTCGGGAGCGTGAT
Source organism: Gemmatimonadaceae bacterium (assembly GCA_035454665.1). GTDB lineage: Bacteria > Gemmatimonadota > Gemmatimonadetes > Gemmatimonadales > Gemmatimonadaceae > DATIGO01. Next base: position 21,556 of record DATIGO010000365.1, on the reverse strand, counting down.
GAACGGGCGGGGTGGGGCGCCGCCGCTACCGCCCCGGCGCCCCCATCGCCCGCGCCACCGGATAGCCCGGCTCGATGTCCACCGGCACGCTCGTCAGGCGGTCCAGCGCGCGCTGCATCACGGGCCGGATCACCGCATAACGATCCAGCAGCGCCGTCGCCTTCTCGGACGATCCCTCCGCCTGCACGGTCAGGATCTCGCGCGCGAGCTCGCGCACGCCCGCCTCGATCCGCTCCGGGACGACGTGAAACGTGGCCGAGTCGGCGCCCACGCCGATCGCCCCCCGGTCCAGCAGGTAGTTGAACTGCAGCGCCACGCCGCGCCCGTGCGCGCCCGTGAGGCCGAACCGCACCGAGCGGAACATGCTCGCGAGAAAGGTCGGGTACAACGACCGCTCGAGCGCGCGGTCGACCACGCCGCGGTCGATCAGGTGCGCGAGCGCCCACAGGCCGGTCACGTCGGCCTTGGCTTCCTCGAGGGGTGCGTACAGCTCCTTGAGCTCCGCCCGCACCGTGGTCGCCCGGTCACCCACCGCGATCGTGTTGGGCCCCAGTCCGTGCATCAGCTCATGGGCCAGGATGTGCGTGAAGAAGGCGTCGAACGAGAGGCGCTCGCGATCCGCCGGCGCGAGCACCACCCCGGCGATCGGGACGAGGGTCTTCTCGAACTTGGCCTCCTGCACGTTCTTCAGCATCACCCGCTTGGAGCCCTTCTCGCGCACCACCCGCTCGTCGTTGGGAAGGTTGAACGCCGCCGTCTGCACCCCGCGGTTCCCGTCACCGCTCGCGTAGAGGAGCTGTACCACCCGGATCGGCGCCGCCGCACCGATCCGCGGGTTCCGGTAGCGCGCCTCGATCGGCAGGTTGTTCTCGAGCTCCTGCAGATAACCGCCGAAGCGCTGCAGCTTCGCCGACTCGGCGTCGTCGCGCAGCGTCACGTAGGCCTCGAAGGCCGCCTTGTAGCCGAAGAGCCGGTCCTCGTAGGTCTCGTACGGGCCGATCGTCACGTCGATGGGCGCGTCGAGATCCATCCACGCCACGTCGCTCGCGTAATAGTCGTTCGAGAGGAAGGCCTCCGCGCGGGCCGTGAGGAACCGCCGGAGCGTAGCGTTAGGCGTGACTGCGGCCGCCTCGCGCAGCAGCTCCGCGGCCGGCTCCAGGAACTCGCGATACGCCTGGCTGTACGGCACGGCCTCGAGTGCACCGCCTTCGGCCCGCCGGATCACGTGGAAGAATCCCTTCGCGCGTGCCTGCTCCGCGGCGGGGAGGCTGTCCGCCCAGCGCTCGAACTCCGTCCGGGTCATCTCCTCGGGGTAGAAGCCCGCGCCGGCAGGCTGCTCCGCGGGCACGCCCGGAATGAACGCACGCCCCTCGTCCAGGCGCGACCAGGGCCCCATGTTGATCGCGAAATAGTGCCGCCGGGCCAGGCCGAGCCCGGACGTATCCGTCCGGAGCACCGCCGCGAGCGAGTCGTTCCCGCTCCAGACCTGTCGCAGAAAGAGCGGCTCGAGCAGCGCCGCCGCCCGGATGATCTTCGCCAGGGCCTCGCGGTCGTTTGCCGTCAGGCGCGCCGTGTCGGCGCTCACCTCCGTCGGCGCGAATCGCGCGGTCATCCGCTCGAGCGCTGCCAGGTCCGGCACCGACGCGCCGCCCGAATCGGCGTCCGGCGCCGCGCGATCGCACGCGGAGCTCGACAGCACCACTGCCACCGAGGCGGCCAGAAGAGTGAACGTGTGCCGTGTCATGAAAGCTCCTGATGCCAAGAGGGCACCGCGGCTCGCGTGGGACGAGCGCACCCGCCGCGGACTCCGCTCACAATGCGACGCGCTGGCGAGTGGGGCAATGGCGCAACCGCACGACGGACGCGCTCACTGACCTCGCGGGCACCCCGTGGTATCTTGACGCCACACGCCAACGTCACCGGGGACACGATGTCTTCGCTCGACCCACTCCGCCAACAGCTCCAGCAGGCTCTCGACTGGGAGGACGCGCACGCCGGTTTCGAGGACGCGACCTCAGGCATTCCCGAGGGATTCCGCGGGCTCGTCCCGACGGGGCTCGTCCACTCGGCCTGGCAGCTCGTGGAGCACATGCGGCTCGTGCAGAACGACATACTCGACTTCTGCGTGAATCCCGGCTACCGGGAGCGGACCTTCCCCGACGACTACTGGCCGAAGACCGCGGCGCCTCGCTCGGCCGAGGCGTGGAATCGAAGCCTCGCCGACTTCCAGAAGGATCGTGCAGCGCTGAAGGCGCTGGCCGGTGACCCGGGAGTCGATCTCTTCGCCACGATTCCGCACGGGACGGGCCAGACGTACCTGCGCGAGCTCATTCTGGTGATCGACCACACGGCGTACCACCTGGGGCAGTTGCTGGACGTACGGCGCGCCCTCGGGGCGTGGTCCCGCTCGTAGTCCCGTCAGCGCTTCGCAGGGCGACGAGCGGATCCGCGCGACCCGGCCGCATGCACGGCGATCGCGGAGAAGCGTCCGGCGCTCCCGCCTACGCTCGCGTCAGCACGATGGTCACCGGCACGGCGTCGATGCTCCCGGTCAGGGTCATGGTGTTGCCCTGGATCGAGTAGTTCAACGTCGTCGCATCCGGCCCCGGATCGAGCGTGATCTGCGTGGCCGACGACGAGTAGGTGCCGGTCTCCGTGCAGCTCGTCTGCGGGTCGCACACGCCGATGAGATCGTTCGTCACCGAGATCGCATACGTGTCATTCGCGTTCACGGTGATGGACAGCGCCATCCCGTCCGCGATGAAGTCCTGGCCGAAGGCCTGGAAGCTCGTGGCGGTCCACGTGCCGACCAGGGGATCGGACGCCCCTACGGGGTCGTCGTCGTCAGACGAGCACGATGCCAGAACGGGCAGCAGCACCACGACCAGAGCACTCGACGCCGCGACACGGAGGTTCCGAAGGGCACGCATGCTGCCTCACTTGCAGAGGTTCACGCCGACTGGTCGGTCGCGGAGGAGGTTCCGGACCAACCGTGGAATCGTGCACCCGCGACCGGAGGCGTCAAGGTCCTCGAGCTATCCCGCCGTCACGCCCGCATCCCTCACGGGCCGTCCCCGCGTGATGCCAGACGCCTACAGCGCCAGCATGGGGAATTCCGGCGGGAGGCCGAGGTACACCTGTCCCGCCGCCTCGAAGCGACTCTCCGACACAAAGCCGTGGTGTCGCAGCGTCTGCATGTCGCGGAAGTGACGCTCCAACGGACTGCGCGTGTAGATGCCCGTCGTCCCCGCGAGCGCATGCATCATAGCCGTCACCGTGGCGCAGGTGCGTACGGCGTGCGCGGCCGCCATCAGCAGGTCGGCCTTCTGCTCCAGCGTGGACGCTTCCCCAGCGACCGTGCGCTGCCAGGCCGCGCCGATCGTGTCCAGGAAGAGAAGCCGTGCGGCGCGGAACATCCCCTCGGCGCGCGCGACCTGGGCCTGCACCGTGCTGCGCTCACGCATCGGCTTCATGAACCCGAATGCGGTCTTCTTCGCCGCGAGAGCGCGCAGCTCGTTCAGGGCTTCGCGCGCCACGCCCAGCGCGACGGGCACGCCGATGATCGACGTGGCCCCGATCGGCGGGAAGCGATACAGGGGACCGGTGAAGAGCGCGTTCATCTCCAGGGCCGGTGCGAGCGGGTAGGTGCGCGCTGCCGGGACGAAGACGTTCTCGACCACGACGTCGTTGCTGTCCGTGCCCCGCATCCCCAGGGAATCCCACGTGTCGATGATCGTCGCCTCGCTGGCGCGGAGAATGACCCCGATCACCTGTGGACCCGCCGGCGTCAGGCGCGGCTGGCCGTTCTCGAAAACCAGTGCCGTGAGGAAGAGCCACGTGGCGTCGTGGATGTTGCTCGCCAGTGGCCCGCGTCCGGTGACGCGGTAACCGCCTTCGACCTCCACGGCGTGCTGCGGGGGGTGGAACGCGGCCGCCACCAGCGCGCTGGGGTCGTCGCCATGCACCGCCCGCGCACCGTCGGCCGAGAGGCGTGACGACCACCAGGCTCCCATGTTGCCGGCCTGCAGTACCCATCCGGCGGCGCTGTCCGCGCGCGAGACCTCCTCCGCGACGAGGATGTAGGTGACAGGGTCGACCTCGAGCCCGCCGAGCGAACGCGGGAGCAGCAGTCGGAAGAGTCCCGCTTCACGCATCGCGTCGAGCACTTCGCGCGGCAGGCGCCCGGTCGTCTCGGCCTCGGCGGCGCGCGTGCGCAGGAAGGGGGCGAGGGTCCTCGCGCGTTCGATGAGGCCGTCTTCGGCCCGGGGTCGCGATTCCGTACGCGGCGCCGCGCCGCGCGGGGATGGGGCGTCGGACTCCAGCGAGGTCGTCATCTCGGTCACCTCCGCGCCGGCGCTCGCACGCCGACGGATTCGCGCGTTCCGATCGGGCGGCCGCGCTACTGAGCGTTAGGCGGGCCGCGGTCCGATGTGACAGTGGACGTCAGAACGAACCGCAGAACCGGCGGTCCGGTTCCCGCTCCCGAGTCCGCGGTGTCGGCGCCACCTGGCCGGGCTCGGACCAGCCTCTTCCGCGCCCCGGAGCAGGTCCGGGCCGACGCGGGCGGCGCCTCGTCACTCCGACCCACGTTGCGGCCATGCGGCCGCGCCGACATCGTGTCGCTCCCGTGCACTCCGTACGCCCGATGGACTCCGAGACTCCGCCCGTCACCGCTGTCACTCGCCTTCCCGCCGCGGCGGGGACGCAGCGCTCCGTGTCCCTGGAGGTGCCCGGCGGACGCGTGATGGTCGCGCGGTTCCCCGGACTGCTGCGCATGCCGCCGCATGTCCACGAGCGTGCGTGTGTCACCGTGGTGCTCGATGGTGCGTTCACCGAGCGCGTTTGCGGGCGCGATCGCGAGTGCCGCCGGGGCACCGTGCTGGCCAAACCGGGTCTCGAGCGTCACGACGACCGCTTCGTGCGGACCGGATCACGGCAGATCATCCTGGAGCCCGACGAGACGCAGGAGGAATTGCTCGCGCCGTGCCGGTCGCTCCTCGCCTCCGTGGTGCACTTCCGGGACCTCGCGGCCGAGGGCGTCGCGCACCAGCTCGCCGTCGAGCTCGAGCATCCGGACGAGACCACCCCGCTCGCCGCGGCCGCGCTGAGTCTCGAGCTGCTGGCGTGCGCGGCGCGGTACGCGGCCCGGGCGCGCCGGCTGGGCCAACCCCCATGGTGGCTCGAGCGCGCGCGCGAGATGCTGCTCGACACCCATCGCAATGCGCCACCCCTCGCGATGGTGGCGCGCGAGGCAGGAGTTCACCCCGCGTATCTGGCGCGGCTCTTCCGCGCCCACTACGGCTGCTCCATCGGCACCTTCGTTCGTCACCGGCGGCTCCGCGCCGCCGCCGAGGCGCTGGCGACGACCGATGAGCCCATCGCCCACATCGCGCTCGCCTTCGGGTTTGCTGATCAGAGCCACTTCACCCGGCTGTTTCGGCGGCACATCCGTTTCACGCCCCACGAGTACCGGGTGCGCCATCGCACCGCTGGACATCCACGCCCCTGACCGCCATCCGCGACGTGGTGGGCGTGATCCTCCGTGATGAGCGGACGAGGATGTTCGACAGCGTTCCACCGGACCTCTCGACCCTCCAAGACTCGGCCCGGGTTCCTCCGAGGATTGGGCTGCGGCAGGCGGGACCTCACCCGCCGGCTGATCAACCCCGATTCGCGGAGGAGCAATGCAGCGACATCTGGTCCGAATTCTGCTGGTGGGCACCGCCGCCGCGGCAGTGGCCGCGTGCGACACTCCCTCGTCCCCGACGTTGGTGACAGCCGCGGCGACGCCGCTCATTTCCGGCGCGCCGGCACTCGCGCAGGGCGTCGTGGCCTCGGCGGCAGGGAGTGCGCACTACTTCTCGGGTGGCGAGCTGCGCACGATGGGCTTCAGCGCGGTGGCAATGGAAGACGGGACCGCGAGTGGCGAATACCAGATCAACATCCACGCCATCGACCGGTACCTTCACGTGACCGTGACCTGCATGGTGGTGCGCAACGACACCGCCTGGGTCGCGGGAATCATCGACCGGACGAATCACCCGGCCATCGTCCCCGGGACGGTGTCCTACTTCTGGACCGTGGACAACGGCGAGCAGTCGGGTGTGCCAGACGAGATGAGCACCGCGCGCATCAATGACGCCGCGGGGCAGGATCAGGTCTTCTGCGGACTCACGCCGGACGAGCAGTTCTCGGGGCTGCCGGGGAACGTCCTCGTGCACGGCAACGTGCAGGTGCGCGGCGGCTGACCACGCGCGCACCGGCCGCGAGAAGCGGGAACGGGGTCGCGGCGTTTGATCCGCGACCCCGTTCGTCTTTCCGACGACCGATCAGGAGATCGCCCGGGGGCGCGCCTGTACTTCCACCAGCCCCAGCCGCCGGAGCTCCGCGTTCAGCCGGGGCAGATCCTCCGACAGGATCCGCTCCAGCCGGTCCGTCTGCACCTTGAGCTCTGCGACCAGATCGTTGAAGATCGGCTCCGCGTTCGCGATCGGCTTTCCATCACCGGTGTTCACCGTGCGATTCAGCGTCCCGATGCGGTTGTTGATCTTGATGGGGAAGTTGAGCGGATCCTGCCCGCTCTGGTTCCGCACCTGGTAGATCTCCTCCTCCACGGCACTGATGTTCCGCACCAGCGTCTCGCCGGCCGTCCGGAGCCGGCGATCAGTCGATCGTCCCATGCGCTCGGCCACCTGCGACTTGATCTCACGGATCTGGATCACCGCGTTGTTCGCCTCGGTCAGCTTGTCGCGGATGCGGATGGCGAGGGCGAACTGCTCCTCGAGGTCTGCCTGGGTGACGTCGGTGTAGAGCGGGTGCATCTGCACCACGAGCGGCTGCGACTGCGTGTGTCCATCAATGGTAAGGCGCACCTGGTAGTTGCCCGGGACCGCGAGTGGACCCGCCGTGCTGGCGCCCCAGAGGATCATGCCCGGAAAGGTCGTCGCGGCCGGGTACTGCAGATTCCAGGGGAACGTGTTGAGTCCCGGCGCCATCGACGGGCCGCCGCCGAATCCGCCCCGGCCTCCGCGTCCGCCCCCGCCCCCGCCTCCGCCCTCGCGCCCACCCGCCGCTGCGGCGGGGGCTCCGGCAAAGGACTGCACGGGTTGTCCGCTCCGATCCAGGATCTCGAGCGTGAGGCTCTGGGCGGGTCGCTTGAGGAGATACTGGATCATCGCGGGACCTCCCTGCCGGATCGCCGCCGCGGGGCGGAAGAGTACCGGATCTGCCGACGCCACGAGCGCCGGCGTGTACTGCCGGAGCGCCTCGACGTTGTCGAGCACGTAGAAGCTCCGCCCGTGGGTGCCGAGGACGAGGGCGTTGGCCTCGACGATCAGGTCGGAGATCGGGACGTGCGGCAGGTTGAGCGACAGGGACTCCCAGGAGTTGCCGTCGTCGTAGGAGATGTAGACGCCGTGCTGTGTTCCGGCGTACAGCAGGCCCCGACGCGTGTGGTCCTCGCGAACCACGTGCACGTAGTCGTTGGCCGCGATCCCGTTCACGACTTTCGTCCACGTCGCGCCGAAGTCGTGCGTGCGGAAGATGTACGGCGCCGTGTCGTTCAGGAGCGGCCGCTTGACCGCGATGTACGCTGTACCGTCGTTGAACGCCGAGGCGTCGATCTGACTCACGCGACCGAACTCCGGCATCTCGCGCGGCGTCACGTTCGTCCACGTCTGTCCGCCGTCGCGCGTGACGTGGACCAGCCCATCGTCGCTGCCGGCCCACAGCACGCTCACGTTCCGCTTTCCGGGACCTAACGCGAAGACCGTGGCGTAGATCTCCGGGCCGTTCATGTCCCCCGTGATCGGCCCGCCCGAGTGCCCCAGCGTCTTCGGGTCGTGCCGGGTGAGATCGGGACTGATCGCGTCCCAGCTCTGCCCGCCGTTGGTCGTCTTCCAGACGCGCTGCGAGGACGTGTACAACACGTTCGGATCCACGGGCGAGAAGATGATCGGGTACGTCCACTGCCAGCGCTCCTTCACGGCGCTCGCGGGCTCGCCCTGGAACATGCGCGGATACGGATTCACCTCGCGCAGCTGTCCCGTCCGGCGGTTGTAGCGGGTGAGGAAGCCGCCGTTGTTCGTTCCGCCGTAGAACACGTCGAGGTCCCTGGGATCCGGCGCGATGTATCCCGGCTCGCCACCGCCAACCGTGTAGAGCTGATTGGCGCCACCCCCGCGTCCGCCGCGGCCACCGCCGCCGCCACTCGCAACGCAGGCGGTGCTGTTGTCCTGCTGCGAGCCGCAGACGTGGAAGGGCACGTGCTTCGTCGTGATCGCGTGGTAGAACTGCGCGGTGGGGAAGTCCTGATCGGTCCACGAGCCCGAGCCGCCGTTCATGGACACGGCGCCCCCGCCGTCGTTCCCGCTCACGAGATGGCGCGGGTTGTCCGGGTCGATCCAGAGGTCGTGGTGGTCGCCGTGCGTCCCCCCGCCCACGCTGGTGAGCGTCCGGCCGCCGTCGTCCGAGCGGAAGAGCGCCGTGTTGAGCGCGTAGACCACGTCGCGATTGCGCGGGTCCGCGGTGATGTGCGTGTAGTAGAAGGCGCGCTGCCGGATCCGCCGGTCCGCGTTCACGAGGGTCCACGTGCCTCCCGCATCGTTCGAGCTGAAGAGCCCGCCGTTCTCGTTCTCGACCAGCGCGTATACGCGGTTCGGGTCCGCGCCCGAGACCGCGACGCCGATGCGCCCCACGACGCCGGTGGGCAGGCCCGGGCGGCGCGTGATCTCCGTCCACGTCTCTCCGCCGTCGGTGGACTTGAAGAGTCCGCTGCCGGGGCCGCCGCTCGACATCGTGTATTCCATGCGGAAGGCTTCCCAGAGTGCGGCGTAGAGCACGTTCGGGTTGCCCGGATCGACCGAGAGATCGACCGCGCCGGTCTTGTCGTCGCGGTAGAGCACCTTGCGCCAGGTCCGCCCGCCGTCCGTGGTCTTGAAGACGCCCCGCTCCTCGTTAGGGCCGCCGTGGAAGCCGAAGGCCGCCACCCAGACGATGTCGGGGTTCGTGGGATGCACGCGGATCTTCGAGATGTTCTGCTTGTCGCTGAACCCCACGTGCGTCCAGGTCCGCCCCGCGTCGGTGGACTTGTACACGCCATCCCCGGCCATCACGTTGCCGCGGATGCACGACTCCCCCATCCCGATGTACACCACGTCGGGGTTCGACTCCGACACCGCAACGGCGCCGACCGACGAGCTCCGGATCTGGTGGTCGGTCACGGGGACCCAGTTCTGGCCCCCGTCGGTGGTCTTCCAGAGGCCGCCCCCGGTCGCGCCGAAGTACGCCTCCTGCGGCCGCCCCTTCACGCCGCTCACCGCGATCGAGCGTCCCCCGCGGTCCGGACCGATGCTGCGCCACTGGTACGACCGAAGCACGACCGAATCGATCGCCGCCGAGGGTGGGACCGCCGCCACGGGACGGTCGCCGAGGGCGCGGACTCCCCACGCGCCCGCGAGTGAGAGGAGAATGGCCGAGAGCGAGATTCCCGTTCGTCCAGGTGCACCAAACATCGACCGGTCCCCGATTTGAGAAGTGCGGGAGAGTGTACCCCCGCTGAACGACGCTGGCAATCGGAGCTGGCGGTCAGCGGCGAAGCCAGGGGCCAGATTGGAGTCGGCAATGGCGACAGGAGACAGAACGTCCGATCCGGCGGGCGGCGGAGGCACCGGAAGTGAACCGTTCCGTGGGTCCACCCTCTAAGTTGCGGTATCCCAGAGCAAGGATGCGTTGTGGCGCGAAAGCCGAATTACGGATTCGAGAAGCGCAGGAAGGAGCTGGACCGCATGCAGCGTCAGGAGGCGAAGCGGCAGCGCAAGCTCGAGGAGGCGCAGCGGCGCCCCGAAGAGCCCGCCCCCGACCCCGCCGCCACACCTGACCGCCCCCAGTCGCAAGAGTAGGCGGGGCGAAGGCCGGCGGTTCGGTCAGCGACCGCGCGGTCCGCGGCCGCGGCCGCCGCGTCGCCGGCGGCCGGAACGGGTCGGCTGTCGCGGTTCCGCATACGGCGACGCGCCGTCCGCACGCTGCCGCGCGGGCGGGGCCGGGGGGGTGGGTATGGCCGACGGTGCGTGGGGCGTGACGGGCTTCGTGCCGCTCGTAGCGCGCTTCGCCTCCTTCGCAAGGGTGCGAGCCCGTGCTTCCGCCCGTTCGGTGCGCATCTTGGCGAGCCGCTCACTCAGCGGGATCTCGAGCCGCCCTGGTGGCTTGCCACTGTAGTCGAAATCGGGGACCGTGACGCGCAACAGCGGCCGGCCGATCGCGCGCTCGATGGCCCGGAGCTCGTCGGTCTCCTGCGGCGAGACGAACGTGAAGGCTTCCCCGGTCAGCTCTGCGCGCGCCGTGCGCCCCACGCGATGGATGTAATCGTCAGGCGCCACCGGAACGTCGAAGTTGACCACGTGCCCCAGGGCCTCGACGTCGATCCCGCGGGCCGCGATATCGGTCGCCACGAGGACGCGATACCGTCCCGCCTTGAAGCCCTCCAGCGCGTCGGTGCGCTGGGCCTGCGAGCGATTCCCGTGAATCCGGGCGGCGGAGATGCCGCGTTTGTCGAGGAATTCCCACAGGCGGTTGGCGCGATGCTTGGTCCGCGTGAAGACCAGCGCCTCGCGCATGACGTTGCGCTCGAGCAGCGTGGCCAGGAGGGTGGACTTGAGCTCCTGTGGCACGGGATAGACGGCCTGCGTGATGCCCACGGCCGGCGCCGCCTTGCGCTCGAGGTTGACGGTCACCGGATCGCGCAGCAGCTCCTGCGTGAGGGTGACGATCGGGGCCGGCATCGTGGCGCTGAAGAAGAGCGTCTGCCGCCGCGCCGGGAGATGCCGCAGCACGCGCCGGATATCGGGGAGAAACCCCATGTCGAGCATGCGATCGGCCTCGTCGAGCACGAGATACTCGACGCGGTCCAGCTTCGCGTAGGGATGCTTGAGATGGTCGAGCAACCGTCCCGGAGTCGCCACGAGGATCTCGACGCCGCTGCGGAAGGCGTGTTCCTGGGGCTGCATCCCGACGCCGCCGAAGATCGCCGCGGCCGTGATCGGCGTATGAACGGCGAGCGCATTCAGCTCCTCGAGGATCTGGGCGGCGAGCTCGCGCGTCGGGCTCAGGATGAGTGCGCGCGTGGTCCGGCGCGGCTGCCGGAGCAGGCGCTGCAGGATCGGCAGCAGGAAGGCGGCGGTCTTGCCGCTGCCCGTCATCGCGCAGGCGAGGACGTCGCGGCCCAGGACGGCGTGGGGGATCGCATCCGTCTGGATGGGGGTCGGCTTGACGAAGCCGAGCTCCCGGACGGCGCGCAGCAGATCCGGGTGGAGCTTCAGGGCGGAGAAGGACATGGCGAAAGGTAAGCCGGCGCCAGGTCCCCATGGGTGCCGGCGCGGCGCGCCCGCGGCCCGTCTATTCCGCGCGCAGGGCGACGAGCGGATCCACGCGCGTGGCTCGGCGTGCCGGCACCAGGCAGGCCGCGAGGCCCGCCAGCGCGAGTACCGCGGCGACCCCGCCGAATATGCTCGGGTCGCGCGGCTGCACGTCGAACAGGATGACCTGCATGAGCGTGGCCACGCCGGAAGCCAGGGCGAGCCCCAGCACCATGCCGACGCCGAGCTGCCAGGCCCCCTGCCGGAAGATCATGCGCATCACGTCGCGCCCCTGCGCGCCTAACGCCATCCGGATCCCCACCTCACGGATCCGCCGGCTCACCGAGAACGACATCACCGCGTACAGGCCCACCGAGGCCAGGAAGAGCGCGATGATCCCGAAGATCATGAACATCGTGCCGAAGACGCGGATGTACCACGTGGGCCGGGCCAGCGCCTCCTCCATCGAGTACACCCAGTAGATCGGGATGTCCGCGTTGAGGGTCGCCACGGCCTGGCGCACCGCGGGAGTCAGCGCGAGCGGCTCGCCCGTCGTGCGGACAGCCAGGCTCACGAAGTTCGAGTGGCTCTGCGCGAGGGGCACGTAGTAGGCCGGCCGGCGCGGCTCATCGGGGTCGCCGCTGTAGAGCGTGGGCACCACGCCCACGATCGTGAGCCACGGGGCCTCGCTGGTCCGGCCGCCGCGCCGGATGCGCCTCCCGATGGCGTCCTCGTTCGGGAAGTACCGGTCGGCGAAGGCCTGGTTGACCACCGCCACGGGCAGGCCGTCGGCGCGATCGCTCTCGCCGATCACCCGCCCCCGCAGGGCGCCGACGTCGAACGTCTCGAAGTAACCCGGCGAGACGGACGACCAGCTCGCGCTGGGCACGTCGCGGTCCGCCGCATACGTCGCGCCGTCGATCGTGAAGTTTCCGCCGTTGGAGCCGACGCCGGGGAGCCCCGACATGATGGTCGCATTCGTCGCCCCGGGGAGCACCGCGAGCCGCTGCCGCAGCTGCTCGTGGAACTGCCGCTGCATCATCGTGTCCGTGTACGTCGACGGAAAGCCGAGCCGCGCGGTGAAGACGTTCGCGGTGCGGAAGCCGGGATCCATCGTCCGCAGCTTCGTCACGCTCTTGATCATGAGGCCCGACGCGACCAGCAGTCCGCACGAGAGCGCGATCTCGAACACCACGAGCGCCTTGCTCATCCTGCCGATGTGCAGACTGGACGAACCGCGCGTTTCGTCCTTGAGTACCTCGTTGATGTCCGAGCGCGAGGACTGGTACGCCGGGATCAGCCCCGACAGCATCGTGGCCACCACGCTCACCGCGATCACGAAGAGCAGCACGGGCGGGTGCAGCGCGATGTCGATGAAGAACGGCGGCTCGCTGTCGACGATCGCGCGATTGAAGATCCCGATCCCGACGCCCGCGAGCAGCGTACCGAACACGGCGCCGCCCGCCGAGAGGAGCAGGGCCTCGGTCAGGAACTGCCTGACGACGGCACTCCGCGACGCGCCGAGGGCGGTGCGAATCCCCACTTCCTTGGTCCGGTGTGCCGCGCGGTCCAGCAGCAGGTTCGCCACGTTGGCGCACGCGATGAGCAGCACGAAGAAGACGGCACCCAGCATCGTATACAGGAGCTGCCGGGGCTCCGGCCCAAGGTGCGCCTCGACGAACGGGAGCACCGACGCGCCGATGTGCTCGTTCGTCTCCTTGTACGCCTCCTGCAGCCGCCGCGCCACGCGATCCATATCCAGCGCCGCCTGGTCGAACGTCACGCCGGGCTTGAGCTTTCCGACCACACTCAACCACTGCCCCTGGCCGCGCGGGGTCGCGACGGGATCGAGCTGAAGCGGCAGCCAGATGCTCGCGTCGTCGGGGAAGAGATACCCCTCGGGCATCACCCCGACGATCGTGAACGGCACGCCGTTCGCCCGGAGGATCTGGCCGATGACGCCGGGGTCCCCACCAAAGCGGCGCTGCCACATGCCGTGCCCGATCACCGCGACGCGCGGGCCACCGGCCACGTCCTCTCCCACCCGGATCGTGCGCCCCAGCACCGGCCGCACGGGCGCCACCTGAAAGACCGACGCCGTCACGAACGCGCCGCCGAACCGCTCCGCCTCGCCGGTGCCGCTCACGTTCACGGTCCCGGTATAGAACGCGCCGATCGCCTCCAGTGTCTGCTGCTGGTCGCGATACTCCACATAGTCGCTGATCGGGACGCCCATCCGCCGCGCGCCGACCGTGGGATTGTTGCGGTGCACGTCCACGATGCGATCGCCATCGGGGAAGGGAAGCCCCTTCATGAGCGCGCCGTAGACGATGCTGAACATCGTCGTGGTCAACCCGATGCCGAACGTCAGCGCGATCGTGGCGACGAGGCTGAGCCCGGGACTCTTGACCAGCGAGCGGAAGCCGTAGCGGACGTCGCGAAGCATGCCCTGCATGGGGAGCTCTCCCTGCGGTGAATGGCTGGAGCCCCCTTACGGCACCGCGCCGCGCCCGGTTTCGGCCCCGCTCGCCCTACTGGATGGGCCGCAGCAGCTCGGGGGCGTAGGTCCGGCTCACCCGCAGCTTCCGGCCGTCCACCAGAATCGCCACGTAGTCGCCGCCGAACCACGGCTGCAGCTCCCGGATCCGCTCCACGTTCACGATCACCGACTTGTGGATGCGGACGAAGCGGCGCGCGTCGAGCTGCTCCCCCAGCGCGCGCAGTGTGGCGCGCACGCGGAACGTGCGCTCGCGCACATTGAGCGTCACGTAGTTGCCGTCGACGCCGAACCAGTCCACGTCCTGCGCCCGGACCATCGAGATCCGCTCGCCGCTGCGGACGGCGAACCGCGTCACCGGGCCATCGCGCCTCACGTCACCGGATCCGGAGGGCTCGCCGACCTCCCGCATCCGCTCGCGCAGCAACTGGTCAATCCGTGAGCGGAGGTCGCTGCCGCGCATCCGCACGTGCTCCTTCGCGTGCGCGACCGCGTCGCGAAAACGATCGTCCGTGAACGGCTTGAGAAGGTAGTCCAGGGCGTGCATCTCGAAGGCGCGCAGCGCGTGGGCGTCGTACGCGGTGATGAAGACCACCACCGGGCGCTCTGCCGGCGCGAGCGCGGCGAGCACGTCGAACCCGTCCAGACCCGGCATCTGCACGTCGAGAAACAGGAGCTCGGGCTGAAGCTGTCGGATCGCCGCGACGGCGCTCTCGCCCTCGTCGCATTCCGCCACGATCTCCACATCGCCGTCGTGCGCCAGCGCGAGGCGCACGCAGTCCCGCGCGAGCGGCTCGTCGTCGCAGATGATCGCCCGGATGCGCCCGCGGCGTGGTTCCATGTCTCCTCTCATCCGTTCTCACTCATGGTCACGGTTCGATACGGCAACCAGAGACGCGCAACCGCGCCGCCCCCATGGCCGGCCTCGAGCGAAAGGCCGGCCGCGCTGCCGTACAGGTGCTCCAGCCGCGCCCGGGTGTTCGTGAGCCCCACCCCACTCGGCCCGTGACCGTTTCTCCCGGGCGAAAGGCCACGACCCGTGTCGCGCACTTCGAGCGTGAGCCGGTCCCCTTCGCGCCACCCCACCAGCGTCACGCGCCCCGGTCCCGCGCGCGGTGCGATACCGTGGCGGATCGCGTTCTCCACGAGCGGCTGCAGCGCGAGCGAGGGCACGAGCGCGCCGTCGAGCTCCTCCGGCACGTCGATGCGGACCTCGAGGCGGTCGCCCAGCCGGACCTGCTCGAGGTCCACGTAGTGCTGCAGGATCGCGAGCTCTTCGCCGAGCGGCACCACCGGGGCGGCGGTCCGATCGAGTGTGGCGCGCAGCAGATCACCGAGGTGCGCGAGCGTGGTCACGGCCCGGTCGTTCTCGCCGCGCCGCACGAGCCCCGACACGGCATTCAGCGTGTTGAACAGGAAGTGCGGGTTCAGCTCCATGCGGAGCGCCTGCAGGCGCGCCTCGGCCATGCGCTGCTGTGCCTGCGCCGCCTCCATGGCCAGCCGCGCCGATTCGATGCGACTCTCACGGTACCGGCGGTTGTACTCGACCGCGTATCCCGCGCCGAGGATGACACCGTAGGTCAGCATGTTCACCACGAGGAAGTTCGCCTGCCACTGGATGACGAGTGCGAACGGCGAGCTGAATGGCAGTTGAATCCGCACGCTGTGAAAGAAGATCGTCCCCACGAGCGCGAGATGCGCCGCGGCTGCGACGGTCGCCACGACCAGATGCAGCGCCGCGTAGTGGACGCGATGTCGCGAGTCGCCGATGAGCGGGAAGCGGCGCCCCATCCAGAGCACCAGCGGCGCGAGCAGCGCCCACCCGTACCACCACGGCATGTTCTGGATGAGCAGATCGACCCATCCGAGCGGTTGGCCGCGCAGGCGGGACGCGACGAAGCCTTTCAAGCCCTCGAAGAGGCCGAAGGCCGTCGCCGCGAGCAGAATCGTCGTGGTGGTCCGTGGCTTCACCAATCCGTTTTGCGGCAGGCCGCGCGTCGCGCGGCGCTCATGGGTCGGGGTGGGGGCATCGCCGCAATGTGTTTCGCGTCCCGCGCGGCCGGGAAGCGTGGGGGCCAACCGGTGTCAGCGAGGGATGACCCGTGGTCGAACGCGGGGACGAATCGACGGCCGCCGCGGACCTGCGTTCGCCGTGGACTGACGGGGGATATGCCGGCTCTCGCACGCCCGCACCGGCGGCGGACGCTCCATCCCTCGTGGGGCCGCGCTCGGCACCGGCGTCGTTGCCGTGTACCCCGGACGTGTCAGCTTCGAGCGGCAATTTCCCACGCGATGATGATCCCACTGTTCCGATCCGTCCTGCTCCTGGCCGTGATGCACTCCGCGTCCGGTGCCCAGGCCCCCGTCAGCCGCGGCACCTTCGTCGTCGCGCTCGGCGTCGATACAATCGCCATCGAGTCGTTCACGCGCTGGTCCGATCGCGTGGAGGGAGTGCTCGTGCGGCGATCGCCCGTGACGCGGGTTCACCACTACGTGGTCCGGCTCGGCGACGGCGGCCTGCCGCGGCGATTCGACGACACGCTGCGGCTGGCTGATGGCGCGGCGGTGACCACGGGCCCCCGGCGCTTCAGCGTCGACTTCCGGGAGGACTCTGCGATCGTGGAGGTACAGGGTGATAGCCTCCTCAGGCGGCGCGTGGCGCTCGCCTTCGGGTTCCCGGCGCTGCCCGAGTCGTACGCGCTCTACGAGATCTGGCTCGCGTCACTGCGCGCGCGGGGGGTGGACAGCGCGGCCGTGGGTCTCGTCGGGCCAGCGGGCGGCCCCGCCGGCCGGCTCCCCGTTCGACTGGTGTCGCCGGACTCCGCGCGCGCGTGGATCCTGGGAGCGCCGCTGCGCATGCTCACCGACGCGGCCGGGCGCCTGCTGGCACTCGATGGAACCGCGACCACGCTGAAGTACGAAGTGACGCGCGTGGAGCACACGGACCTCGGCGGGATCGCCGCCTCGTTCGCGGCGCGCGATGCGGCGGGGCGCTCGCTGGGACTCTGGGTGTCGCCGCGCGACACCACACGTGCCACTGTCGGTCGTGCGACCGTCATCATCGACTACGGCCGCCCGGCCGCGCGCGGCCGCGACGTATTCCGGCGCGGTGTGCTGGGTGACACGCTCTGGCGCACGGGGGCCAATGCGGCCACACAACTCGAGGTCAGCCAGGACGTCGAGATCGGCGGACGGCCGCTTCCCGCCGGCAAGTATACCTTGTGGACGCGCGTGGCTCCCGATAACAGCGGCTACGAGCTCGTGGTGAACTCGCAGACGGGACAGTGGGGCACACAGCACGATCCCGCGCGGGATCTGTTCCGCGTGCCGCTGCGCGCCGATCCGCTCGCCCAGGGCGTGGATCTATTCACGATCGCGGTCGTGCCGTCGGGCCCGGCGGCGGCCGCCCTCGTGTTGCGCTGGGATCGCACGCAGCTCTCCACGCCGATCAGGACTCGCTAAGCGCGAGGGCGCCGCCGCCTCCTCGGTCGACACGCTGGCGTCGCCTCGTCCTCCCGTCGCCGGGCCCGGCGCTCGCGACTCCCGCCTGGGCCCCACCTGACACGCCTCCCCACCGCGCGCGTTCCGCCTCCCTGCGCGCGCCGGGCATCCTCCGCGGGCGTGCACGCGACGTGCGCGCGACGTGCCGCGCGCGGCGCGTCCCGAGTGCCCATTTCACCGGCGAGGTGTTCCGTGCGGCTTCTTCGTCTCACTCTTGCAGTGCTCGCGGCCGCGGCCGCGTGCGGGGAACCGGTCCCAACCGCCCCCCACGTCCTTCCCGGCGCGACGGCCGGGCGGCATGTGCTCGTGCCGCTCGAGGAACTGGGGTTCGGCACGGGCGCGCTCCACGGTCGGGGGTGCGCCGCGCCCGAGCACCGGCAGTTCGACTTCTGGTTAGGCAGCTGGGACGTCTTCAACCCCTCCGACGTGCAGGTGGGAACCAACGCCATCGTGTCCGCCCTGAACGGCTGCGCCGTGCTCGAGAACTGGACCGCGTCGAACGGCCAGCGCGGGCGCAGCCTGAACTCGTACGACGCGATCGACGGCACGTGGGTGCAGACCTGGGTCGCGGCCGGCGGAGGGTTCGGCGCATTCCTGCTCATGGAGGGGGGGCTCGTCGGAAGCGAGATGCGCCTGACGGGGACGCGCGTCTTCGCGGACTTCGGCGGGTTCACGCTCACCGACATCTACACGTGGACGCCGCTTCCCAGCGGCGACGTCAGACAGGTCGGGGCGGTGGATCCTCCGATCTTCGCGCCGTTCGATGGCCGCTACGTGCGGCGCGCCGCGATCACGCCAGCGCCCGAGGTCATCGTGCCCGTGTGCGGGTCGCGCGCCACCTCGCGCGAGCTCGACTTCCTGCTCGGCACCTGGCGGCTCGTGCCCGGCAGCGGGGTCGGCGCGGGGACGGGCGCGGGCACGAGCGTGGTCACGACCGATCTCTCGCAGTGCCTCATCGAGGAGAAGGTCACCGGCCCGGCCGGCTACGAGGGCCTCGCCTTCGCCACCTGGAGTCCCATCGACCACAAGTGGTACCGCACCTGGGTCGACAACACCGGATTGCGCCTCGTGCTGACAGGCGGCTTGCAGAACGGGGCGATGGTGCTGACCGGGACGCGGCGCGACGGGAGTGGATCGCTGGCGAAGGTGCGCGTGACGTGGCGGCCGTCGGGCACGGAGTCCGTCGAGCAGCGCTGGGAGCTCTCGCGCGACGACGGGGCGACCTGGTCCGAGCAGCGTGTGATCCGCTACGTGCGCTAGCGCGGCGCACCCCCTTGGAGCGTGCGGGGGCGGCGGCGGAGTGCCATTTTCCGGGGCGGAGCGCCGAATCCCGACGCTCCGCCCCCGGCCGCCCCTACCCGCCCGTTCCATGCGCACGCACACGAGCTACCTCACGTTCCATACGAAGAAGCGCCAGGAGATCATCGACATCACCGACGAGGTCGAGAAGTGCCGCGAGGCCGCGGGCATACGGGAGGGATTCGTCCTCGTCTCCGCCATGCACATCTCGGCCAGCGTCTTCGTGAACGATCACGAGCCCGGGCTCTGGAAGGACATCCTGGACTGGCTCGAGACGCGCATCGCGCCCTGGGACGCCGATCGGTATCGCCACAACTCCGGAACGGGAGAGGACAACGCCGCGGCGCACCTCCGGTCACTCACCGTGGGGCACGAGGTGATCGTTCCCGTGACCGAGGGTCGCCTGGATTTCGGGCCCTGGCAGCGGGTCTTCTACGGCGAGTGGGACGGGCAGCGCCCCAAGCGGGTGATCCTCAAGGCCATGGGGGAATAGGGAGGCGCCTCGGGGCCGGCCCCAGCCGGTTCCCGGGCAGCCGGAAGCCGGCGCGGAGGGTCCGGTGCGTAAGTGACGACACGATGTTAGATTAGCGAATCCGACCGGTCCGACACGGACCGCGTCAGGGGGTCCTGCCTCCGGGCAGCCCCGCGTGATCCGTGTCCCGAAGCGCTTGCGACATCGGTATTTCCGCGCCCTCGCGGGGAGCCGATGCGCGTGAGCGAGGACCGGATCGGGTGCCGCCGGACGGCCCTCTCGGGGCCCTGAACGCCGGGCGACGGAGCCCGGTACCGGCGTGCGGACATGGTCACTCGCGCGCTTCCGGCGCACGCGGCTTCGGGCCGGTGCCGGCCGGCGTGGCGAGGCTCGACGCGCGAACGCGCGCTTGCATGCTCACGAACGCCAAACACATCCCATGAATCAACGACAGTCACGGCACACGCCCGCGCGCGTGCCGGTCGCCCCCGTGCATCGGGGCCCCCAGGCGGTCACGCAGGTCCACTCCTCCCCCTTCCAGCACGCACCTAACGCGGCACTCCTCATCGACTTCGACAACGTCACGATGGGGATCCGCTCCGATCTCGCGAGCGAGCTCCGGAACCTCCTCTCCTCCGAGATCATCAAGGGCAAGGTCGCCGTACAGCGGGCCTACGCCGACTGGCGTCGCTACCCCCAGTACATCGTCCCGCTGGCCGAGTCGTCGATCGACATGATCATGGCGCCGGCCTATGGCTCCTCGAAGAAGAACGCCACGGACATCCGCCTGGCCGTCGACGCCATCGAGCTGGTCTTCACCCGCCCCGAGATCGGCACCTACATCCTCCTCTCCGGCGATTCCGACTTCGCGAGCCTGGTCACGAAGCTCAAGGAGTACGGCAAGTACGTGATCGGCGTCGGCATCCGGGAGTCGTCGAGCGATCTGCTCGTCATGAACTGCGACGAGTACTACAGCTACAACGCCCTCGCGGGGCTCGTGAAGGCGAGCGACGAGGAAGTCGTGAAGTGGGACCCGTGGGAGCTCGTCGTCGAGGCCATCAACCGCATGGTGAAGAACGGCGACGTCATGCGGTCCGACCGCCTCAAGCAGGTGATGCAGGACATCGACCCGCAGTTCGACGAGAAGAACCTCGGCATGTCCAAGTTCTCGCGCTTCTGCCAGGAGGCGGCGAGCCAGGGACTCATCAAGGTCATCAAGCTCGAGAACGGCCAGCTCGAGGTCGCCCCCGCCGAAGGGGCGCCGGCCGCCGCGCCGCGCGGGCCCGCCGTGCCACGGGCGACCGAGAACGGCGAGCGCGAGGAGCGTGGGCGCCGCGGGCGCCGCGGCGGTCGCGGCCGGGGAGCGGGACGCGATCGCGACGGTCGAAATGGGCGCGACACGCGCGAGGTGCGCCTCACCACCGAACGGCCCGTGCCCTCCACCGCGGACGAGGCTGCGCCCGCCTCCGCGAGCGTGGCGCCGCCGACCGACTCGGTGCCCTCTGCACCGCCCGCGCCCCCGTCGCGGAGCGCCGAAGCGGAATCCGACGGCATCGGCCAGGGCGGGGAACGGCTCACGCGTGAGGAGGCCTTCGAGCTCGTCAGGCGCGCCGCCGCGTCGCTCGTCTCCGGCGACACCGCCGTGCCCGCGAGCGCGATCCGGCAGCGGGTCTTCGAGCTCCTGGGGCGCGACAGCGAGAGCCTCAACGAGCGCTTCTTCCGCATGGTCCTGCGCGACGCACACGATGCCGACGTGATCGATCTCAGGCGCCGCGGCGACGACTACGAGGTATCGCTGCCGTCCGACGTGGGTCCGGTCGCGGAGCAGTTGAACCGCGCCGCGGCGGCGCGTGCCTCGGCTGCGCCGAGCGCCGAGCCCGGACCGCTCGCGCGCCGCGGCATGGGACCGCGCGGCATCGCGGGACGCGGACGCCCGGGGGCGCGCCCCATGGCGCCGCCGCCTGACCTGCTCGCCATCGGCGTGGTGGAGGTGGTGCCGCGCCTCGAAGCTCCGGCTGATGCCGCGGCACCCAAGGCGGAGCCGGCGGAGCCCAAGGGACGAGCGGCGACGCGCAAGAAGCGGTCGAAGTCTGCTGCGGCCACGACCAAGGCCGCTGTCGCCTCCGCAGAGACCGCAGCGGGTGACGACGCCGTCAAGCCCCGCCGGCCGCGCGGACCGCGCAAGAAGGCCGCAACCAAGGCGTCGTGAGGCATCTCGGGTCGGCGGCGCGGCGTCGTGGCGAGTGTCCAGTGAGGCCGTTGGCGTGAGGGACCACGCCGCGCCCACGGAGGCGCGGCGTGGCGCCGCCGGTCGACCGCTCGCGCCCGGCTTCTACGATCGCGCAGCGGATGTCGTCGCGCGCGAGTTGCTCGGAGCGGTGCTCGAGTGCCGATCACCCGAAGGGCTCGCGCGCGGCCGGATCGTCGAGACCGAAG
>DATIGO010000364.1:0-5221 GCA_035454665.1 Gemmatimonadaceae bacterium | reverse complement strand
GAAATCCTGAACACGGTATCTCCCGCCGCGTTGATGGTGATCCGGCCTGAACCTACCGCGGTGTCGTGGCAGATCAACGCATGCGTCGCATTTTGAGGCACTCGCACCACGGTGACAATCACGCGACGCGGCTCCGCCCTGGGTCGTCCTCAGAACGGCAGCCGCATCGCCGGACCGGAGCGCCCGTCGCGCCGCCGGTCGTGTCCACATCGACCACGGACCCCACCCACCGTCATGTTCACGGAACGGCTGATCGGCAGCGAACTGTACGTCGAAGGCCCCACGCCTGCGCGCTACTGGGGGGACCAGTGGCTGCGCGTGGCGGAGAAGCTCCTCAAGGGACTGAATCAGGAGCTGGGAAACCGGGTGGCCAGCCTCGACGCCGCCGTGGGCGCCTTCGAGCCCAATCAGACCATCGACGCCGAGTTCGTGAAGCTGGTGTCGAGCGACGTCGCGCGGCTGCACAGCCTGCTCACGCTCTACCGCAGCCTCACCACCGAAGCGCTGCTCCCCGCGGAGCCCACGCGGCTGCAGGACGTGGTGCCGCTCGCCATGCGGCTGCACGAGCATCATCCGGATCTTCGGGTCATCTTTTGCCGCGCCGCTGGCGATCCCGACACCGATCCGGTGATCGTCAGGCAGGCGGCCTTCATGCGCTGCCTCCTCGTGCTCCTGGCGAGCGTGGCGGGGAACACGCTGCGCTCCGGCGGCCCGCGCGCGATGGCGATCGCATTCGCGTCCGAGGGCTCCGACGTCCTGCTCCGCTTCGAGGGCTATGCCCCGCGCGACCAGCTCCTCTTCTCGGGCGAGGGAAGCCTGCTCCACGCGGTGCGCGCCGCGCTGGCGCACGCCGGCGGCACGGTCGACGGCGTCATCCACCGTGACGCGGAGTACGGGCGCATCGAGTACGAGCTGCGGCTTCCCAGCGGCATCGCCCGCGGGACGGTCCCGGAATCACCCCCGACCGGGGCGCGCACAACGGACTGATCCGCCGCACGAGGGCACAGCACCCGACGGCTGCGGCACCCGACGGCACTCGCCCGACCCCCGGGGGCCGGCTACTGTTCCGGTCATGCGCCGCCGGGCTCTCGTCCATCTGCAGCGCGCCGATCCCGTCATGCGGCGCGTCATCTCGCTCGTGGGACCGTGCCGCTTCACCGTGTATCACGAGGGCACGGAGTTCAACCACCTCGCGCGGTCGATCATCTACCAGCAGCTCTCCGGCAGTGCCGCCGCCACGATCTACGGACGCGTCCTCGCGCTCACCGGCGCACCGCAGCTCGCACCGCAGCCGCTTCTCGCGCTCACCGATGCGCAACTGCGCGCCGCCGGGCTGTCCCGGCAGAAGACCGCCTACCTTCGCGATCTGGCCGAGCACGCGCACTCGGGTCGACTCCCCGTGGAACGCCTGGCAGGGCTCCCCGATGACGAGATCCACGGGCTGCTCCAGCAGGTGAACGGCATCGGCGTCTGGACGGTGCAGATGTTCCTGATGTTCCGACTGGGGCGACCCGACATCCTGCCGGTGAGCGATCTCGGGGTGCGCAAGGGCGTGCAGACTGCCTATCGCCTGCGCGCGCTGCCGGCGCCGCGACGCGTGGAGCGGATCGGCGCCTGCTGGGCGCCCTTCCGCACGATCGCGTCGTGGTACCTCTGGCGCCTGCTCGACGTGAAGGCGGCGCGGGCGTGAGCGCCCCCTCCACGGCCGTGTCCACCCGTCGTATCGCGATCGCCGGCGCCCGCGGGTTCATCGGCTCCGCGCTCTCGACGCAGCTGCGGTCGCTCGGCCACGTCGTCCTCGGCATCGGCCGTTCCGAGCGTTCCGAGATCCGCTGGGAGCCGGCAACTGGTGCGCTCGATCCGCGCGCGCTCGACGGCGTGGACGTCGTCGTCAACGTCGTCGGCGCGCCGATCGATCAGCGCTGGACGGCAGATGCCCGGCGCGAGATTCGCGACAGCCGCGTCCAGTCCACGGCGCTGCTCGCGCGGACGATCGCGGCGCTCCCGGCGCGTCCGAGCGCGCTGGTGAACATGTCGGGCATCGGGATCTACGGCGACCGTGGCGACGAGCTCCTGGATGAGAGCAGCGCCGCCGGTTCCGGCTTTCTCGCGGAGGTCGGCCGGGCCTGGGAAGAGGCTGCGCAGCCCGCGCGCGATGCGGGGATCCGCGTGGTCCATCCGCGCATGGCCCCGGTGCTCCACCCCGACGGGGGGATGCTCCCGCGCCTGCTCCCGATCTTCCGCCTCGGCGCCGGCGGGATCATCGGCTCCGGCCGGCAGTGGCTCAGCTGGATCACGCGGACCGATGCCGTGCGCGGCCTCGCCTGGCTCGCCCTCGAGTCCACGCTGGCTGGTCCGGTGAACCTCGTGTCGCCACAGCCGGCTCGCAACGCCGACTTCATGCGCACGCTCGCGCGCGTGCTGCGGCGCCCCGCGCTCGCGGTGGTGCCCGCGTTCGCCGTGAAGCTGTTGTACGGCCGGATGGGAGAGGAGACCGTCGTCGCGGGACAGCGTGTGCTTCCCAGACGCCTGCTCGATGCGGGATTCGCTTTCAGCCTGCCGGAGCTCGAGGCCGCGCTCCGCTACGAGCTCGGCGCCGGCTAGCGCCACATCCGGCGCGCGGTCAGCTTCCCCGGTATGCAGCCGTTTCTGTCGATCGGCCGCGCGAGCGCGGCGCCGCGCACGCGCCGGGTCACACGCTGGCTTGCGTGCGCGCTCCTGCTCGCTTGCGGTGACACGCGGCGGGATGCTGCGACGCGCGAGGGGCCGCTCGTCGTCTTTTCCGCGGGAAGTCTCGCGCGACCGCTGCGGGCCGCGCTGGAGGCGTTTCAGTCCGAGACGGGCATCGCCTATCAGCTCGAGAGCGCAGGGAGCCTCGAGACGGCGCGGAAGCTCACCGAGTTGAACAAGATCCCCGATCTCGTCGCGCTGGCCGACGAAGAGGTCTTTCCGAAGCTGCTCATCCCCGCGTACACGGCGGAGCATGTCGTGTTTGCGCGCAACCGGCTCGTGCTGGCGCATACACCAGGTTCGCGGTTCGCGGAGGAGGTCACCGCCGACAACTGGTGGTCCATTCTGCAGCGACCGGGCGTGCAGACGGGACGCAGCAATCCCGATCTGGACCCGTCGGGTTACCGCACGCTCATGGTCTGGCAGCTCGCGGAGCTCCACTACGGCCAGCCGGGTCTCGCCGCAGCCCTCGAGGCCGCGGCGCCGCCGCGCAACATGCGACCCAAGGAGATCGAGCTCGTCGCGCTGCTCGAGGCCCACGAGCTCGACTATGCCTGGTTCTACGAATCGATGGCCCGTGCCGCGGGACTCCCGTACATCCGTCTGCCGCAGACGATCGATCTCAGCTCACCTGCGGACAGCGCGAGCTACGGGCGCGCGGTCGTGCGGGTGCTGGGGCGCGCGCCGGGCGACACGCTCATCCTGCGCGGCGCTCCGATCCGGTACGCCTACGCCGTCCCGACGCAGGCGCCGCATCCCGACCTGGGTCGCAGGTTCGCCGCCTTCCTGGCCTCGCAAGCCGGGAAGCGCGCGCTCGCGTCGGAGTACCTGGAAGTCGTGGAGAGGGAGTGACGCGTGACGGGCGGGTGCGGCGCTGACCCGCCCCCGGCCCCATCCACCAACGATCAGCAGCGAGGAACCAGATTGCAGAGCCCCGCCAGCTTCCCCTCCATGCGAACCGACTTCTCGACCCTTCCCGACAACGCACGCGTCTGGGTGTTCGCGGCCCGCGACCCCGTCCGCGGCGAGCGCGCCGATCTGCTTCTGCGCGAGGTCGACGCGTGGCTCGACGCGTGGAAGGCTCACGGCACGCCACTCGCCTGCGCCCGGGACTGGCGCGACGATCACTTCCTCGCCATCGGGGTGGACCAGTCCGTGGCGGGTGCCTCGGGATGCTCGATCGACGCGCTCTTCCGCGTCTTCCAGGCGCTCCAGCCAGCGTTAGGCACGACCCTGCTCGGCGGCGGCCGCGTCTTCTATCGGGATGCGGCCGGGATCGTGCGGGGCGTCGACCGGCCCGCCTTCGCGCGTCTCCGCGAGAGCGGCGCGGTGCACGACGCCACCCCCGTCTTCGACACCACGCTGACCGATGCCGCCGGCTGGCGCCGGGGCTTCGAACGACCGCTCGCCGAATCCTGGCACCGCCAGGTGGCCGCACCGCGATGACGCCGGGTGTTGCGGCGCGCCGATCCGCCGTCGCCCTCGCCCTCGGGGTCGTCCTCGCGTGTGGCAACGGGCGCGAGGCGGCGCCGAAGCCGGCGCCCGCGTCGATCCGGATCGACGGCTCCAACGGCGTGATGCCGCTGGTCCGGGCGCTGGCCGAGGCCTGGCGTGCCGGGGGTGGCTCCGACCGTGTCGCCTTCGGCGCGGGGATGGGGGGCTCGACGCGGATTCAGGCCCTGCTCGAGCGGCGGATCGACGTGGCCCTCGCGAGCCACGGCATCGACGAGGATTCCCTCGTCGCCCGCGGTCTCGCCGTGCATCGGATCGCCCTCACGCCGGTGATCTTCGGCGTGCATGCTGCTGTCACCGCGCCGGGCCTCTCGGCGGCGCAGGTGTGCGCTGCCTTCGGGGGACACGCGGCGAACTGGCAGGCGTTAGGTGGTACGAGCGTTCCGGTGCGACCGGTCGTCCGTCCCGAGAGCGAGGTCGACATGGAAGTCGCCCGCGCCGGGATCCCCTGTTTCACCGGGCTGGCGCTTGCCGCCGGGGTCACCGTGGTGCAGGAGACCGCCGACATGGCGGCCGCGCTCGCGGCCACCGAGGGCGCCATCGGCGTGACCACGGCGACCGTCGTGCAGCAGAGCAACGGGCGCATCCGCGCCCTCGCCCTGGACGGCGTCGAGCCCTCGACCGACGCGGTGCGGGCTGGCCGCTACCCCCTGACCCGCGCGTCGTACCTCATCACCCAGGCGTCGCCCGAGCCCGGCGTCGTCCATTTCCTGGAATTCATCCGGAGCCCGGCGGGCGCGGCGGTGCTGACCGCGAACGGTTCCGTCCCCGCACCCTGACCAGCGCCAGCGCCTACGCCAGCCAGCGATCGAGGTGCTCGGCCACGAACGCGTCGTCGGTGAGCCCGGGGTAGGCGCGGAGCACGCGGTCGATCTCCGCCGACTGGCCCGGCGACAAGCGCTCCTTCGGATCCAGGCACCAGACGCCGCGCAACAGCCCCTGCCGGCGGAGGATCTCATGGATGCCTGGTATGCTTCCG
>DATIGO010000363.1:0-5754 GCA_035454665.1 Gemmatimonadaceae bacterium | reverse complement strand
ATGGACCGCTGGGACGTCGTGAACTACATCCGCGCGCTGCAGGGCCGTGTGGCGGGCGTACCATTCGAAGTGGGTCCGGTCGCTCCGCCAGGGGTGACGGGTGACAAGCTCCCCGGCGCGACTCGGCTCGCGCCGACCCGCGCGATACCGCACGTCATGCCCGACGGCCGGGTGCGCGGCCCCGCCGCGCGCGCGGACTCCGCCGCCCGCACCGATACCGCCCAGGCGACCGGACGCCGCGGGGGAGGAGCCCCATGAGTCACGGACACGACGCGCACTTCCCCACGCGCGAAGAGCTCGCGGCACTCATCACGAAGCCCGTTTCGCCGCGGCTGAAGCAGGTCAGCCTCCTGCTCGCCGCGTTGGGCATGCTGACCTTCCTGATCGGCGTGGTGACCGGACAGCCGCGCGCCTGGCAGGCCTGGCACGTGAACTGGCTCTTCTTCACGGTGATGGCATCGGCCGGGGTGCTGATCTCCGCCGTGCAGCGCATCACGACCGCCCGGTGGTCGCGTGCCGTCATCCGCATCACCGAGGGCTTCGCCGCCTTCCTGCCGGTGGCCTTCGTGATGCTGCTGCTCACGGTGCTCGTCGGGAAGACGCACATCTTCCCGTGGACGCACGAAGCGCCGACGATCCCGGAGAAGCACCTCTGGCTGGATCCGACCTTCTGGTCCATCCGGACGATCGTGACGTTCGGTCTGATCACGGGGCTCAGCCTCTGGTTCGTGTGGACCTCGGTGCGCCTCGACGTGGGGATCCTCCCCGAATGGGGGTCGAACTGGGCCAGGGGGCTGCGCGCACGCATGCGCGCCGGCTTCGGCGACGAACGGCGCGAACTGCATTCCACGCACTCCCTGCAGGGGAAGCTCGCCGTCGCCCTCGCCCTGCTCTTCGGATTCGGCTGGGTGATGCTGTCGTGGGATCTCTCGATGACGATCGACACCCACTTCCAGAGCACGATGTACGGCTGGCAGTTCTTCATCGGCGGCCTGCTCGGGCTCATCATGATGTGGTCGCTCTTCGCGCGGTACTGGCGCCGCCAGCTCGGCGCGCACGACGTCATCACCGAAACGCATCTGCACGACATCGGGAAGCTCTGCTTCGGGCTCACCGCGTTCTGGGGCTATCTCACCTTCAGCCAGCTCCTCGTGATCTGGTACGGGAACATGCCGGAGGAGACGCACTTCTTCCGGCTCCGGACCATTGCCCCCTGGACGCCGCTCACGCTGTCGGTGGTGATCCTGACGTTCGTGCTGCCGTTCTTCGGTCTCCTGGGCAAGTATCCGAAGATCTTCACCCCGACCATGGCGCTCTTCGCATCGACCAGCCTGCTCGGCCTCTGGATCCACCGGTACCTGGAGATCTATCCGGTGATCCACCAGCAGACGGTCGCGTCCGTGCCGATCGGGCTGTGGGAGGTCGGCACCACGGTCGGCTTTGCCGGCATCTTCGGCTTCTGCTACTTCGTGTTCATGGACGCCTTCCCGCGAATGCGCGTCTTCATGCTCACCTCGCCGTATCGCGACGAAGTGCAGGTGCCGGTGGATCCCAAGACGATGGAGCCGCTGCCGGCCCACGAATAGCGGGCTGGTCGCCGGTTGCGGATTGCCCGAGCCGGATGCTGAGTGCCGTGATCCCAGAGCTGACACGCGTGCGACGGGCTACGCGACGCCTCCGCGGGTGAGCATCTCTTCCAGGGCGGCGTAAGGCATGGCACCGGTCATCCGGGCGGATTCCTTCCCGTTTCGGAAGACGATCGTCGTCGGGATGCCGCGGATCTGGAAGCCACCGGAGGTGTTCGGGGCGAAATCCGTGTTCAGCTTGGCCACGAGCGCGCGGCCCGTGAAACTCGCCGCGAGCTGGTCCACGCTGGGCGCCATCATCTTGCACGGGCCGCACCAGTCGGCGTAGAAGTCGACCAGCACCGGCACGTCGGTCTCCTGAATCGTGCGCGCGAACGTGTCCTCGTGGAGCACCCAGGGACGGTCCAGCAGGATCGGTCGCGCGCAGTTGCCGCACTTGGGGCGATCCTGGGCGCGCGCGGCGTCGATGCGATTCCAGGTCTCGCAGAACTGGCAGCGCAGCGTGAGATGGCGGGTCGTCGTGGTCGTCGCGGTCATGGGACGGGGCTCTGGCGGCTGACTCGTCGTCAGGCGGGATCTCCAGAGTCAATTAATGGGCACGAGCCGCGTTTTTGGAGCCGTGGCTCGCGGGAGCTCGTGGCCGCTGCGGACGCGAGCGCGCGGCCGAGCCCGGATCCTCCGTCCGCGGCCCGATCGCCGCGCCGGGAAGCGTGGCTAGAAGCCGGCAGTACCCGGCTTGTAGTACCAGGTGACCCGCTGCCGCGCCGGGGGAGGAGGCTGCGAGGGGTCCACGACATCGACCCACGTGTCGAACGTCATGGACGGCGTGAATCGCGTCTCCGCGGGGCAGGAGCCGAACAGGTAGGACGGGTCGCCGCCGCCGTCGCACTTGGTGTTGCGCGACGCCCAGTGCCACAGATCGAACACGAAGAAGCTCAGGCTCGGGTGCTGCGGCGTCGTGAAGAGGACGTAGGTCCGGAAGAACCACCGCCCATCCCCGAGCACCTCGAGCGTGGCCGGGATGCAGACGCGCGGCTGGTAGCCGGACAGGCAGCCGAGGTACGCGTACTCCCCCGCTCTCACTCTCGTCTCGCCGACGCCCTGGGCGACCAGCGCGACCGTTCCCGAGAGCGGCGCAGCCGGGGCTTCGGGCGCGGCAACACCGCCATCGCACGCCGTGAGCGCCATCGCCGACGCGGCCGCGAGCGATGCACGGGACGCGTGCGCCACGCGGGTGACGCGGAACAGCCAGTGCCCTGCACGACGGATGTTCAACCCTGCGCCCATGAATCGACCTCCTCGGGGAATCGGCTGGCGCCTCAAGACTACACCAGATTGAACCGCTGCACAGGCCGGGCCAGACCGCGCCCGGGGCCGGTCCGACGAGCAGGCGCGGGCACCGACACGTCGGACGCTCGTGGTCCGACCAGCCGTCGGCAGGCCCCATCGCGAGGCGGCGCGGCGACAGGGAGGGCCGTGGGAACCGCGCGCGGGCCGTTTTCCGTGGTCGGCCCACGGGCTAAGTTTCGCAGTCCCAAGAGATCGGGGCGGTAGCTCAGCTGGGAGAGCACCTGCTTTGCAAGCAGGGGGTCGCCGGTTCGATCCCGGTCCGCTCCATTCAACACCCTCCGCACGCGCCTCACGGTCCCTGGAGGGGCCTCGTCAGAACGGAGGCGCGCCATGGGGCCTCACCGGCCATCCGTTCGGCACGACGGGACGGGCAATCCCTCCCTCTGCGACGACTGTCGAACCGGTACCGCATGTCGCAGCGTCCCAACCCTCTCCTCACGACCGACGCGCTGGCCGAGCGCCTGCAGAAGGCCCTCGGCGAGCAGTACCTCCTCGAGCGCGAGCTCGGCGGCGGGGGAATGTCGCGCGTCTTCGTGGCGCACCACGTGAAGCTCGCGCGGTCCGTCGTGGTAAAGGTGCTGCACGAGGAGTTGGCGGAGTCGCTCTCGCACGACCGCTTCCGGCGCGAGGTGATGCTCTCGGCCGGGCTGCAGCACCCGCACATCGTCGGTGTGCTGGACGCGGGCGAGGCGGGGAACCTCCCGTACTTCGTGATGCCGTACGTCGAGGGGGAATCGCTGCGCACCCGGCTCGCGCGCGATGGTCCGCTCTCGATCCCGCAGGCGGTGAGCATCCTGCGTGACGTGGCGCGCGCGCTGGCGTTCGCACACGCGCGCCGCATCGTGCACCGCGACATCAAGCCGGACAACGTGCTCCTCGCGCATGGCTCGGCGCTGGTGGCCGACTTCGGCGTCGCCAAGGCCGTGCAGTCGGCGAGGTCCGAGGCCAGAGGCCCGCGGCCGGCGGCCGGCGGGGGCGCCGCGGAGCTGCCGGTGCTGACGTCCGTCGGCACGACGTTAGGCACGCCGGCGTACATGGCGCCGGAGCAGGTGGCCGGCGATCCGGACACGGACCACCGCGCGGACCTCTACGCCCTTGGCGCCACGGCCTACGAGATGATCACGGGGCGCATCCCGCACTCGGGGCGGACCCCCGCGGAGCTGCTGACCGCGAAGCTCACCGAGGCCCCGTCGCCGCCGTCGCAGTTCCGCGCCGGCATTCCGCTCGCGCTCGAGGATCTCATCCGTCGCTGCCTGGCGCGGAATCCGGACGATCGCCCGTCCACGGCGGACGAGGTCGTGGCGCTGCTCGAGAACCCGTCCGTGGTGAGCGGCGCGGTGGCCTCGCACGAGGTCGCGCTCGCGCGCGCGCTGAACGGGTCGCGCCGCAACCGCTCGCTCCTCGTTGCGGCCGCGCTCGTGGCGGTGGCGGGCCTGGGCGCGTGGCTCGCGACGCGCGATCGGGGCGAGGGGGCGTCGCCGCCGGCCGCCGGCGCGGCCAGCGCCGCCAGAAGTCCGACCGTGGCCGTCCTCCCGCTGGTCAGCATCTCGCCGGATTCCAGCGATGGCTACATCGCTCTGGGGATGACCGACGAGCTGACGAGCGCCCTGTCGCGCGTTCGCGGACTGCGCGTGGCCTCACGCAGCGCCGCCGGCGCCGTGCAGGCCGAAGGGCTCACGGTCCAGGAGATGGCCGGCCGCCTGGGGGTCGCGTTCCTGCTCGAGGGTACGGTGCAGCGTGAGGGGACGCGCCTGCGCGTGACCGTCCGGCTCGTGAACGGGAGCGATGGGTTCACGGCGTGGTCGAATCTCTATGAACGGACGACCGACGATCTCCTGGACGTGCAGTCGGAGATCGCGCGCGAGATCGCGGAGGCCATCCGCGGCGACGTCGCGGCCGGTGCGGATTCCGGCCCGGCCGTGTCCGTCTCCGGCACGACCGACCTCGACGCGTACAACGATTACCTGCGGGGACGCTTCCTCCTCGAGCGGCGCGGGGACGAGGGGCTGCGGCAAGCCGCCCTCGCCTTCCGGTCCGCCATCGCGCGGGACTCCGGCTTCGCACGCGCCTGGGCTGAGCTCGCGCAGACCTACGCCGTCATGCCCCTCCACGGCACCGTCGTGCGCGAGAGCGTCTGGCCGCAGGCGGTGAGCGCCGCGCAGCGGGCGCTGGCGCTCGACAGCACGCTCGCCCCGGCCCACGCGGCGTTAGGCGTGATCTACAACGGGGAGCTGCGCTGGGCGGAGGGGCGGACCGAGCTCGAACGCGCCATTCGCCTCGATTCCAGCTACACGCCGGCGCTCCAGTGGCTCGGCGAGAACGCGCTGGCGAATGGCGACCTGGACCTCGCGGTCCGGATGTTCGGGCGCGCGGAGCGGCGCGACCCCTCGTCGGCGATCATCGGGGCGGTGCACGCGCTCGCGCTCGGCGTGCGTGGCGAGATCGACAGCGCCATCGCGAAGGGACGCGCCGCGGTCTCGCGCGACCCCGCGCTCATGGCCTCGCGCCTCATGCTGGGCACCATCTACCTCTACGCCGGGCGTCCGGAGGACGCCGTGCGGGAGCTGGAGGCCGCGCGCGCCGCGGCGCCCGACGCGCCGATCGTGATGGGGACGCTCGGATACGCGCATGCGAGGGCCGGAAACCGCGCGCGGGCTCTTGCCCTGGCCGATTCGCTGGCGTCCGACACGTCCTCGGGGAGCCGGGCAGGGGTGTGGTCCGCGCTGGCCAAGGTGCGCCTGGGGCTGGGCGACACGCGCGGCGCCCTCGACGCCCTGGAGCGGGCCCTGGCCGCACGCGACCCGTTTTTCGCGTCCGA
>DATIGO010000362.1:0-4539 GCA_035454665.1 Gemmatimonadaceae bacterium | reverse complement strand
CCGCCTCGCTCCAGGCGACATACCGCGCCCCATCGCCCGCGCGCGAGAGATCGCTCTCCCTGAGGAGCCGCCCGGTGTCGCCGCGCACGAGCAGCGGGCCATTGGTCCACGCGCGGATGAAGTCCGCGTCGTACCACCCGCGTTCGATCATCACGTGCGCGATCCCGAGCGCGAGCGCGGCATCGGTGCCCGGCCGCACGCGGAGCCAGACGTCGGCCTTGCTGGCGGGCCCGGTGCGTCGCGGATCGACCACGATGAGCCGCGCGCCCCGCTGCAGCGCCTCGGTCGTGGCCACCGCATGGGCGATCCGCGCGAGGTTGGGATTGTACCCCCAGAAGAGGATACATCCCGCATGCTCGAGGTCGGGCATGTAGCCGCCGGGGACGGGCGCGCCGAAGGTGTACGACGTGGCGCCGTAGCGCCCCCAGCCGCAGAGCTCCATCGACACGCTCTCGTTAGGGCTCCCGAAGGCGCGCATGAGGCGGTCGACCCACACGAGGGAGTCCGACGCCGCCGACGTGGACGGTGAAGCACTCGTGAAGACCACGCTCTCGGGCCCGTGCGACTCGGCGATGCGCCGCAGGTTCGTCGCGATCAGGTCGAGGGCGTCATCCCAGCCGATGCGCTGCCACCCCGGATCGGGATCTCCCTTCGGCCGCGTGCGCCGCACGGGGTAGCGCAGCCGCTCCGGATGGTACACCAGCTCGGGGGCCGCACGCCCCTTGGCGCAGAGCGCCTTGCCGGTGGGATGCGAGGGATCAGGCTCGAGGGCGACGAACCGGGCGTCCTCGACTACCGCCGTGGCGCCGCACCGGGAGACGCACAGGGCGCAGTAGCACGGAATCCGTTCGGTCGACGCTGAGGACGCCGTCATGGTGTGGGTCAGCCCGGAAGGGTGCGGCAGCCGGGAAGGAGAGCCGCCGTCGAAGTTACACCCCTCGTCGGGTCGACCCAATGACCCGCGCCGCGCCTTTGCCAGGCGACGTC
This sequence comes from Gemmatimonadaceae bacterium, assembly GCA_035454665.1. GTDB lineage: Bacteria > Gemmatimonadota > Gemmatimonadetes > Gemmatimonadales > Gemmatimonadaceae > DATIGO01. The sequence goes on along the minus strand of DATIGO010000362.1, from coordinate 3,552 downwards.
GGGCGTTGGGGCGGCCTCGTCCCGTCCCTCGCGCATGTGCGACGGAGTCGCCCCGTCCCATCGATTTGACCGCAGCGGCACCTGCGAGGGTATTCCATCCGAGACTTCAGGATTCATCGTGATCACTGGAAACCGATTGAGCGTCCTCCTGGCAACGGCGCTCGCCCTGCTGCAACCGAGCTGCTCCAGCGACTCCGCACCCACCGAGGCGGAGGAGCTTCCGCTCGGCGTGTTGCGCTTCCTCAATGCCACGAGCGACCGGGCTGTGCTGCGCGTGTCGGTGGGCCCGGGAGCACCGCGGCAGGAGGAGGTCGCCCCGGGCACGTGGCAACAGTTCGAGGTGCCCGACCAGACCCCAGTGGGCCCGAACCGGATCATCTGGGGTCCGGTGAGCGGCGGCCCAGCGTCGTATCTCGAGCTGACGGTCCGGCGCGGCGACAGCGTCCTGTTCGTCGGCTTCGGCACGGCCACCGCGCTCGAAGGCGGGCTCACCCCCGACACCGCGGCGCCGCCGCGCGCCGATCGCGGAAACGTGCGTATCGTGCTGCTCGCGCTGGATCGGCCGCTGGTGCGCGTCCATCTGCTTCCGGCCACTGAGCCTTTCTCGGCGTCGAACGAGGTGTTTGCGGCCGCGACGCCCTATGCGCTTCCACTGGTGACGAGCTGGCTGCCGGTCGACGCCGGGTCATGGCGCGTGCACTTCGTGCGCCATGCACCGGGCGGAAGCGAGACGCTCCTCGCGTCGTCCGAGCCGTTCGACACGAGCGCGGGCGACGAGGTCATCGTCGCGCTGCAGTCGGACGGCGCGGGGTATCGCGCCGACGTCATCCGCGAGTAGATGCCTTCACCCGGCGCAGGGGACCGCTTCGCCGTCACGGGACTCGAGGCAGGTCCGGGACCGGACCAGGCCGACACAGATCGTCCGTCGCGGACCGTCGGCGGCCATGCGGTCGTACAGCTCGAGCTCCAGTCCACGACACTCGCACGTGCGATAGGCGCCGCCCATGGCGCCCCCGTCGGCGCAGACGTGAAGCAGCAGGGCGGCGAGGATAGCCACGCCGAGCGCCGCGGCGGCGATCGAGAGAGCGGTGCGGCGCTGCATGCGGCTAGGCGAGGTTCTCCTGGATGAACCGGGGACTCAGGTGGACGTCGACTTGTACCAGCGGTCCGTCTCCCGTGGCCTTGAAGCTGTGGACCTCCCCGGCCTTGATGACGAGGATGTCGCCCCCGCCGGCCTCGAATTCCTCGCCATTCACGTTCCAGAGGCCGCGGCCCTCCAGAATGAACTGGACTTCATCGTAGGGATGGCGGTGCGGCCCGGGACCGGCGCCCGGAAGCCCACGAAACAGAAAGACGGAGACGTTCACGTCGCCCTGTTCGGCCCCGACGAAATGATGGGAGCTGCCGCGATAGCGGAGGTCCTGCTGGCGGACGCGATGCATCGAAGTCGGCTCCTGCGGAGGCGAGGTGAGGGGATCCCGCGGAGAATTCTCGCCATCCCCATGCAACGTGGCGAGTCCCCCCGGTCACTCACGGAAGGGTCGGGTTCCCCATTCGGGTCCATTCGGACCCGATCGAGTCTGACCCCTTTGCGATCCTTTTGCGATCGGACCAATCGAGTCTGACCCTTTTGGGAGGATTCCCATGTCACGCCACGTCGCCCGCGCGCTGTTGATCCTCATGTGTGTCATGGCCGGCATGCCGCTTCTCGCGCAGGACAGCCGCCACCCCGGACGCGTGGGCCCGCGCAAGCCCCTCCCCCGCGCGGAAGAGATCGCCCTGGCGCGCAGCGCCGCGCCGGCGAGTGTCTCCGATTCGGCCGCGGTCTGGGTGTTCACCGATACGGGGTACGTCCTGGCCGAGAGGGGCACCAACGGCAACGCCTGCTACGTGTCGCGATCCTGGCCCACGTCGATCGAGCCGCACTGCTTCGACGCCGAGGGCGCGGCCACGATCATGCCGCTGCACATGCACGAGGTTCTGCTGATGCACCGCGGCATGAGCCCCGCCGACGCGGAGCGCGAGATCGGCGCGCAGGTCGCGTCGGGGAAGTTGCGGTTGCCGCGGAAGCCGGCGATGTCTTACATGATGTCCGCGGGACAACAGCTCATCAGCGACGAGGGGAATCCGGCGGGACGCTGGCAGCCGCACGTCATGATCTACTATCCCTGGCTCGAGAGCGCGCAGCTCGGCGTACGAACCCCCGACGTCAAGGCAGGGATGATCACGGGCTCGGGGACGGCCACGTCGAGCATCATGATCGTGGTGCCGGAGTTCGTGGCGGTGCGACCACCCCCCGGGGCGTCGCGGTGACGGATCCCGGCGACGAGCGAAGTCTCGTCAGTCGGCTCGCGGAGCACGGCGACAGCCGCGCCTTCGGCGCGCTCTATGAGCGCCACACGACGTACCTCTACCGCCTCGCGCTGCGGCTCACGGGTGGCGACGCCGAGCTGGCCGGCGATCTGGTACACGACGCCTGGGTGCGCGCGGTCTCGCGGCTCGCCACCTTCGAGTGGAAGGCGAGCCTGCGGACGTGGCTCGCGGGCTTCGTGGTCAACGTGGCGCGCGAGCGCCGGCGCGCGACGCGCGAGAGCATCGCGCTGGAGTCCGAGCTCGCCGCCGACGACGGGCCGCTCGACGGGACGTTCGATCGCGTGGATCTGGAGCGCGCGCTCGCGGCGCTGGCGCCGCGCTACCGCGAGGTGCTGATCCTGCACGACGTGGAGGGTTACACGCACGACGACATCGCCGGTCTGCTCGGCATCGATGCCGGAACGTCCAGGAGTCAACTGTCGCGAGCGCGCGCGGCCATGCGGCGCGCGCTCGCCGGCACGAACCATCGCAACGCGGGTCGTTGACATGTCCGATAATCCATTGAACGAACTGCACCGCGACGCCTCGCCTCCTCCGGAGCTGCGCGACCGCGTCGAGGCGTCGCTGCGCGCGCGCGGCGTCCTTGCGCCGATGCGCGCGCCATGGTGGCGCCCGCTCCGCGCGGCCGCCGTGCTCCTCGCCGCCGTGGCGCTGGGGTTCTTCTCCGGCCGCGCCAGCCGGGCGTCGGCGGGCACGCTGCCGCGCTACCTCCTGCTGCTTTACGAGGACAGCACGTACCGCGACGATCGCCCCGTGCGTGAGATCGTGGGCGAGTACGCGCGCTGGGCCGACTCGCTGCGGCAGCACGGCGCGCTGGAGCTTGGCGAGAAGCTGGTGGAGGGCGGCGTGATGCTGCGGGGTGGGGGTGCGACCGAGTCCGCGAGCGGTGCCGCCCTGCCCACGGGCCTGTTCGTGATCCGTGCCATCGGCGACGCCGCAGCACGCGCCATCGCCGCGACGTCACCCCACCTGCGCTACGGCGGACACATCGAGCTGCGCGCCATCGAGCACACCGGCGACCGCTAGCCCCCGGTGTCATCCCGACGAGCGCAGCCCTCCGGCGTCATCCCGACGAGCGCAGCGAGGAGGGATCTGCTCACCACGCCTCGTGGCCGGCCACGAGAGACACCGTAAGTAGATCCCTCGTCGGCTGCGCCTCCTCGGGATGACAGGAAGATC
>DATIGO010000361.1:0-10133 GCA_035454665.1 Gemmatimonadaceae bacterium | reverse complement strand
CCGCCGCGCGCGGCGGGCTCACGAAGGAGTTCCACATCGTGGGCGGGCTCGACATGCAGGCCGGGCTCGCGTACTACTCGGAGATGTTCCGCGCACTCAAGCGCGAATTTCCGCACGTGCACATCAAGGCGCTCACCGCGGTGGAAATCGCGCACCTCGCCCGCATCGAGAAACGGTCGTGGGCCGACGTGCTGAGCGCCCTGCGTGACGCGGGCCTCGACACGCTGCCCGGCGGAGGCGCGGAGACCTTTTCGCTCGCCGTCCGCGAGCAGATCGCCGACAGGAAGCTCGGGGGAGCGGATTACATCGGCGTACACCGCACGGCCCATCGGCTCGGGATCCGCTCCAATTGCACCATGCTCTACGGGCACGTGGAGACCATGGCGGACCGGGTCGCGCACCTCTCGATGCTGCGCGAGCTTCAGGACGAGACCGGCGGGTTTCTCGCCTACATCCCCCTCGCCTATCACCCCGACGACAACGAGCTCGGGAAGCGCCTCGGCGCCCGGGGACGCGCCACCACGGGCTTCGACGATCTGCGCAACCTCGCCGTGGGACGGCTCTTCCTCGACAACTTCGCGCACATCAAGACCCACTGGATCATGGTCACGCCGTTCCTCTCGCAGACGGCGCTGCACTTCGGCGTGAACGACATGGAAGGAACCGTGGTGCGCGAGAAGATCTATCACGCCGTGGGCGCGACGACGCCGCAGGCGCTCGCGCTCGACGACATCCTCGCGCTCATCCGTACCGCGGGGAAGAACCCCGCCGAGCGTGATTCGTTCTATCGAATCCTCCGCACGTTCGGCAACGTCGAGCCGCCCACGGGAGCGGAAGCACCGCCGTCGGAATCCACGCCGTTGCTGGTGCCGGGCGCGTAACACGATGCGCGTCGGCCGCATTCCGTACATCAACTGCTATCCGGTCTACGGGGCGATCGACGCGGGCATCGTGACGCTCGAGGCGGAGCTCGTGAGCGGAGTCCCGACGGCGCTGAATGCCGAGATGGCGGCCGGCAGGCTCGACGTCAGCGTGGTCTCCGCGATCGAGTACGCGCGGGCGTCGGACCGCTATCTCCTGCTCCCGGACCTCGCGATCTCGTGCGATGGGCCCGTGCGCAGCGTCCTCCTGCTCTCGCACGTCCCCGCGCCGGAGCTCGGCGGGCGGCGGGTGATGGTGAGCCGCAGCTCCATGACCAGCGTGGCGCTCCTGGAGCTGCTCTTCGAGCACGTCTGGCACGCACGCCCCGAGTTCGTTCCCGGCGACGCCGAGGTCTCCGACGTGGCGCGCTTCGCGGACGAGGCGCACGACGCGCGGCTCGTGATTGGCGACGCCGCCCTGCTGGTCGGTAGCGCCGCCCAGTCGTCCGCCACCCGTCACCCGTCACCGGCGGCGGCCGGGTCCCGCGTCCCGCGTCATGAGTCACGACCCCGGTATGCGTTCGCCTACGACCTCGGCGCCGAGTGGAAGCACTGGACGGGGCAGCCCTTTGTCTTCGCCGTCTGGGTGGCGCAACGTACGACGTCAGTGGATCGCGCGCTCGGCGTGCACGCGAGCCTGATCCAGTCACGGGACTGGGGGCTCGGGCATCTCGATCAACTGGCCGAGCGCGCCGCGGCCGCTACGGGAGTCGATGCCGGAACCTGTCGCGCGTACCTCAGCGGTCTCGATTACGGGCTGTCGTATCCGCACCTGGCGGGACTGACGGAGTTCTTCCGGCGGCTCGTCCGCGCGGGACGTGTGCCTAACGGGACACTCAGCTTCCTGCCGTCGACGTGACGGACGCCGCGCCCCGCGCGGGTGCGACCTTCCTTCTCCACGCCGCCGCTCCGGGGAGTGGCGGTGGGGTGCGGGCCGGACGCTTGCGCCAGGCTCCGGAGGAAACAATAATGCGGCCGGCAGCCGTACATGGCGGCGCGCCCGATACGCCGCGAGGTTCCACGACGAGGAATGCCGTCATGCTCTGCCTGTTCGTGCCGTTCGCGTTCGTCGCGTCACTGCCACCGGCCGTGGTCGTTGAGCGCCTCGCGCCCGTCGCCGTCCCCGCGGCCCCCGCCGCGTCCGGAGTGCAGCAGCAGAGCGGCCGCCGCGTAATCCACGGGCGCGTCACCGACCCCACGGGTGCCCCCGTCACCTTCGCGGGCGTGTACGCGTCCGGCGCGCGGGTCGTCGCCAACGACACCGGCTACTTCCGGCTCGAAGCCCGGGCCCGGGATGTAATACGGCTCGATGTCCGGCGCATCGGCTTCAAGGCGGCGCAGCTCGTCGTGCCGGCGGGGGGCGATACGACCGTCGTGGTGACGATGGAGCCGGTGGAGCAGATGCTCGAGAGCGTGCGCGTTCAGGCCAACCAGACCATCCGGACGCTCGCGACGAGAGGATTCTACCGCCGGCTCCACGACCAGGAGCGCGGCATCAACTCCGGAGTCTTCATCACCGTCGATGACATCGATCGCCGCAAGCCCCATCGGATCACCCAGATGTTCGAGGGGCTGCAGGGCGTCCGGATCGTTCGCGTGGGGGGCGAATGCCTCATGGAGCACGATCCGCGGTGCCGGGCGCCGGTGAACTCCTCGGGATGCGCGATGGCCGTGTATCTCGACGGGCGGCGCCTGAATCCGATGCGGCAGGAATCCTGCGAGTCCTATGCCGTCGGAATCGACGAGCTCGCGCTGAGCACCCACGTCGCCGGCATCGAGGTGTACTCCCGGTCGGGGAAGGTGCCGCCGGAGTACCAGTCGCTGGTGGGGCGAGGCGGAGCAATACTGATCTGGACGAGGTAGTTCGCGCGCGCCGGGAGGCCGGCGGCATCCGGGTCGCCGGATCGGGCGGGGGCCGGCGGCCCGCCGCCCGCGTTCGGGCCCGGATCGCGCGGACCGCCGGGCCGCGCCTCGCGGTGGCAGTCGAGGACTGGCGCCACGCCCCGGCCCCCGGCGAGAATGAGGAGCGCCACAACCTGCGCTCTTTCCCGGACCGCCGAGCCACGAGTCACCACCCACGATGAACGACCTGCTCGATTTCTACGCGAACGCGCCGCTGCTCGAACTCGGTCTCGAGGCCGACCGGGCCCGTGCCGACAGGCACCCGCACAACGTCGTCACGTATATCGTGGACCGGAACATCAACTACACGAACGTCTGCGTGGCGGACTGCGGCTTCTGTGCCTTTTACCGGCGCCCCAGGCACGGGGAAGGGTACACGCTCTCCTTCGAGCAGATCGGCGAGAAGATCGAGGAGACGAAGGCCCTGGGCGGGGTGCAGATCCTGATCCAGGGCGGGCACAACCCGTACATCCCGTTCGAGTGGTATCTCGATCTCCTCCGCTATATCAAGCAGTACCACCCCATCCACATCCATGGCTTCTCGCCGAGCGAAGTGGACTTCTTCGCGACGGTGTTCCGGATGGACGCGCGCGAGGTGATCCGCGAGCTCCAGCAGGCGGGTCTCGACTCCATCCCCGGTGGCGGCGGGGAGATCCTGGTGCAACGCGTCCGCGACATCGTTGCCCCCAAGAAGGCCGGCGCGGACCGCTGGCTCGAGATCATGGAGCTGGCGCATAACGAGGGGATGAAGACCTCGGTCACGATGATGTACGGCCTGGGCGAGACCCTGGCCGAGCGCATCGAGCACCTGCAGCGCGTGCGCGAGGTGCAGGCGCGCACCGGGGGCTTCACGGCCTTCATCTGCTGGCCGCTGCAGCCCGAGAACACGCCCACGATGTCGCACATGCCGAAGCTCGGCGCCACGGACTACCTGCGCACGGTGGCGCTCGCGCGGATCGTGCTCGACAACGTCCCCAACCTGCAGTCGAGCTGGGTGACGATGGGAATGAAGGTAGGGCAGCTTGCGCTCCGCTTCGGGTGCAACGACTTCGGCTCACTGATGATCGAGGAGAACGTCGTCTCCGCGGCCGGCACGACGCACCGCACGACCACGGCCGAGCTCGAGCGCCTCATCATCGATGCCGGCTTCACTCCCGCCCGGCGCCGCCAGGACTACTCGATCATCACGGAAGCCGCGACGGCAGCCGCGTGACGCCGATGTGGCACGGGGGATCTTCTGAGAGAGCTCTTACCACAGCGGACACGGAGGACACAGCGGAGAGCCGGTACCGGTTCTCCGCTGTGTCCTTGGTGTCCGCTGTGGTAAGAGCTCTTCCGTAGACGAGCGGCGGCACGGAGTCCCTGGTGCCACCCGTCAGCCCTCACCCGTCACCCGTCACCCGCACGGGAATCGGCTACGACTCGCATCGCTTTTCACCCGGTGGTCCGTTGATTCTCGGCGGCATCCGGATCGACGTCGATTTTTCCCTGGCCGGTCACTCCGACGGCGACGCGGTGGCGCACGCGATCACCGACGCGGTGCTCGGTGCCGCCGGATTGGGGGACATCGGTGAGATGTTCCCCGACGATGATCCGGCGAACCGCGGTGCCAACTCCCTCGAGATGCTGCGCGCCGCGGTGAAGCGTGCGCAGCAGGCCGGGTGGCGTGTGGTCAACGTGGACGTGACCGTGGTCGCCGAGACGCCGCGTCTGGCGCCGCACCGGAACGCGATGCGCGGCAGCCTCGCCGAGGCGTTAGGCGTCACCATGGCCGACGTCATGGTGAAGGGGAAGAGCAACGAGCGTATGGGATGGATCGGCCGCGGCGAGGGACTCGCCGTGATCGCCGTCGCCTCGCTGGCCACGGCCGCGTCCGACTAGTGGACCTGTTGGAGCTGCAGTCGCTGCTGAGCTGGCTCACGGCGCTCCCGCCGGCCACGCTGCTGCTCGCCATGGGACTGCTGGCGGCAGCCGAGAACGTCTTTCCCCCCATTCCGGCCGACATGCTCATCGCGCTCGGCGCCTTCCTCGCCGCCCGGGCGGACGCGTCACCGTGGCCGTCGTATCTGGTCGTCCTGGGCGGGAACGTGGCCGGCGCCATGGTGATGTATGCGATCGGCCGTCGCTTCGGCGCCGACTGGACCGAGCGCAAGTTCCACCTGAAACACAAGGAAACCGCCGATGTCGCGTTGAGTCGCTGGTACGCGCGCTACGGCCTGGCCTCGCTCTTCCTGGGCCGGTTCATCCCCGGCGTGCGGGCCATCGTGGCCCCTTTCGCCGGCGCTCTGCGTGCCCCCGTCGTCGGCACGACGGCCGCGATCCTGGGGGCCTCCGCCTTCTGGTACGGGCTCGTGACGATCATCGCCTTCCGCGCCGGCAACAACTGGGAGGAGCTGGTGCGTTTGATCGGCCGCCTGGGGCAGACCTCGGGGCTCCTGGCGGTTGGCATCATCACACTGGTGGCCGCGCTCTGGTGGCGCCACCGCCGGAAGCGCGCGTGACGACCGCCGGAGTGCTGCCCGACGAGGTGGCACGCGCGTATCTGCTGGAGCGGTTCGACGACTTCCTCGCGCTCGAGCAGGGAAGCGCCGAGCGCACGCGCGAGGCCTATGCGCGCGATGTCGAACGCCTGGCCGCGTTCGCCCTCTCCCGGGGGAAGAGACGCCCCGCCGATCACGACGCCCCGCTCCTCCGGGACTTCGTCTATCACCTCAAGGACATCGGGCTCTCGGCGTCGTCGATACGGCGCAACGTGTCGTCCCTGCGGACGTACTTCGCCTTCCTCGCCGGTGAGAGCGCGATCACGGCCGATCCCAGCGAACGCCTCGAGCTGCCGAAGCGCTGGCGCACGCTGCCGGAAGTGCTCACGGTCAGCGAGATCACCCGGCTGCTCGCAGCGCCGGTACAGGACGATCCCCTGTATTACCGGGACCGCGCGATGCTGGAGCTCGCCTACGGCGCCGGGCTCCGGGTCTCCGAGTGGACGTCCCTCGGCGTGAAAGACGTCGTCGCCGCCGAGAGCCTCGTCAGGGTCTTCGGGAAGGGCGGGAAGGAACGGCTCGTTCCATTCGGTCGGGCGGCGCTGCAGGCGGTGCTGCTTTACCTGCGGGAGCTCCGGCCCAGGCTCGACACGGGGAACAGCAAGGGCGCCCTCTTCCTGAATGCGAGGGGACAGCCGCTCACCCGTATGGGCGCCTGGAAGATCCTGCGGAAGTACGTCGGCCGCGCCGGGATCACGAAGGCCGTCTCTCCGCACACCCTCCGGCACTCCTTCGCCACACACCTGCTGGAAGGGGGCGCGGATCTGCGCGCGGTGCAGGAGATGCTCGGCCACGCGGACATCTCCACCACGCAGATCTACACGCACGTGGATCGCGAGTATCTTCGTAGCGTGCACCGGCAGTACCACCCGAGATCATAGCTGCTGGCTGATCGCGGACAGCGGTCCGCCCGTCGTTCTGCTCCGTTCATCTGCTTCCTGAAGATCCACGGAGAACACCGACAGCCGGACAGCGGCCAGCCACCAGCGTCAGCTACGAGCTTTCAGCGATCAGCCAGGGCGTCCGTGATTCTGGTCCTCGACAACTACGACTCCTTCACCTACAACCTCGTCCAGTACCTGGGCGAGCTCGGGGCCGAGCCGGAGGTGCGGCGCAACGACGCGATCTCGGTCGACGCGATCGGCCCGCTCGCGCCCGACGCGATCGTGATCTCGCCCGGCCCGTGCACGCCCGCGCAGGCCGGCATCTCGGTTCCGCTCATCCAGCGCTGGGGCGGGGAAATTCCGATCTTCGGTGTCTGCCTCGGCCACCAGGCCATCGCCGAGGCCTACGGGGGCAGGGTCGTGCGTGCCAGGCGGGTCATGCACGGGAAGACTTCGCACATCGACCATACGGGTGTGGATCTCTTCGCCGGGCTGCCGTCGCCGCTCGAGGTGATGCGGTATCACTCGCTCGTCGCCGAGCGCGCCTCACTCCCGCGCGAGCTCGAGGTCATCGCGGTGGCCGAGGACGATCCAGATGAGATCCATGCCGTTCGGCATCGCACGCATCCCGTGTGGGGAGTGCAGTTCCACCCCGAATCCGTCATGACGCCCCACGGCCGCGAGCTCGTGGCGGCGTTCCTCTCGCTCGCCGCGGCGTGGCGCGCTGGTGCGCGCACCTGACGCGCGGTCCGAGGCGCCCGCCGACGGCGCCTCCACGCTCTACGCCTGGTACGTCGTCGGCATCCTGATGCTGGCGAACGTCTCGTCGTTCGTCGACCGGCAGATCATGGCGCTGCTGGTCGTTCCCATCCAGCGCGATCTGAACATCACCGACACGCAGATGGGATTGCTGCTGGGTCCCGCGTTCGCGCTGACGTACTCCCTCATGGGTTTTCCCGTCGGCCGCATGGCCGACGTGCGGAGTCGGCGCGCCATCATCGGCTGGGGGATCGCGACCTGGAGCCTGATGTGCGCATTGTGCGGCGTGGCGCGGAGCTGGACGCAGCTCTTCTTCGCGCGCGTCGGCGTCGGAGTGGGCGAGGCCGCGCTCAGTCCGCCGGCGTACTCGCTCATCGCCGACTATTTCCCGCCGCGACGCCTCTCCTCGGCCATGAGCGTCTTCGGCACCGGGATCTTCATCGGGGCGGGGCTCGCCTATCTGATCGGCGGCACCGTGATCGAGGCCGTCAGCGGCCTCGCCCCATGGCACCTTCCGATCGTCGGCGAAGTGAGGTCGTGGCAGCGCGTCTTCATCGTCGTGGGCATCCCCGGTCTGGCGATCGCTGCGCTGATGCTCACCATACGCGAGCCTGCCAGGACACAGAGCCTCGGCGCGGGCGGCCGGGCCTACCCGATTCCGAAGGTCCTGGCCTGGTTCCGCGAGCACGCGCGCGCGTACGCGGCGCACGGCCTCGGCTTCGCGGCCTTCTCCCTGGTGAACTACGGGACCGCCTTCTGGTTCCCCGCATATTTCGAGCGCGTGCACGGGTGGAGCAGCGGGAAGATCGGCTTGTACATGGGCGGCGCGACGATTGTCTTCGGCACCCTGGGCGTGCTGGCGGGCGGGCGCGCGGCCGACTGGTGGAAGCGGCGCGGCCGCGTGGATGCCAACCTCCGCGTGGCCATGATCGCCGCTTTGGTATCGATCGTCGCCGCGTTCCCGCTGTACCTCTCCGCGAGCGAGCGCATGGTCCTGGTGGGCCTGGTGATCACGAACGTGGCGGCCGCCTTTCCCTGGGGAGCGGGGGCGGCAGCCGTGCAGGAGATGACGCCCGGACCGATGCGCGGACAGGCTTCGGCGCTCTTTCTCTTTCTGATCAACGTGATCGGTCTCGCCGTTGGCCCAACCGCCGTCGCGATGCTCACCGACAACGCCTTTCGGGATCAGGCGCTCGTCGGCTTGTCACTGCTGGTGGTGACGCTCGCCGGACGTGCGGTGTCGATCGCGCTCTTCGGGTGGGGGCTGCGTCCGTACCGTCGCACGGTCGCCGCGACGGCGGCATGGTGTGCGGATCAGGATTCCAGGGCAGGCGACGGAGCCTTCACGATAGGCTGAGGCTGCTGCCTCGCGCGTCGCGATCGCGACAAGCGCACGTCTCCCGGCAGAGCAATACGCCGCGGCGATACACGACGAGAGCAGGGATCGCCTGACTGGCTAATCGGTGAGCAACTGGTGATAATTAGTGTTCCGCATCACGAGTCCGGTCCACTCCGAAGCCGCAGCCGATTGCGCTGCATGGGGGTCGGCGTGGGGAAGCATCAAACGCCATCAATCGCGAACGGTGGGGGGGGGGATCGTTAGGCGCGAGCCGCACGCTTACCGCATGTACCGCCGAGGCATGCCGCCTGCAACCCGCCCGGATCGCGTGCCGCCGTCGCGGTGTCCCCTTCAGTGCGTGGAAAGACCGGTATCGCGCATCGTGACGCGGTGAGCCCCCGGCGCGCGCGTACCTCCGCGAAGCCACCACAGCGGAAAACCGAACGGGGTCCCGTCCCCGCCCAGGCGAAGGCCGCGCCGGGCAGTCGGAAGCGTCGGCCGAGCCCACCCGAGTCCGCCTCTCGCACGGTGCGCGCACCGGCCTCCAGCAACGCGAAGAGTACCGATTCGCCTGGATTTCCCATCGTTGGCATCGGCGCCTCCGCCGGCGGGCTCGAGGCCTTCACCGCGCTGCTGAACCACCTCCCGCCCGACACGGGCATGGCGTTCGTGCTGGTGCAGCATCTGGATCCACAGCACGAAAGCGCCCTCACGCAGCTCCTCGCGCGCGCCACGTCGATGCCGGTGCGCGAGATCGCCAGCAACACTCGCGTCAAGGCCGATCACGTCTATGTGATTCCGCCGAACACGGATCTCAGCATCAGCCGCGGGATCCTGGCTCTTCGGCCGCGCGAGCGGACCGACAGGGGAAATCGCTCCATCGACCTGTTCCTGGAATCGCTGGCGCAGGATCAGGGCGAGCGCGCGATCGGCGTGATTCTCTCCGGCACCGCCTCGGATGGCACGCTTGGGCTGGAGGCCATCAAGGCCGAGGGGGGGATCACGTTCGCGCAGGACGACACGGCCCGCCACGACTCGATGCCGCGGAGTGCCATCGCAGCAGGGTGCGTGGACCTCGTGCTTGCGCCACAGGGAATCGCAAAGGAACTGGAGCGCATCGCGCGGCATCCCTACCTCGCGAGACAACGGCGCGAGCGCCGTCCACCCGCCGCGGGCAATGGCGCATCCGCGACGCGGCTCCCACTTGGTGCGGCGGCACCGCCCGCGCACTCCGCCACGGATGGGGCGAAGCTCCCGCGCGGGAAACGTCGGCCCCGACAGGCGTCGACCACCGCGGAGGCGGCGTTCAAGAAGATCCTGCTGCTGCTTCGCGACCGGACGGGCGTCGATTTCTCCGTCTACAAGCCCGCCACGCTGCAGCGACGCATCGCCCGGCGCATGGTGTTGACGAAACACGAGGATCCCGGGGCATACGCCACATTTCTCCGGAGCAACCGCGACGAGATCGACGCGCTCTATCGCGACGCGCTCATCAACGTCACGGGCTTCTTCCGAAACGCCGAAGCGTTCGACGTCCTCAAGGGCACGGTCTTCTCGAAAGCGCTGCAGCGGCGCGTCGATCAACCCTACCGGGCCTGGGTGCTCGGTTGCTCGACGGGGGAGGAAGCGTATTCGATCGCCATGGCGTTCATGGAGGCCGCGGATAACGCCCCCCACGTGCGCAGGCTCCAGCTCTTTGCCACGGACCTGAACGAGACGCTCCTGAGCAGGGCACGCCACGGGCTGTACGCCCGGCACCTCGTGCAGGACGTGTCGCCCGAACGACTGC
>DATIGO010000360.1:0-9738 GCA_035454665.1 Gemmatimonadaceae bacterium | reverse complement strand
ATCATCGGGACTCGCGGCTATACGGGCCTTGCGGCCTACAGCGCCTCGAAGGCCGGCCTGGACGGGCTGACGCGAGGGTTGGCGCGCGAGCTGGGCCGGCGCCAGATCACCGTGAACAGCGTGGCGCCCGGCTGGGTGGAGACCGAGATGTGCGAGGAGCCGTTCGCGGCCGGCGGGCGTGAGCGGATCGCGCGGGCGATCCCTGTGGGACGGATCGCGACGCCGGAGGACATCGCGGCGCCGATCGTCTTTCTCTGCTCACCGGAGGCGCGGCATGTCACCGGCGAGATCCTGAACGTGAACGGCGGGAGCGTCCTGTGCGGGTGACGCGCCGGGCACCGGGCGTCCCGGCGCCTGACGAGTGACGGGCGTGACGGGAACCCCCGATCTCGTGCCGGCGAACCCCGCGGCACTGCGCCCCCCCAAGGCGGTGCTGCACATCGCCGCCACGCTCGAGCGGGCGGGTCATGAGACGTGGTGCGTGGGCGGCGCGGTGCGCGACGCCCTTCTCGGCCGCACCCACCTCGACTGGGACCTGGCCACGGCCGCCACGCCGGACGAGGTCCAGGCACTCTTCCGCCGCACCAAGCCGATCGGCATCGAGTTCGGCACCGTCGGCGTGCTGGATCGGGAGGGGATCATGCACGAGGTCACGACCTTCCGGCGCGACGTCCGCACGGACGGCCGCCACGCGGTCGTGGAGTTCGGCGCTTCCCTCGACGACGACCTCGCCCGCCGCGACTTCACGATCAACGCGATCGCCTTCTCGCCGCGCACGGGTGCGGTCCACGATCCGTTCGGCGGGCGGGACGACCTGCGGGCGCGGGTGATCCGCGCGGTCGGCGTGCCCGCGGAGCGCATGCGCGAGGACCGGCTGCGGGCCCTCCGCGCGCTCCGCTTCGCCGCACGATTCCACTTCGAGATCGAACCGGCCACGTGGAACGCGATCGTCGCCTCGGCGCCGTATCTCACGCGGCTCTCGCGCGAGCGCGTGCGTCAGGAGCTGGAGAAGACGATGGACCAGGTTGACGAGCCGAGCCGCGCCCTGACACTGTGGCGGCGTTCCGGGGCCCTCGCGACGCTCGTGCCCGACCTGGGCGGCCTGCCCGACGTGACCTTTCGCGCCGCCGACGCCATCGCCCGGCCCGACGCCACGCTGCGCGCCGCGCTCGCGTCGGCGCGCCGTCGCAACCGCCTGACCACGCTCTTCCTGGACCTCGAGCCGGCTGAGGCGCGTCGGGCGCTGCACGCCCTCCGCTTCTCCACCCGTGACATCGACTGGATCGCGCACGCGGTCGCCTGCTGGCGGGATCTCCGGGAGCCGATGGGGACCGCGCTGGCCACGCACGGCGGCCTGCGGGACGCCGACCTGCGCCGCTGGGTGGCGCGCACGCGCCGGACCGCGTTCCGCGATTTCTATCGTGTGGTGGCCGCGCGCTGGCACGCTGAGCGCGCCTTCGCCCGGCCCGTGCCACGGCCCGGCGACGTGTGCCGCGTGTACCGTCGCGGCATTCGCGTCGCCTACGGACAACCGATCGAGCTGGCCGATCTGGCAGTCGATGGCGAGGATCTGGTGGCGGCGGGGGTCCCGGCGGGCCCGCGCCTCGGCGAGCTGCTGCGCGCCCTGCGCGATGCGGTCCTGGAGGATCCCGCGCGCAACGACCGCGCCACGCTGCTGGCCCTGGTCGAGCGTCTCGAGGCCGAGCGCCGCGGCGGCACCCCCGGCCGCGCGGAGCAGCCGTAGATGTTCGTCCGCACGCCGTATCATCCCGCCGAGGTGTGGCAGCGCTTCGTCCTGCCTGACGAGGGATTCGAGTTCGGCGGCGCGGCCCCGCTCTGGCGGGCGCGTGTGGTCGCCCCGGGTGAGCGCGCCCTCTCGCTCTTCCACGACCTCGCGGCGGAGCTCGGGCCCGCGATCGGCGTGCGAATCGACGACACTCGCGGGAAGCGCAAGGGCGACGCGGTGCACTGGCGGGGTGATGCCCTCGATCGCGATCGCGTCCGGGCGGGCATCGCGTCGATCCGGGGGCCCCTCGCGCGCTACGCGGGCGTCGAGATCGCGCTCTACGACGACGAGGACCAGCTCACGCTGCGGCCCTGGCTCGACCTCGGTATCCATGCCAGGACGCCGCGCTGGTACCATCTCCTGCGCGGCCTCGGCCTCACGCGCTACGCGGCCATTCCGCACCGGAGCTGGCGCCCGGACCACGCCGGGTTTCCGCCCGCGCCCGTTCTCGATGATCTGCTGCGGGAGCTCGTCAGGCGGCTCGACCCGGGAACCCCCTGACGTGACCCCGCTGCTCTACGCCCTGCTCGCGGCCGGCGCGAACGTGGTCGGGGCGCTCGCGGTCACCGCGCGCGAGCGCCGCAGCCTGCGGCTCCTCGACGCCCTGATCGCGTTCTCCGCGGGCTTCATGATCTCCGTGGCGCTCACACAGCTCGTGCCGCACGCGCTCGCACGCGGCGGCGCCGAGACCGGAGCCGTCATCCTGGCGGGGTACCTGATCGTGCACCTCACGCAGCACACGCTCACCCAGCACTTCCACTTCGGCGAGGAGACGCACCACGTCACGCCGGTGATCAGCATGACCGCCCTGGCTGGCCTCATGGTTCACACCTTCGTCGACGGCGTCGCGATCGCCAGCGGATTCGCGGTGAGCCGTGCCGTCGGCCAACTCGTTTTCGTGGCGATCGTGCTGCACAAGCTGCCGGAGGGGCTCGCAATCGCCAGCCTCTTCCTCGCCGCGGGGTCCACGCGGCGCGTGGCCATCTCGGCGGCGGGGGCGCTGGGGCTCGCCACGCTGGCGGGGGTGGCCCTCACGCGCGTCCTGGCGCCACTCGCCGAGTATGGTCTTGCGCTGGCCGCCGGGGTTACGCTGTACGTGGCGGCGTCCAACCTCGTCCCCGAGTTCCAGGCCAAGCGTGGCTGGCGGCTCGCGCTCTACTTCTTCGGAGGGTGCGTCGTGTACGGAACCGCCCATATGCTGGTGCACTGAGATGGCCGCTGCGGCGCGGCGTGGAGGCGCGGAGCCATCGCTCTTTGCCGCGGGGGCGCGGGCCACGCCCCTCGCGGCGCGTCTGCGGCCGCGCTCGCTCGAGGAGTTCGTGGGACAGCAGCATCTCGTGGGGCCGGGGACACCGCTGCGCGACGCGATCGAACGCGGGAGCGTGGGCTCGATGATCTTCTGGGGCCCGCCCGGAAGCGGGAAGACGACGCTCGGCTTCCTCGTGGCCCGCTACACCGACCGCGAGTTCGTCCCGTTCTCCGCCGTGACGGAAGGCGTCGCGCGCGTGCGGGAGATCATCTCCGATGCGGAGCGGCGCCTCGCGCTGGGCCGCGGGACCATCCTGTTCGTCGATGAGATCCATCGCTTCAACCGGGCGCAACAGGACGCCTTTCTCCAGGCCGTCGAGGCCGGCACGATCACGCTGATCGGGGCCACGACCGAGAATCCCTCGTTCGAACTGAATGGGGCCCTGCTCTCGAGGACACGCGTGTTCGTGCTGGAGCCGCTGAGCGCGGACGGGGTGCTGGTCCTTCTGCGCCGCGCGCTCGAGGATCCGGAGCGGGGCCTGGGGGCCTGGCAGCTGCGGGCCGACGACGACGCACTGCGCTGGCTCGCCGTGGAAAGCGACGGCGACGGGCGTCGAGCCTTGAACGTCCTGGAGGCCGCGGCGGAGCATGCGGGAAAGGGCGGCACGCTCCCGATCGAGCTCCTGCGCGACACGATGCAGCGCCGTGTCGCGCGTTACGACAAATCCGGCGAGGAGCACTACAACCTCATTTCGGCGTACCACAAGGCGCTGCGCGGGAGCGATCCCCAGGGGGCGCTGTACTGGCTTGCGCGCATGATCGATGGCGGCGAGGACCCGCTCTACATCGCGCGGCGAACGATCCGGTTCGCCTCCGAGGACGTGGGACTCGCGGATCCGCAGGCATTGCGCATCGCGCTTGCCGCGCGTGACGCGTATCACCTGCTCGGCACGCCCGAAGGCGAGCTGGCGCTGGCGGAAGCCGCTGTCTACCTGGCCACCGCCCCCAAGTCGAACCGCGTCTATGCGGCCTGGGGCCTCGCGCTGGAGGCGGCCCGCGAGTATCCCGCGGAGGGCGTGCCGCACCACATCCGGAATGCGCCGACGCGTCTCATGAAGGAACTGGGATATGGCAAGGGGTACGAGTACGCGCATGACACGCCCGAGGCATACACCCCGCAGGAGTACCTCCCCGACGCCCTGCGGAATCGCGTATTCTACGAGCCGGGGACGTTCGGCTTCGAGCGCGACATCGCGAAACGCATGGAATGGTGGCGCGGCCTGCGCGACAGGCTGCGCGGTGAGAGTGAGGGAACGGATGGACCTCATGAGCGCACGGAGGGATGATGCGTAGACTGGCTGGCGCCACACTCGCCATGGCCACGGGTCTCACGGTGGCCTGCTCGGCCTTCGGCCGGGCGACGTTCCGGGAGCCCGTGTTGACGCTGCGCGACGCGCAGCTCAGGGGCGTCGGCATCACGGGCGGATCGATCGACATCAACGTGGATATCTACAACCCGAACAGCTTCCGGCTGGACGGGACGCGTCTGACGTATTCGGTTCTGATCGACAGCGTGCCGTTCGGCACGGGCGCGCTCGACTCGCGGTTCACCGTGGAGAAGGGCGATACCACGCGCGTGACGCTGCCGTTGTCGTTCACTTACGCCGGTGTCGGTGCCGCCGGACGCCAGCTGCTGCAGACCGGAACGGTGAACTACCGCGTCACCGGCGACATCACGGTCGCCACGCCGTTAGGCCAGTTCACGCGTCCGTACGAGGGGCGCGGACGGCTGACCACGAGCGGGGTGATCAATCGCTGACGGCGAGGGGCGGTACGCGTGAGGAGTCACGCGCCGCCAGCCGGAGCAAGGTGAGCCGGGGAGGGACCTGCTCCGCCTGTCCCGTCACCGCCTGCGCTCCGGGGGATGACAACGCCGTTCCCGGCATTCGGCCACCAGCTCCAGCCATCAGCAACCAGCAACCAGCCTGACCAACCCTCAGCCTCCTCTCCCATCTCGCGCCCCCTCATCGATCTCTCATCCCCGGTCGAGCGCGCCCTCCTGGTCGGGGCTCCGCTCAAACGGACGACCGCACGCCACCATCTGGACGAGCATCTGCTGGAGCTCGATCGCCTCGCGGATACAGCCGGAGCGCAGGTCGTGGGGACCCTCACGCAGCAGCTCGACCGGCCGAATCCCGCGACCTACCTGGGCAAGGGGAAGACCGAGGAATTGCGTGAGCGCATCGGCCGCGAGAACGTCTCGCTCGTGATCTTCGATGACGAGCTCTCGCCCACCCAGGGGAAGAACATCGAGGATGCGACCGGCTGCCGGGTCGTGGATCGGGCCGAGCTCATCCTCGACATCTTCGCCACGCGCGCGCGGAGCCGCGAGGCGCGCATGCAGGTCGAGCTCGCCCAGCTCGAGTACATGCTTCCGCGCCTGACGCGGATGTGGTCGCACCTCGAGAAGATGCGGGGTGGCATCGGGCTCCGGGGGCCTGGCGAAACGCAGCTCGAGACCGACCGCCGGCTCATCGGCCAGCGGATCCGCGTGCTCAAGGAGCGCCTGCGCGAGGTGCAGCGGGCGCGCGAGATCCAGCGCCAGTCGCGCCGCGGCGAGTTCCGCGTGGCGCTGGTCGGGTACACGAACGCCGGCAAGTCGTCGATCCTGCGGGGACTGAGCGGCGCCTCGGACGTTTTCGTCGAGGACCGGCTCTTTGCCACGCTCGATACCCTCACGCGCGAGGTCGAGCTGGGCGACCGCCTGCGCCTCGTGCTCACCGATACCGTCGGCTTCATCCGGAAGCTGCCGCACCACCTGGTGGCGTCGTTCCGCGCGACGCTGGAGGAGGTGGGGGAGGCCGACCTCCTGATGCACGTGATCGACGCCTCCCACCCGAACTGGGAGGAGCAGGTCGCGGTGGTCGAGGAGGTGCTGGGTGAGCTCGGCGTCGGCGACCGCCCGGTCCTGCACGTCTTCAACAAGGTCGACCTGCTGGCCGAGCCCGACGTGACCGCGATCCGGCGGCGCATGGCGGTGCTGCGACCCAACAGCGTCTTCGTCTCGACGATGCGGCCGGAAGGACTGGAGCCGCTGCGCGACGCGCTCCGGCGGACGGTCAGCCGGCAGCGTCCGGTGGCCGAGCTGCGGATCCCCGTCGCGAACGGACGCCTCCTGGCCGAAATTCACCGGAGCGGCGAGGTGCTCGATCAACGCAGCGAAGGGGAAGAGATGATCCTCCGCGCGCGGCTCGACTCGACCACCCTCGGCCGGCTCAGTCGGGCCGGTGCGGTGGTGCGGGCGGGGTGACCCGGGAGATCGGGTGGGGCTCCCATCACCAGCAACAGCATGACACGCGGAAACGCGGAGGCGTGGAGGACGCGCCGCGGAGACCGGACGGATTGTTCTTCTCCGCGTGGTGTTCGCTGCGCCTCTCCAGGTCTCGCGGTCCTTCAGGCTCGGTCCACCAGGGGAACAACGAATGCCCACGCGTAAGGCGCTGATCACGGGGATCACCGGACAGGACGGCTCGTATCTCGCGGAGCTGCTCCTCGGGAAGGGGTACGAGGTCCACGGAGTCGTCCGCCGCTCGAGCTCCTTTTCCACCGAGCGGATCGAGCACATCTACCTGGACGAGCACCTTCCCGGCGGGAACCTGCAGCTGCACTACGCGGACCTGAACGATGCGTCGTCGCTGCAGCGGGTGCTCGCGGCGGTGGTGCCTGACGAGATCTACAACCTCGGCGCGCAGAGTCACGTGCGCATCAGCTTCGACGTGCCCGAGTACACGGCCGAGGTCACGGCCATGGGGACGCTGCGGCTCCTCGAGGCCGTGCGCAGCCTGGGCCTGCGTCCGCGCTTCTACCAGGCCTCCTCGAGCGAGATGTACGGGAAGGTGGCCGAGACGCCGCAGACGGAGCGGACTCCGTTCCATCCCCGCTCGCCGTACGCGTGCGCGAAGGTGTTCGCGCACCACATCACCGTGAACTACCGCGAGAGCTACGGGCTCCACGCCTCGTGCGGGATCCTGTTCAATCACGAGAGCCCGCGACGCGGCGAGAACTTCGTGACGCGCAAGATCACCCGTGGCCTCACGCGCATCAGACTCGGCGTTCAGCCGAAGCTCTACCTGGGCAATCTCGACGCGCGGCGCGACTGGGGCTTCGCCGGCGACTACGCCGAGGCCATGTGGCTCATGTTGCAGCAGGACGCGCCTGACGACTACGTCATTGCCACCGGCGAGACCCATTCCGTGCGCGAGTTTCTCGACGCCGTGGGCGACGTCCTGGAGCTCGACTGGCGTCCCTTCGTCGCGGTGGATCCGCGCTACTATCGGCCGGCCGAGGTGGACGTCCTGGAGGGGGACCCGAGCAAGGCACGGCAGCGACTCGGCTGGGCGCCAAAGACGAGCTTCCTCGAGCTCGTGCGTATGATGACCGAGGCGGACCTGGAGCTGGCGCGGCGGGAGGTCGCGGAGCGGCAGGCGATCGGGTAGGCGGGCGCGGAGGCGGTTGCGGGTTGCTGGTTGCTGGTTGCTGGTTGCTGGTTGCTGCTTGGGGGGCATCCCAGGAAGGGAGCTCTCGCTGACCGTGACCGATGCGTCCGGACGGCCGCACCGCGGCAACGCGCGGCGGGTCACCCCGATGGTGTCGTCGCCGAAGGGTTCCTGAAGGCGCGGCCCCGATCCGACGGGCCGGTTCGAACCGGGGGAGGGAACCCAGACGAGTGGTCGCGCAGGGACTCGAACCCCGGACCTCTGGTATGTGAGACCAGCGCTCTAACCAGCTGAGCTACGCGACCGTCTGCGCGGCCGCCGAAGTACTCCCGCGGCCGCGCGGGGCAGGAAGCTTAACGGGGCGCCGGGTCCGCAGGTAGTAGTCCGGCCCGGCACCTCGCGGACCGCCCGCGATGCGTGGAGCAGTCGATGGGCCCTGCAGGGCTCGAACCTGCGACCGTCGGATTATGAGTCCGCTGCTCTGACCGACTGAGCTAAGGGCCCGGCGCCCGAAAGGTCACCATGCTCGGGCGCGCCGTCAACGCGCCGCCGCAACAGGAGTATGGCTCGGGCGCCACAATCGCGCGCGCCGCGGCTCGCGGCGTGGGTGCTGCCGCGGCGCGCCGCGCGCGGGGCGGCCGAACGACCGGCCCCATCGAACGACCGGCCCCATCGAACGACTGGCCCCAGCGCGAGGGCCTAACGATAGTCGCATCCGATCGTTGTGCGCGGGCGATCAGGCGCGCGACAGCGCGGCGCGCCGGGCACGCTCGACCGGCGGCCACACGCGGCGCGACGGCGGCGGTCTCGGGCGTGATCGCGCGTATGCCGATTGCAGTCACGAGGCTCCCCGCCTGCCTGCCCCGAATCTCCCGCCGGCGTCCCGCGGACAGCAAACCGCGACGGCGGGACGCCGGGCGGGCAGCCGCCCAGGAGGTCTCGTGTCGGTTCCGTCCCTGCAGGGCAAGGTGGTCGTGATCACGGGCGCCACCGTCGGCTTCGGCACCGAGGCGGCGCAGGCCTTCTGCGACGCCGGCGCTTCTCTCGTGCTGGCGGCGCGCCGGGACGACCTGCCCCCGGCGCTCGCCCGCGACTGCGACGCGAGCGACGGGCGCGTGATTCTGGTGCCCACCAGCATCAGCCGGCGCGCCGACGTCCAGCGCCTGGCCCGGCGCGCCGTGGACGCGTTCGGGCGCATCGACGTCTGGGTCAACAGCGCCGGCGTGGGCGCGTTAGGTGCGTTCGCCGACGTGCCGCTTGCCGACCACGTCCAGGTGATCGACTCGGCCCTCATCGCCACGCTGTACGGCAGCTACTACGCGCTCCAACAGTTCCTGCGGCAGGAAAGCGGGACGGTCATCAACATCGTCCCCGTCCTGGGACGACAGGCCGCCGCCTTCTACGCGTCGGGCACGGCGGCGGAGCACGGCATCATCGGCCTGAGCGCGGCGCTCCGCCAGGAGCTGCGGGAGACGGGCGCCTCGGGCGTACACATCTGCACGGTGCTCCCCGCGCCGTCGGAACCCGCCGCCACGACCGCCCGCGATACGGTCGAGATCATCCTGCGCCTCGCCGCCGCCCCGGTGGATGAGGTCGTCGCGGGCGCGACGGTGCTGGACCAGGTGTCCGTCCTCGATACCCCGGTGGCCGGCGGCGTGTGGAGCGAGCTCGTGCCGCCGCCCCACGGGCGTCGGTCCGGCCAGGACCTCGACCGGTCCGGCCCCCCAGGCCCGGGGGCGCCCGAGGCGACCGACGTGAACCACGACCGATCGCCCGAGCCGGCCCGCGCGCCGGCCCACGAGGCAAGCTTCGAGGGGCTCCGGGATGCTACTCCGACGCCGGCTGGCGGCGGAGACGTGCATGGGCCGCGCGCACTTCGTCCGGCGTGACCGTCGCCGCGCCCAGCTTCCCGACCTCGACACCCGCCGCGAAGTTCGCGATCACCGCCGCCTCGTACGCCGTGGCCCCGGCCGCGAGCGCGGCGGCCAGGTAGGCGGTCACCGTGTCGCCCGCGCCGACCACGTCGTAGACCTCGCGCGCGGTGGTGGGAATGCGCTGCGCGGCGCCGTCGGCCGAGACGATCGTCATCCCCCGCTCGCCTAACGTGAGCAGCAGATACTCCACGCCCAGCCGCTCGAACGTGGCCGGCAGGGCGCCCGCGTCGTCGAGATCCACGGTCGCGCCCAGCGCCGACTCCAGCTCCCGGCG
>DATIGO010000359.1:0-33506 GCA_035454665.1 Gemmatimonadaceae bacterium | reverse complement strand
CCCCAAGTGGCACGAACCCGACGGCGCGGGTTCTCCTCGTGACCGGCCACTTTCCACCCTCGGCCGGCGTGGGCGTACGCCGGCTGGTTCAGCTGTGCCGGTTTCTCGCCGCGCGCGGATTCGATGCGGACGTCGTCACCGTCTCGCCCGCCGACCACACCGTCCTCGCGCCCGATGTCCCCGCCGATCTCCCGGCCGGCACGCGCATCGCGATCGCGCCCCTCGGCCCGCTCCCCTGGATTCCGCTCCTGAATCGCATCCGCGCCAGGGTCGCGTCGACCGCCGGAGCGGGTCCGGCACGCGCGACGGCGGCCGAGCTGGCCCGCCGCCGGGAAGCGAGCGGGCTGCCAACGGAGGTGCGGCGGAGCATTGTCAGCGTTGCGGAAGAGTTGCGCGCCCGGCGGTGGGTCTCCCGCGCAATCCGTGAGGCGGCGCGCCTCGGAGACGGTGGATACTCCGCCGTGGTCAGCTCCGGACCCCCGCACTTCGTTCACGCCGCGGCGTCCTCGCTCGCAAGGCAGCATCGGGCACCGCTCGTGGTGGATCTCCGGGACCCCTGGGCCAGCCGGCAGGACATGCCACTCGAGGTGCGCTGCCGTCTCGGGCTGGCCCTGGCGCGCCGGACCGAGCGAGCGGTGCTGCGTCAGGCGGCGCTGGTACTCTCCAACAACCCGGTCGCACGCGAGGCGCTCGTCCGGAGATACCCCGCGCTCGCTGACCGGATCGTCACGATCCTCAACGGCAGCGATGAGACGCCGGCGCCGGGAGCGCCGCCGCGTCACCCGTTCCGCATCACGTACGCCGGGTCGCTGTACCACGGTCGGGATCCGCGGGTGCTCTTCCACGCGGTCCGGCGCGCGATGGACCGGTTGGGGCTGTCGGCGGGCGATGTCAGGATCGAGTTCGCCGGTGACGAGACCTATGACGGCGTGCCACTCCGCGAGCTGGCGCGCGAGTGCGGCATCGAGAACAGCTTCGTCTTCGCCGGCCGTCTGGGAGCCATTGCTACCGCCGAGCTGCTGGGCCGCTCACACGTCCTCGTGAGCCTTCCGCAGGACGCGCCGCTGTGCATTCCGGCAAAGCTCTTCGAGTACGCGTCGTACCGCTGCTGGCTCCTGCTCTTTGCGGATCCGGGCACTGCCACGGAGGTCGTGTTCCGCGGCACCGGCGCGGGCATCGTGGCTGCATCGGCCAGCGCCGGCGCAATCGATGAAGCGGCGAGCTACATCAGTGCCTGCCTGCTCCGGCACCAGGCGGGAGAGTCGCCGCCGGTACTGAATGCTGACGGTCGCTTCTCGCGCCCGGCGCAATTGGAGCGGCTGTGGAGCGAGCTGCAGCCGTTGATGCCCGCGGCGTCGAAGCAATGACGGCGTCGCGGCTGCGCGGTATCTGGCAGCGCGTGATCGACCTCGATTGCGTGCACGTCTACCACTGGCCGCGAGGAAGGGCGGCGCCATCCGCTGGCGGCGCTCCAGGCGCGGGCGTCTCGTACCGCTCCTGGACGCTCGCCGAAGCCGAGCGCGAGCGCACCCTTGCAGTCTCCGACTACCTCCGCCATGCAGTCGGCGACTGGCCCCGGGAATGGCCGGCCGCCGCACGGGCCCAGGCGCGGCTGCACGGCCTCGTCGAGAACGCGGCGGTGGTGGCATGGGGATTCACCGTCACGGGAATGACCGAATGGCCGATCGCGGAAACGGCAACACTGCTCCGCTGTGATCCATCGGACCACCTCCTGCTCGGGTTCTTCACCGAACCGGCGCAGCGGGGGCGCGGCCTGTATGGCGCGCTGCTGCGCCGGATCACCGAGGACATGCCCGGGACCGGCCGCGCGATGATCTGGGTACAGCGGCGCAACCGGCCGTCGGAGCACGCGATCGTTCGCGCGGGGTTTTCCCGAGTCGCCACGCATTGGGGACTCAAGGCCGGCGGCGTTCCGGTCTGGCGGCGCTACACCATCGGTGCTGCGTGAGCCGATGATCGAGCGCCATGATCACAGGTCTCCGGCACGCGAGTCACTCGAGGCGGAACTCGACGCGCGACGCGTGGCACTCCCGCTGTACGCCAGAGCGGCGTGGCGCGTCGTCTCGGGTGCCCAGTCATCCATGCTGTTCGTGGCCCGTGATGAGGGCGGATCGCCAAGGGCGGCGCTCGGCGCCACGATCTGGCCCGTGCGCGCGCTCCCCGGGCACTGCGTCATCCGCGTGCCGCGCTTCGGCTGGGGTGGCGAAGTCGAGGAGACCACGCCGCTGCTGGAGCACCTCGCCTCGTGGGCGCGTCGGCGGCCCCTCGCGCTGCGGTGCCGCGTCCGGATCGTGACGCCTGACGAGAGCGAGCACCGACTCTACTCCGAGCGCCTCGCCGCTGCGGGCTTCCTGCGTGCCGGGCAGCCGGAGTCCTACGAGTACTCCGTGCTCGTCGATCTCCGGCGTGACCTCGACGCGGTGCACGCCGCGTTCTCCAGAACGACCCGGCAGAATATCCGGGAAGTCGAGCGGCGGCCGCTGGCCGTATGCCGCATCGACGACACGGCGTTCGTCCCCAGGCTGGACGAGCTCCTGCGGTCCGCATTCGGTCGGACCGGAGGTGCACCGCCCGCGGTCGACTGGCCGCTGCTCCTGGCGTTCGCGCGGCGGCACGACTCGCGGGTGCGGCTCGTCGGGCTCGTGCATCGCGAGCGCAGTGGACCCGACGCTCTGCTCGCCTTCGCCATGGCGGCGCACCATGGGCACAACGTGGAGTACGTGCATGGGGCCAGCGCGCGGGATCATGGCCTCGGGCGGGTATCGCTGAACTACGCGCTCCAGTGGGACCTCATCCGCTGGGCCCACGAGACGGGGGCCGCGTGGTACGACATGGGCGGCGCCGCCGGACCGGATGCGCCCGACGCGGACAGTCTGCGCGGCATCACGGAGTTCAAGCTCGCCTTCGGCTCGCAGCTCCGGTACGTGGGCGCAGAGTACGAGCTCGTGACGAGCCCGTGGCGGAACCGCGTCGCGCACCTGGCAAGCCGCGTGAGGAGCCGCACCCAGGGCCCCTGAGGGCCGCCCTCAGTACCGCTGCAGTCCCGTCACCAGGGCCAGCACGCGTCCCGGCGTGATCGGGCAGGAAAAGCGCGGGAGCGCCCAGCGCAGCGACGGCCAGTCGCGCGGCGCGAGGGGCACATAGTCTGGCAGCGCGCTCAACGCCGCCTGGAATCCGTTTTCGGCCAGGACCCGCGATTCCCGTGCGCCGAACGAGCTCCCGTCGCCGTTCGGAAAGCAGAAGACCGGACCGGCCTGCCCGAGCTCGTCGATCAATCGATCGCGGGATCCGACCACCTCGGTCACCACCTGGTCGTCACTCACCTGCGACAGGATCGGGTGGTGTACGGTGTGTGGCCCGAAGCTCGCGCCGCGCGTCCGGCAGGCGCGAATGTCGTCCCACGTCATGGGGGCATACTCGCCAGGCGCCGTCCGCGGCAACTCTACCTCTGATTGCGCGGGCAGGGCGGCGAGCAGCGCCTCCTTCTCCGACTCGTGCACCAGCTTGAGCCGCTGGACCAGATCCTGGGTCGCCAGCGCCCGCTGCGCCGGCGTGCGCAGGACATACGTCGGGCTCGCCCCCCCGAGTCGCACCTCGACGGTCGTCCGCCTCGTCTCCCGGAACAGGAACTCCACGCGGTCCCACCAGAACCAGTATTCCCCGTCGATGAAGCCGGAAGCCACGAAGACCGTAACCGGGCAGTCGTAGTCGGCAAACACCTTCGCGCCGAGCGCCGCGAAGTCGGCGTAACCGTCGTCGACCGTGAACACGACCGTGTGTCCCTTGGGCGGCCCTCCGGCCTCGAACGACCGAACCAGGTCGGTCACCGACAGGATGTTGAACCGGCGTCGACGCAGCAGCTCCAGAGTCTCGCGCAACTCGTGCACGTCATGGAACCCCAGGCGAGCGCGTGAGTCAGTGAAGCGGTGCAGCATGAGAATCGTGATCCGCGCGGAGAGGAGGGCGCGGGTCAGGGGGAAGGCCGCGGCACGGCCCGCAGCTCCGACCACACTGTTAAATAGCTGTGACACAATGATTTAAGTGGTCAGGCGGACGATTCCGCGATGAACCTCATGCCACTCCAAGCGCCGCGCCTCCACCGATGGACCGTGTCGGACTGCCACACGGGAATAATGCCGACCGCCCTCAACACGAGCCAGTGCGACGTCCTGACTCACATCGGGACATCGTCCCGCTCGCGCCGGCGGAAGGTAAGGTTCATCGCGGATTCGTAGACGGCGTCGTAACCCGCCTGCCCGAGCAGGTCATTCACGCCGTCTTCCTTCTCGATCACGACCAGGCGCGGTCGCTGCTCCGGCGTACACATGGAGAGATACGGGCGAAGCACCCGGAGCCCGAAGCCCTCGACGTCCAGCTTCGCGGCATCGACGCGGTCGACGCCGTGCTGGCGCAGGACGTCGAGCAGGGGCAGACACTGGACCTCGACCGACCGCTGCCCCGATTGCAGAAACGAGCTCGAGCCCCTGTTGCCACGGAGATTCACGCCCAATGACAGGCGCTCCGCCCGGTCCGATACGCCGCACGGCACGACTCGCACGTTTCTGCAGCCGTTGAGATCGAGGTTCTCGCGCAGGCGCTCGGCGACCTCCGGATCCGCCTCGATCGCGAGCACCAGCCCGTCCTCCCCCACCAGGCGCGACGCGACGAGCGAGTAGAACCCGACGTTGGCACCGACGTCGAGAAAGACGGAGCCGGGTCCGAGCATCGTGCGCAGGCGCGCGAGCTCTCCGCGGTCGTAGATCTGCGGAACGAACAGCAGGTCCCCCTCGACGTACTCCATCGGATCGAGCCGCATGCGGAAGTCGAGCACGTCCGTCACCACGGGCTCGCGTGGCCGGCGACGGTAAAAGCGGGCGATCGAATGTCCCAGCCGGCCGCTTCCCCGGATCTGTGGAAGGCGCCTCGTCAGAGTCAGGAGCAGTCGGAGCTCGCGGTCCATGTCCTCGTCCTACCGCTGGGCGGTGGCGCGGCCGTTCGTGGCGGCGTCGTGCATCATGGCAATGACTCCCCCCGCTTCCGCGCTGAACCGCGCCAGCGTCATGCCCTCGTCCACGACGAGGCGCCGCAGCATCATCGGCCGGCTCCGTGGTGAGTTCGTTCCAGGGATGGTCGTCACGGCGGCCGACACCCCCGCCCCGGCCAGCGCCTCGAGGGCACGATCGTCGAAATCCTCCCGCCGTCCGTTCGGAAACGCGAAGACGCCCGATGCAGCCGGACCCAGTGCTGCCACGCGCGACACGGACTCCCGGACTTCGCGGTCGAGCGCGGCGTCATCGAGCCGGCTCAGGATCTCGTGGTTGACGGTGTGAGCGCCGAAGCGGATCAGGCCCCCGTTTCCCATCTCGTGCACGTCGTCCCAGGTCATGAATCGGAACTCCGCCGGGACGGCGGATGGTCCGAGCCTGGCCAGGATCGTCTCCAGCATCTCCCGCCGCGTGGTGACCGGGAGATTCTTGAGGTACTCCTTCGCCAGGTGGCCCGCCGCAGAGCGGAGCGCGGGAGACGACAGCGAGAGGCACGGTCCTGACCACTCCCGCAGATCCAGCACCGGTTGCGCGCTGCCGCGCACGGCGTATTCCAGCGTCGTCGTCCACAGCGACGACGACGTCGAGATCAGACCGGTCGCGAGGAAGATCGTCGCCGGGATCCGGCGCGAGCGCAACTCGGCCCACGCGACCGAATGGTTGTTGCGATAGCCATCGTCGAAGGTGATCGCGGCGGTGGGCTCCTCGAGATCGCCGGCGAACAGCTCGACGAGGGCGTCGTCGAGCGGCAGGATCCTGAAGTGCGAGCGGAGGTAGTCGAGCTGCCTGACGAAGGTCCCGCGACGCACGAGCAGCCAATGCCGTTCGGCGGAGTCGTCGGGACAGATGCCGTGATAACAAACGACCAGGAGACGGGCCGGGTCCCGACGCCGGAGCAGTCCGTTCAAGCCGGTGGTTTCCGCCGTTCGCCAGATCAGATCGCGCGCCACTCTCACTGCTGCCGCAGCCACTCTTCGAGGACGACGAGGTTGAACAGTCGCTGCGTATGGTCCCGCTCCTGGCCGAGGTGCTCGGCGACCAGCCGCCGGATCCCCTCCGGTTCGAACCACGCCGCCTCGCGCAGCACGTCGCTCCCCGGGAGCGCCTCGACCCGGGAGCGCAGGCCTTCGCGGAACCAGCGCGCCAGGGGCACAACGAATCCCTGTTTGGGCCGCTGCACGAGGTCATCCGGCAGGAAGCGGGCGAGCAGGGTCCGCAGCGGGCGCTTGCCGCCCTGTCCGTCTTCCAGGAGCGGCGCGTTCATCGCGAGTCCAAGGGCGACGACGTCGTGATCGAGCAGCGGGGAGCGCAGCTCCAGACCATGTGCCATGGTCGCGAGGTCCGACTTCGGCATCAGTCCATCGGCAAGGTGGACGAGCAGGTCCGCGGCGCGCATCCGGCGCAGGCTGTCTCCCGACGACTCCAGGTAGGCCCGGGCAATGCGCTCCTGCGCGCTGACGAACTCCCGGCGTGCCTCCCGGAGACGCGGGGCGTACCAACGCCGCGTGTCGCTCTCGCTGACCTGAACCCGCAGCGCGCCGTATCGCAGCGCGGACGACGGCTGCGCCAGGACCGCGAGCGCGCGCTGGGCTCGCCCCGCGGCCGCCCGAACGCCGGATGCGCCGGACGGGACCGCACCCAGCGCCCGCACGCCGGCTTGCGCCATGAAGCGCGGCACGAGCGCGCGGTGGCGCTCCAGCCGTCGATGCAGGCGGTACCAGGGATAGCCGCCGAACCCCTCGTCGCCGCCATCACCCCCCAGCGCCACCGTCACCGCGGCGCGCGCATCCCGCGCCAGGACCCACAGAGGCAGCGCACTGGCGTCGGCGAAGGGCTCACCGGCATGGCGCACCAGTGATGGAAGCAGGTCCAGCAGCCCTTCACGCACGCGGAGGGACGTGTGCTCGGTGCCGAGTGTCCGGCTCACGCGCTCCGCGAAGGCCTGCTCGTCGTACCCGTCCTCGCCGAACGCGATGGAGAACGTACGAATCCCGGCGACTTCGCGCGCGGCATACGCGGTGACGAGGCTCGAGTCGATCCCGCCGGAAAGGAAGATCCCGAGGGGAACGTCGCTCCGAAGCCGCACCGAAACGGCGCGGGAGAGCTGGGCATCGAGTTCCTCGAGACCGGGCGTGCCGGCCGGAACCGACGACACCGCCGTCGCGGGCGACCAGTAGCGCGTGCGGTGCGAGGTCCGGCCGTCGATCGAGAGGATGGTGGCGCTCTCGAGCTTCTCGATCCCCTGAAAGATGGTTCGCGGAGCGGGAATGAACCCAAGGCTCAGAAAGTCATCGAGCGCCGCGAGATCGATCTCCAGGGATCCGACGAGCACGGTGCGGAGCGCGCCGAGCGACGACGCGAAGTACACCACGCCATCCTGTTGCGCGATGTAGAGGGGTTTCTTTCCCAGCCGATCGCGGGCCAGCACCAGCCGGTTCTTGCGGCCGTCCCAGATCGCGAACGCGAACATGCCCGTACAACGGGCGAGGGCGGCCTCGCCCTCCAGCTCGTACAGCCGAAGGAGCACTTCCGTATCGGACTGCGTGCTGAGCGTGATGCCGCGCGCCTCGAGGTCGCGGCGCAACTCGCGGTAGTTGTAGATCTCGCCGTTGAACGTGATCGCGCAGCGCGCGTCACCTCCGGTCATGGGCTGCGCACCACTCCGGAGATCGATAATGGACAGGCGGCGATGGCCCAGGATGGCCTGTCCGTCCTCCGACGCCCAGAGACCGTGACCGTCGGGGCCCCGGTGCTGCAGCGCGCACGTCATCCGTTGCACGGACCCCGGATCGGGTCGTGCGTTCGGTGCCGTTCCTACGGCGCCCGCTATGCCGCACATGGATCCAGCTCCCCCCGCTCCGGCACGACCTGAGAGGTCTTCGACTCCTCGTACAGTGCGAGGTACGCCTCGACCATGCGCTCCTCACTGTAGCACTCGACCGCACGCTTCCGCGCGGCACAACCCAGGGCAGTCCGTCGTTCGTCGTCCCGCGTGAGACCGATCAGCGCCGAGGCCAGCGCCTCGGCGTCACCGGCGGGGACCAGCACGCCGCACTTCCCGCCATCGAGAAGATCGGGAGTGCCCCCGACGGCCGTTGCGACGATCGACAGGCCACTGGCCATCGCTTCCAGGACGCTCATGGACGTCCCCTCCGCCAGGGAAGGCAGCACGAAGAGATCAAACTCGCGATACAGTTCGGCCATCTCTCCCCGCACCCCCAGGAAATGGATCCGGTTCCCCGCGGGCGACGCGGTGGCGCGCATGCGCAGCGATTCCCTCAGGGGGCCGTCGCCGGCGATCACCAGGTGGGCACCGGGCACGTCCCTGGCGACACGCGCAAAGGCGTCCAGCAGGAGCATCTGGTTCTTCTCGGCTGCCAGCCGCGCCACGTGGCCCATGATGAAGGCCTGACCGATGCCCAGCTCCCGTCGCAGCACGCCGGCCCGCGGACGTGGCGCGAAGGTCTCGACATTCACGCCGTTCAACACAACCCTGAGCTTGCGCGCGGGAACGCCGGCCCGGCGCAGGTGTTGCGCCAGCGGAGCGGAAACCGCGACGACGCGATCGGAATAGGCCGCACCCCACCGCTTGAGCAGGTTGCTGAACCAGGGTTCGTGCGCGAGCAGCCCGTGCTCCGTGAAGACGACACGCCGGACCCCGGCCCGGCGAGCCGCGTGCGTCCCTTTGATCCACGCACCGCTGTGCACATGCACAACGTCCGGACGCACTTCGCGGAACCACCGCTCGAGATGTCGCGGACGAAAGTTTCCGCCGAATCCCGGCTCGGCCACCGTGTTCACGCGAATCCCCGCCGCGCGAAGTCCCACGGCGAGATCACCGTCTTCGATGAGACAGGTGACGCCCACGTCCCAGCCCCGGTCGCGCAGCCCCAAGGCCAGCCGCGCCGTAACCATCTCCATTCCCGCGGCGATGAGGGACGGTAGCACCATCTCGACACGGCGCGACTGCACGGACTGCAGGACCGCTGGCTCGTCACGCATGGCTGGCGCCTCTCCGTTCGAGGACGTCCCGGTAGAGCTGCAGATGTGCGGCCACGCGTGCGGACAGGGAGAACCGCTGAGCCACCTGCCGTCGGGCCTCGGCCGCCGTCGCGTCGGCGCGCATCGCAAGGACGGTAGGAATCGCAGCCGCGAGCGCCTCCGGCGACTCCGGCGGCACGATCACGCCAGCGCGGGATTCCCCGAGCACCTCACGCACCGCACCAACGTCCGTCGACAGCACGGGCCGGTCGTGTGAGAGTGCCTCGAGGAGCACATTGGGGAGCCCTTCGCTGCGCGACGGGATGACGACAGCGTCACAGTGGCAATAGGCGGCTGCGACATCCGACGTGGCCGGCAGAAAGGCCACCCGCTCGCTCACACCCAGTTCGCCGGCCAACCGCCCGAGGCGCTCCCGCTCCGGCCCATCACCCACCACGAGGAGTCCGACCGGTGGTCCGCGTCGCGCGATTCCCTGCAACGCCCGGAGCATGACGTCGACACCCTTTTCCGGACTGAGCCGGCCGAGCACGAGCAGCCGGGGCGACGGAAGCGGCAGCGCAGCCACGCGCCGGAGAAAATCCTGATCGGGTGTCGAGGGGATCGCCAGAACCGCGTTGTGGATCACGCGCTGGTGCGGATGACGGTGGTATCCGAGGTGACGGATCGCCATCGACACGACCTCGTCGGCGGACCGCGAAACCGCCCGGTGGATGCGGTTGTAGGCCCGAACCTTCAGGTTCTCGCTCGTGGCACCGTGAAAGAAGGCCACCCATGGCCATGTCGCACCGGTGCGTCGGAGCAGCCAGGCGAGAGTCGCGGGCTTGTAGCCGTGCGTCTGCACGAGGTGCGGGTCGATACGTGAGAGCACATCCCGCAGGTGGCGGATGACGGCGGGATCGAGCGGTCCACGCTCGGGAACCACCTCATGAGGCACCCCGAGCTCGTCGAGGTATGCAAGGAAAGCGCGTGACGCCCCCCGACGATCGAACGCGACGACGCTCAGCGCGACGCCTTGCGACGCCAGCGCACCCGCCAACGCCGCGAGCTGCCTTCCCGGACCGGACACCGCCGCAGCGTCGATGATCGCCGCCACGCGGAGCGAGCCGGACCGCGCGTCCACGCGCTCGCCGTCAGTTGCCACTCCGGCACTCCGCAACGCGGCGGACGGCGCGGCCGTCATCGGCTCACGCGTGGCGCGTCCGCCATCCCCGCAGACGCGCCGGGGCCGAAGACACCGGCTGTAACGCAGCTGTGGCAGTCCCCTGCAACTCTACCTGCCATGCGAGCGCAGCGAGCGCGATCAGCCCGAAGAACGCCCAGAAATACGCGTGCGAGAGAAAGACCGCTCCCATCGCCCAACCGGCCAGCGCGGCGATGTACTCCGGCCTTCCTCGCCGGCGCGCGAGGCGCGCGAAGATCTGCGCCGCTCGCGCCAGGAGCAGGGTCCAGAAGAATCCGCCCACGAACCCCAGCTCCGCGAACACCTGGATGTACGCGCTGTGCGCCGCGGACCATTTGCCACCCTGGCCCAGCGCCCTCAGCGTCTCACCCTCGGCCGTGTCGAAGTTGCCCAGTCCCACACCTGTGATCGGGTTGCGGACCGCGTAGCCGATACCGCGCTTCCAAAGCTCCTTGCGACCGAAGAAATCGTAGCTGTTGTAATCCGACTCCAGCGACGTGAGCGACTTGACTCGGTTGCGGAACGTCGGGGGCGCGACGGCCCACACCACGGGCACGCCGACGATGAGCAGGAATGACGCGAGCGCGCGGAATCGCCAGGGGAGGACCAGGCAGAGCGTGAGCGCGCTGGCAGCAAACGCCAGGGTGCCACCCCGGGAACCCGTCTGCAGCAGCACATAGACCGCGAGCGGCGCCACGCTCAGCGCCACCAGAAGCCAGAGAGGATTCCTCCGCCGGATCTGCATGATGGCCATCGGGAACACGATCGCGGCACAGCTCGCGAGATCGTTCGGGTCCAGTGAGCCGCTGGTGTACAGTCTCCCGCGCCACACCAGGGAGTCGGACAGCACCGAAAGGAAGAGTGCACCGAACGAGAGAACCAGCCCGGTCGTGACGCGGTCCAGCATCGAGAGGCTGGCCGGACACAACGCCAGCACGGTGATCATGACCAGCGCCGGCGCGAAGACCGGGTACAGGCTGTTGGCCGCCTGACCCGGCCACACGGCAAACGGGACCGTAACCGTCGCCCACGCGGCAAAGCCGAGGAAGGCGATGAGGACCGGATTCCGGAAGCGCGCGAAGAGCTGCGCAGGCTGCGTCTGGAACAGCACGAGGCTTCCCCCGATCACCGCGGCCAGGAGCGCGGGCCGGAATCGCGCGACACCGGGGACGATTTCGGCCACGCGCGCCGCGATCAGCGCCAGGAGAACGACGGCCACCGTGGGAGCGAAGCGGGACCCCTTGAAGGAGAACCCCGCCGTCGTGACACTGGCCGCTTCGGGAGCCGCGGCGTCGATCGGCGCGAGCTGCGGCGCGAGCGGAGCCAGCCCTCGGCCTTTGGCGCGACCGGTTCGGGGACCGAACGTGGTGCGCCAACCGGGGGATCGTGAGTACCGGCTCATGTTTCAGCTGTCACGCGGATAGCGTCGATGGATGGGCCTGAGTCGGTGCATGTCCTGCACAAGCCATGCTGCCGGCGCGTCGCCAGCGGCGCAGCCATTTCGTTCTGAAGCCCTTCCACGATAACCGATTCCGCATCTGGCGTCTTCTCCCCGGCGTCACCCGGAATGACTGGTATGTGGCGACCGTGCAACACCAGCCCTTCGGGCGCAATCCGTCGGCCTCCAGACGCGCCGCGCGCCCGCCAGCCCGGAGACCTCGTCTTCGGGCTGTCGGGCGCGCGGGCGATTCTCGTCGCCGGCTGACCCGCGTCTATCTCCAGTTCAGGAACCGATAGCTCGAGGTGTAGCTCTGATTGAACTGCTTCGGGCCCGACGACGGCGAGTCCTTCGTGACCGACCCGGAGAAGATCGCCTCGGCACGGCTCTTCCACGTCGCATCACCGGTCTTTCGGTACGTCCAGCCGTAGCCATTGACGATCAGGTTGTTCAGATCGGCCGCGGCCGTCGGGCCGCCCTCGCCTGGACAACTGATCGCCACGTACTTGAATGCGCCGCTCGTGGCAATCCAGTCCTGCTGCCACATCACGTCGGCAGACTGCTGAATCGCCGAAGGAATGCGCGGATCGGCCTCGAACAATTCGTGATAGCGAATGAGGCCGTCGTGGAGCAGTCCGACCGTGAACGGGTGCGTTGCTCGGACGAGCTGGCCGCTGCTGTTCGTGCCGCACTTCGCTCCACGCCACTGACCGTCCGCGTCCCGCGTGGCGAGGATCTTGTTCAACGCGGTGCGCAGGGTCGTCGCCCAGTTGTTGTTACCGGGCAGGCCCAACTGCGAGATGCCCGTGCTGGGAGCCTTCAGGCGGTAGGCGAGCAGGATCGTTTTGAGCGCGTAGGCCTGGATGCGGTTGTCCATCCGCTTCGGGTCGCCGATGTATCCCGGCACGTCGGCATTCACGAGGTACGCGAACATGTCCGCCACCTTGCCGACGGCGGTCAGCGACTTCGGGTCGCCCGTATCGAGGTAATGGAGCGCGATTCCGTCCATCATCGCCCAGTGGGCCACGACGCCGTAGTTCACGGACTCCAGCGTCGCCCGGAAGTTCAGCGCGATCTGCGTGGCCCGGTCGCGGTACTTCGGGTCCCCGGTCCGCTTCCACCACACGTAGTAGATCATGGCGCGGTCGTAGTAGTCGATGCAGTCCCACTTCGGGCCGCACGTCGCCCACTGCGCGTCGTCGTACTTGACGAAGTCGGACTCGTAGCGCGCGTAGATACCCCCGAGCGCCTTCACCGCACTCGACGTTCCGATCGGACCCATGAGGGTTTCGACCGTTTCACTGCCTGGCGGCGGTGAAGGAGCGGGTGCCGACGCGGCCGTCACGGACAGCGACGTGTTCCCCGTCCTTCCCTCGCTCGTGGCCGAAATCAGCGCACTCCCCGCCGCAACGGCCGTCACGAGGCCCGCCTGGGTCACCGTGGCGACGCTCACGTTCGAGCTCGACCACACGATGGTGCGGCCGGAAAGCACGTTCCCCGAAGCATCCTTCAGCAGCGCGTTCGCCTGCGTCGTCTGCCCGACGAGCAGGGAGCTTGCACCCAGGCTAACCGTGACGGTCGAGACGGCCGCGGTCGATGAAGTCGTGCTGCTCTTCACCGTGAATCCCAGCGAGCCGACCGCGCCGCTCCCTGACGTCGCCGTGATGGTGGCGTTGCCGGCGGCGACCGCCGTCACGAGGCCGTCGGTGCTCACCGTCGCCGCACCCGGGTTGGACGACTTCCACGTGAGATCGCGTCCCGTCAGCACGTTCCCCTGTGCGTCGAGCGTGACGGCTTTGACCTGTGTCGACTGTCCCTGGGTCAACGTCGTGACACTGGCGGTCAGCTCGACGCTGGCGACGAGGACGATACCCGATGTCACCGAAAGGACCGCCGAGCCGCTCTTGCCCTCGCTCGTGGCGGTGATCGTTGCCTGGCCCGTCGCCACGCCGGTCACCGTCCCCGACGAGGAGACCACCGCCACGGATGTATTGGAGGAGGAGTAGCCCACGGTGCGCCCGGTGAGAGCGTTCCCCTGGGCGTCCTTCAACACGACGGTCGCCTGTGAGGTCTGCTTGCTCACCACCGAAGTCGGCGACAGAGACACCGAGACCGTCGCCACCGGGCTCGCCACCGGCTGGTTCACCGTCAGCGTTGCCACACCCATCTTCCCCTCGCTGGAGGCGATCAGGCTGACCGTACCGGGTGCGATCGCGGTGACGAGTCCTGACGACGACACGGTCGCCAGCGATGCCGCCGTGGACGACCACGTGACCGTCCGACCCGTGAGGACCTTGCCCTCGCTGTCGTACAGCACGGCCGTGGCCTGGGCCGTTTGTCCGACGTTCAACGCCGACGCGCTCAGTGAGACCGAGATGCTGGCGACCGGCGCGGCCGCCGGCGGCGGCGCGGTGACGGTGATCTGCGACTGAGCCGTCTTCCCTTCCGATGCCGCAGTCACGATCGCGGATCCGGACTTCAGACCCTTGACGACTCCGGCCGCGGAAACGCTGGCGATGGCGGTGTTCGATGACGACCACGTCACGGCGCGGCCGGAGAGGACGTTACCTCCGTTGTCGTAGACGACGGCCGACAGCGGCGCGTCCTCGTTCACCTCGATCGTGAGCGCGGACGGCGCTACCGAGACCGATGCCACCGTAATCGGTGTCACCGTGAGCGTCGTGCTTGTGGCGAGCGCTCCACTCGTCGCCGTCACCTTGGTGCTTCCGCTGACCTTCGCGGTCGCGAGCCCGCCTGGGCTGATGGTCGCGACGGCCGCATTCTCGCTGGCCCACGCCACGGACGCGCCAGAAATAGGGTTGCCCTTCTGATCGCGCACCTCGGCGCTGAGCTGGACCTGGCTCCCCTGGGAGACCGTCGGGCCCGCCGGCAGGATCACGATCGAGTGGGGCGTCGCTGCGAGCACCGTCAGGGCAATCGATCCCGTCTTCCCGCCGCTGAGGGCCCGGATGCTGACGGCGCCCGTCGCGAGCGCGGTGACGACGCCGGAGGCATCGACCGTGGCGATGGCGGAGTTGGAGCTCTGCCACGTCACCGGCTGCTCCTCCGGGGGGATCTTCGATCCGCTCGCGTCGAGCACCAGGGCAGTGGCCTTCGTCTGCTCACCCACCACGAGCTCTTCGCGGTCGAGGCTCGCGATCACATAGCTCACGGCTCGGGCACTGACGGTCACGGAGGCCGTGGCCTCTGCACCCTCCGAGCGCGCGGTAATGAGGGCGACGCCCTTGGCCTTCCCCGTGACGACCCCCTGCGCATCGACCGTGGCGACTGCAGGAGCGGAGCTGGACCAGGTCACGAGGCGGCCGAAAAGCCGCCGGCCGACGGCATCCCGGAGATGCGTGTCGAGCGTGACGGATTGGCCGGGCTCGAGGCTGGCCGCGTCGGGACGGATGGTGATCGAGGCAACCGGTGCGGGAACCACGCGGACCTGTGCGTTGGCCTGCTTGGCCCCATACATGGCCGTCAGTTCGAGATCACCGACGTCGATGGCGGCGAGGGTGCCTTTGTCATCGACCACGGCCTTCGTGGTATCCGACGTGCGCCACTGAATCAGGCTGGCCGTGCCCCCCTGCTGACCGAACGACGCCTCGAAGGCGATGGAGTCGCCCTGGAGGATCTCCACGACCTCGGGGACCACGACGAAGGTGCTGATGAACCCGTGCACGCTCACGTCCAGCGTGTCGGCGTCGCCGGGGATCTCGGCGATGAGTTGCGCGGAGCCGGCGCCGATCGCGGTCGCGAGGCCCGTGGGTGTGACCTGCACCACGTCCGGATTCGTGGAACGCCACGTCACCGGCACGTACTTGATCTCGCCGAAGGCGGTCTTCACCTGGGCGGTGTACTGCTTCCGCACGGCGTGCGCGATGGAATCGCGCTCGAGGTCGATCGAGACGCGGGCCTCGGTTGCGGATGGGTCGTTGCCCTTCGATTCGGGCGCGATCGATTCGAGATCGATGCAGGCCGTGAAGAGGCAGGCCGAGACCGTGAACGCCAGGAAGCCGAGCCGGCGCGCCAGGCGCCGAGCGACGTGCGCCATTGAAACATCCCTCCAAGGGCTCGTTCGGCGGCTCGGCCAGCGTGGCACGCGTGGTGGCGTGCGGTAGCTCCGGAGCTTTGCGGACCGGCGTTTCCGCCGGGGTGCCTTTGTCGCGTCCCCCGTGGAGGGGAGCGATCCTGCCGACTCTGTGTGATCGAAAGTCGGTCGTCTCAAGGACGACACGCGAGCCCGACAGTAACCGGTAACCCACGCTACTACAAAGGGTTACGCCACCGAGTTCATGCGATCTGTATCACAGAATTCTGGTCGGGTCCGTGCTAGTCGGGGGACAGGCGCCACACCGGTCAGAGCGGCCCGCGCAGACCCGTGTGCGGGGTCACGGCGGGAGCGTGCGCCGCGCCTGACGAGGCCGGGCGGCATCCTAACGACGCCTGACGAGGCATTTGCACAACGGCCTGCCTGACGGGACGGCCGCCGCCTGGCGACGCACCAGGGCACGACCCGTGACGCGAGAGCCCGGACCGGGCCATGCCCTCGAAGCCCGAGGATGGCAGCGGCGATGGAATATCGTTAGGCGTCGTGCTGCCGCACGGGCCGGCGCGCCACGACCCGGCGCACCCTCAACACGCCACGCTCACCAGACCTGCCACCGCCCCAGCACCCCGTTCACCGCCGCCTGCAGCAGCGCCACGTTCACGTGCACGAGCTCCCACACCAGTCGCCGCGCCGGCCGGAGCCCCACCATCGCCGCCGCGCTCAGCAGCACCCCCGCGAGCACTGGACCACCCGCCGCCGCCCGCGCCGCCAGCAACGCCTCCCCCACCATCCCACCCACCCCGATCAGGACCAGCAGCGGCGACGTGAACCGCAGCAGCTTGTGCGCGATGAACTGCGGCCAGATCGGATTGCGCCAGGGCAGCAGCACGCCCGGCATCCAGCGACAGAGCTGCCACACACCCGTCAACGTGCGCACCTTCCGTCGCCGCTCCTCGTCCAGCGAGAACCGCCGCGGCTCCCGCGCGATCGCCTCGTCGACATACCCCACCCGATACCCGCGCAGCACCAGCTGCATCGGCGTGAAGAGATCGTCCAGAATCAGCCCGGCCGGAAACGGCACGAACAGCTCGCGCCGCATCGCGTAGATCGCCCCCGTCACGCCGACCGCCGAGTGCACGCGCGCCTCGTCTCGACGCAGCCGACGCTCCAGCCTCCAGTACCACTCCGCCAGCGTCGCCGGCACCGTCTCCTCCGCCATCAGCAATCGCCCCGACGCCGCACCAACACGCGCATCGGCCAGGTGCCCCACCAGCTGGCGAATCGCCCCGCCCTCGAACCACTGCGCGGTGTCCGCGAAGACCAGGATGGTCCCACGCGCCTCCGCCACTCCCGCATTCACCGTCACCGCCTTCCCACCCGGCGCGGGACCGGCGACCACACGCACCGTGCTCCCCCGCCGCTGCGACACCTCTGCAACGGCCTCCGTGAGGCCCGCCACCTCGCCCGCCCCGTGATCCACACAGACCAGGATCTCCAGGAGATCTCCCGGATAGTCCGCCTCCAGGAGATTCTCCACGCGTCGCCGAATCGCGCCGGCCTCCGCGCGTGTCGCCAGGATCACCGAGACGCTCGGGAGTTCCCCCTCCCGCGCCCGCGGCGCGCGCCGGACGCGTGCCAGCACGGCCATGATGGCCGGGTAGCCGAACCAGATGGCGGCGAGGATTGCGAGACAGACCTGGGCGATGAGCATCCGGGACCATGACGCCGGAGAAAACCGCCCGGAAACGTAGAGCGTGCGGCGGCTGGCTGAAACGTCGGCGCGCGCCCCACGCCGGGACGGCGTTTCCGGAGACACCGGCTAGGTTTCGCGGGTCCGGACCTGCTACCTATTAGGAGGCAATCATCGCAGTGCACCACGGAAATCGGCGCGCGGGTACATGGGTCACCGCGGCCGCCGTTCTCGTCATCCTTGTCGCAACCCTGATTCCGGCCTCACCAGGCATCCCGATCAGCGGTCCCTGGTGCCTCCTCTGCGGCCACGCGGGAACGATCGACGCGATCCAGAATGTGGTGCTGTTCATTCCGCTCGGCTTCGGGTTGGCGTGGCTGGGCGCGAGTCGCGCGGGAACGGTAGTGGCGGCGTTCGCCCTCTCGGCGTTCGTCGAATCCATGCAGTTCACCATCATTCCGGGTCGTGACGCCTCGCTGGGTGATCTCCTCTTCAACTCCATCGGGGGCCTCGCGGGCCTGGCCCTGCAACGAGCGCGACTCACCGTCATCAACCCGCCGCCGCGGCTTGCTCGCGGCCTCCGCGGCATCGCGGGACTCGGCTGGTTCCTCGTCCTGCTCGCCGCCACGTTTGGACTCCGACCCGCGGTGCCTCGCGGTCACGCCGCGGAGTGGCGGGTTGCAGCGGCCATCGACTCCGTGGGAGTCAGCCTGTTTTCGGCAAGCGTGCGCGCCCTTTCCGTCGACGGCGTCGAGGTGCAGCCGATCGAGCCCGGCCCGCTGCACCGGATCCGGTCCCGGCTCGGCCGCAGGCCCTCCACCATCGCCGTGGTTGTGCAGCCGGAACAGCCGCCGCCCGGGTACGTCCCCATCATCTCCGTAGACGCCGGCAGGACGCACGCCTTCTCGTTCGGTCAATCGGGGAGCGAACTGTACTGCCAGCGCTTCCTCGTCGCGTCGGCCTTC
This sequence comes from Gemmatimonadaceae bacterium, assembly GCA_035454665.1. Taxonomy (GTDB): domain Bacteria; phylum Gemmatimonadota; class Gemmatimonadetes; order Gemmatimonadales; family Gemmatimonadaceae; genus DATIGO01. The sequence continues at coordinate 15,111 of DATIGO010000359.1, read as the reverse complement.
CTGCTGCGAACACCCTCGTTCGTACTCCCTGGCGCCTTTCCGCTGGCGGAACAGGTCCCCGCCGAGGAGGCCACGCGGCACGAGCTGCACTGCGCGTGGGAGGGCGGACAGGTGGTCGTGCGCCGCCTCGCATCCGGTGACACGGCCGAAGTACGCGTGCCACTGTCGCCGGGACTCGGCTGGGCGCTCTTCGTGCCCGCGAATCTGGGCGTGCCCAACCTGTTCACGCGGGGCATGCGATTCGCCTGGCTGGCCGCAGTTGCGCTCCCGCTCGGCTTCTGGCAGGGCGCCGGCGGAAGACAAGGCCCTTCCCGAGTCGGACCCGATACCCGGCCACACCGAGCGGGAATGGGCACGATCCTGCTGCTCGTGATGCTCCTTCTCGTTCAAGGCGCGCTCCCGGCACTCGCGGGAACTGCTCCGTCGCCGCCGATGGAGTATGCCGCCACCGCGACGGGATTCTTCGTCGGATGGGGGATCGCTCACTTGATGCGTCCCCGCCACCTTCTCAGTATTCGCCCGTGACCAGCGCACTCGCCGCGTTCGATTCGCTGCTCGCCTTCCTGCGCGTGACCTTCCTCGTGATCGCGGTCGCGCTGGCGATCATGGCCGCCATCGATTGGATGGTCCGCACGCGCCGCCTGACTCCCTTCGGCAAGGTGGCGCGCTTCTTCCGCCAACGCGTGGACCCGCTCTTTGCGCCCGTGGAGCGCCGCGTGGTTCGCGCAGGCGGCCTTCCCACGGCCGCCCCGTGGTGGGCCCTCGCTGCTGTTGTGCTCGCTGGCATCCTGGTGATCAGCCTACTCGGCTTTCTCCGCGGGCAGTTGTTCGCCATCGCCGGCGCCGCGAGTGTCGGGCCGACGGGATTCGTCATTCTTTTCATCAGTTGGACCTTTGGAATCCTGCGACTCGCGCTTATCGTGCGCGTGGTCAGTTCGTGGATTCGCGTCTCGCCGTATTCGAGATGGATTCGCTGGTCCTTCGTGCTCACAGAGCCGCTGTTGCGTCCGCTCCGGTCGGTCATTCCGAACATCGGCATGATCGACATCACGCCGATCGCGGCCTTCTTCGCCCTCGTGCTACTCGAGGGTCTCCTTCTCTCCGGATTTCGGGGGATGTGACTGGGATCACGGTCACCGAGCGCCGAGGGTCGTTTCGTTTTCGGGTGCGCGTCCAGCCTCGGGCCTCGCGCAACGAGATTGTCGGACTGCTGGACGGAGCCGTGCGGATCCGGCTCCAGGCCCCGCCCGTGGAGGGCCTGGCCAACGAAGCGCTCGTCGAGTTCCTCGCGGATCGGCTGGGCGTGTCGCGACGAATGGTCCGCGTTGTTTCCGGCACGTCCTCACGTTCCAAGACGGTCGAAGTCGACGGGGTCACCCGCGACCACCTCGCCCGCCTCATCCCCAGCTGAGATCGCGCCATGCTCCTCGTTATCGGCACCGACGACGCATTGCTCGAGGGACTTGCCCAGTCACTGGCCACGAACGGGCGGCGCGTCGCGACGTGCCAGTCGCTCGACGAGGCGGCGCAGATCGCGGAGCGCGAGCCGCCGCTCCTCCTCCTGGTGGATCGCGCCCTCCTGGGTCCGGGCACGGAGGGTGCGCTGGGCCGCGTACCGCTGAGCACCGGTGGGGCACTGGTCACCTACCGCTCCGCCGGCGCATTCCTCCCGTCGTTGTCGCTGCCCCCCACGCTTTCGCGCCTGCAGATCGCCGACCTGGAACTCCCGCTCGAGCGCAACCGCCTCCTCGCGTTGGCCGAACGCCTCGACGCGCGCGCCCGTCAGGCAGGTCGTGACCGCGGCGCACGGCCACCCGATCCTCCGGTGCCGTGACCGGCACGAGGCTTGCCTAGTTTAGAGGGAAACGCTATACCTCAGAGTCGCCACTTCCGGTTTCCCCCGGCGCTGGCGCACACAACCGACTCCGTGGCGATTTAGGGCAACTTGCGGCCACGTTAAACAACCCGCTAAAGCGCCAGCCGGGCGCTCATGCGTCGGGTCCTTTTTTTCGCTATGTCATCGTCGACCACCCGCAACAATCATCGCACCAGCGTCCCCGCCTCCGCCTACCTCAGTGCGCTGGAGCATGGGGTCCTCGTCTTCGATGGCGCGATGGGCACGACCATCCAGCGCCACCACCTCGGCGCGGACGATTTCGGGGGGAAGGCGTACGAGGGATGCAACGACTATCTCGTCCTGACACGCCCCGACGTCATCCGCGGGATCCATGAAGCGTTTCTGGCGGTCGGGTGCGACGTGGTCGAGACGTGCACCTTCCAGTCCACGCCGCGACGGCTCCACGAGTGGGGCCTTCTCGATAAGGCGCGGGACATCAACGTGGCGGCGGCGCGACTCGCGCGGGAGGCCGCCGACACGTTCGCCACGGCGGACCGCCCCCGCTTCGTCGCGGGCTCCCTCGGTCCCACCGGCATGCTCCCTTCGAGCAGCGATCCGGTGCTCTCGGCGATCACGTTCCGTGATCTGAGCGAGCAGTACTACCTCCAGGCGAAGTACCTCGTCGAAGGCGGTGTGGACGTTCTGCTCGTGGAGACGGCGCAGGACATCCTCGAGGTCAAGGCCGCCGTGGCGGGTTTCGAGCGACTCTTCGCGGAGCTGGGGTACCGGGTGCCGGTGCAGACTCAGGTCACGCTCGACACGAGTGGGCGGATGCTCCTGGGCACCGACATCGCGAGCGCGCTCACCACCCTCGAGGCGCTGCGCGTGGACGTGATCGGGCTCAACTGCTCGACGGGGCCCGAGCACATGCGCGAGCCGATCCGGTTTCTCGCGCAGCACGCCACGCGCCCGGTCTCCTGCATCCCCAACGCCGGGCTCCCACTGAACACGGGGACTGGCGACGCTGTTTACCCGCTCGAACCCGCGCCGATGGCGACCATGCTGGCGGAGTTCGTGCGCGACTTCGGCGTGCGCATCGTGGGCGGCTGCTGCGGCACCACGCCCGACCACCTCGCCGCCCTCGTGCAGGAGATCGACCACCTGGGTGTGCGTCGAACGGCCGAGCGGCGCGGCACACTCGGCACCCAGCGCCCGCCATCCGCAACCAGCAACCCGCCGGCTTCCCCGACCACCCGTCACTCGTCGCTCCCCGAGTCGCGCCGAAAGGTCCCGCGGGTCTCCTCCGCCATGCGGGCCATCACCCTGCACCAGGACCCCCCGCCGCTCCTGGTCGGCGAGCGCGTGAATTCGCAGGGCTCGCGCAAGATCAAGCGCCTCCTCCTCGCCGACGATTACGACGGCATTCTCGACGTCGCGCGCGAGCAGGCGGAGTCGGGGGCGCACGTCCTGGACATCTGCGTGGCGCTCACCGAGCGCGCCGACGAAGCCGAGCAGATGGCGCGCGTGGTCAAGCTCCTGTCGATGAGCGTCGAGCCGCCCCTCATGATCGACTCGACCGAGGCGCACGTGATCGAGGCCGCGCTCGAGCACGTCCCGGGCCGCGCGATCATCAACTCCATCAACATGGAGAACGGCCGCAAGCGGATCGAGGCCGTCGTGCCGCTCGCGAAGAAGCACGGCGCCGCGCTGGTGGCGCTCACGATTGACGAGCAGGGCATGGCAAAGGTGCGCGAGCGAAAGCTCGAGGTCGCGCGCCGCATCCACGACATCGTGGTGCACGAGTACGGCCTCGAGCCCTCCGACCTCATCTTCGACGCCCTGACCTTCACGCTCGCGACCGGCGACGCCGAATGGATCGACTCGGCCAGGGAGACGATCGAGGGGATCCGGCTCATCAAGCGCGAGCTCCCGGGCGTGATGACGATCCTCGGTGTCTCGAACGTGAGCTTCGGGCTCAGTCCCGCCGCCCGGGCGGTCCTGAACTCGGTCTTCCTGCATCACTGCGTACAGGCCGGGCTCGACGCGGCCATCGTGAACCCGGCACACGTGACGCCCTACGCCGAGATCTCGGAGTCGGAGCGGGAACTGGCCGATGACCTGGTCTTCAACCGCCGGCCCGACGCGCTGCAGCGCTTCATCGCGCACTACGAGAGCGCGGGCGCGACGCAGCTGTCGGAGCGAAGCGACGGCGCCGGCGAGCGGCACTTCGAGAGTCCCGAGGCGCGCGTGCACTGGATGATCGTGCATCGCAAGAAGGAGGGGATCGAGGATGCACTCGACGCCGCCGGCGTGCGCGATGCGCCCGTGCGCGTCCTCAACGAGGTGCTGCTTCCGGCCATGAAGGAAGTCGGCGACAAGTTCGGCGCCGGAGAGCTCATCCTCCCCTTCGTGCTGCAGTCGGCCGAGGTGATGAAGAGGGCTGTGCGCCACCTGGAGCAGTTCCTCGAGCGCACCGAGGGCTTCACGAAGGGGAAGGTCGTCCTCGCCACCGTCTACGGCGACGTGCACGACATCGGGAAGTCGCTGGTCAACACGATCCTCGCGAACAACGGTTATACCGTGTTCGACCTCGGCAAGCAGGTGCCGGTCAATACCATCATCGACAAGGCGATCGAGGTGAACGCCGACGCGATCGGTCTCTCGGCCCTGCTGGTCTCCACGTCGAAGCAGATGCCCATCTGCGTGCAGGAGCTCGACAAGCGCGGGCTGAGCGTCCCCGTGCTCATCGGCGGGGCGGCGATCAACCGCCGCTTCGGCCGCCGCGCGCTCTTCGTGGAGGGCGAGCGGGCCTATGACCCGGGCGTCTTCTACTGCAAGGACGCCTTCGAGGGGCTCGAGACGATGGATGCGCTGATGCATGCGCCGGCGCGTGCGTCGCTCGTACAGCGCATCCTCGACGAGGCACGCCAGGACGTCTTCCTGCACACCGCGGTCGGGAAGGACATGCCCGCCGGCACCGCGGACACGGCGCGCAGCGTCGTCTCCCGCGACCATGCGATCCCGGCGCCGCCCTTCTACGGCACGCGCGTGCTGCGCGACATCCCGTTAGGCGAGGTGCTCGACCTCCTCGACCTGGACGAGCTGTACCGGCTCCAATGGGGCGGGCGCGGCTCGGGCGAGAAGTACGAGACCACCGTACGCGAGGTCTTCGAGCCCACGCTCGCGCGGTTGCGCGAGGACGTGACGCGGAACGGCTGGCTGGTGCCGCAGGCGGTCTACGGCTGGTTCCCGGTGCAATCCGACGGGAACGCGCTGGTCGTGTACGACCCTGCGGCGTACGAGAGCGACGGCGGCGCGCTGCGCGAGGTCGCGCGCTTCCGGTTCCCGCGGCAGGACGGGCGCGAGCGACTCTGCCTGGCCGACTACTTCCGCCCGGTCGACGCGAGCGATGTCGACGTCGTGGGCCTCCAGCTCGTCACGGTGGGCGACCGCGCCACGCGGCGCTTCGAGCAGCTGCAGGCCTTGGGCGAGTACAGCGAGGCGTATTTCGTTCACGGCCTCGCCGTCGAGGCGGCCGAAGCCGTCGCGGAGTGGCTCCACCGTCACGCCCGCCGCGAGCTGGGCATGCCGGACGACCGCGGCAAGCGCTACTCCTGGGGCTACGGCGCCTGTCCCGATCTGGATGATCACGCCCTGGTCTTCCGCCTCCTCCCCGCCGACGCCATCGGCCTCACGCTCACGAGCGCCTTCCAGCTCGTCCCCGAGCAGAGCACGGCCGCCATGATCGTGCACCACCCGGAGGCGAAGTACTACGCCGTTCGAGGCGAAGGTGTCACCCCGAGGACCGCCGCTGGCACGAATGTCGTCCCGAGGAGCGCCGGCGACGAGGGATCTGCTCTCGCAGACCCGGGCCTGGCCACCAGCACACTCACGGCAGATTCCTCGTCGCCTCGCGCCTCGGAATGACCGCGCGCGCCTCGCTCCTCGCCCGCCTCGTGCATCCCGAGAGCGTCGTCGTCTGCGACGGCGCCATGGGCACGATGCTCTACGCCAGGGGCGTCTTCATCAACCAGTGCTACGATGAGCTGAACCTCAGGGCGCCCGACCTCGTGCGCGAGGTGCATGCCGCCTACGTGGCCGCCGGCGCCGAGGTCATCGAGACCAACACCTTCGGTGCCAACCGGCTGAAGCTCGCGCAGCACGGCCTGGAGAACCAGGTCGCGGACATCAACCGCGCCGCCGCGCGCCTCGCCCGCGAAGTCGCCGGCGACACGCACCTCGTCGCCGGGGCGGTAGGACCACTCGGCGTGCGGCTCGAGCCGTACGGCCCCACCGCCGTCGAGGAAGCGCGTGTGTGTTTCGCGGAGCAGATGCAGGGCCTGCGGGACGGTGGCGTCGACTGCTTCATCATCGAGACGTTCGGCGATCTGGACGAGATCGCCCAGGCCATCGCGGCGGCGCGCGATGTCGATCCCTCGCTCCCGGTCATCGCGCAGATGACCATCGGCACCGACGGACGGACCCCCTTCGGCGCCACCCCCGAGGACGTGGTCCGCCGGCTCGAGCCGCTCGCGCCCGAGGTCATGGGGCTCAACTGCTCCGTGGGCCCGCAGGGGCTGCTCGAGGCCATCGAGCGGATGGCCCCCCTCACCCGCCGGAAGCTGAGCGCGCAGCCCAACGCCGGCATGCCGCGCGAAGTCGGCGGCCGCAGCATGTACATGGCGAGCGCCGAGTACATGGCCACCTACGCGCGCCACCTCGTGCAAGCGGGGGCCAGGATCGTGGGCGGCTGCTGCGGCACTACTCCCGAGCACATCCGCGCCATCGCCCAGGGCGTCCGCCCGATGTCCCCGCGCCTGGCGACGCCACACCTCACCGTCGCCGTCTCCGAGTCGCGCGCCACGAGTCACGAAGCAGCATCCCCGGCACCCGGCACCCGTCATCCGTCACTCGAGAAAGGCGTCGCCCCCATCCCGCTCGCCACGCGCTCGAAGTGGGCGAAGAAGATCGCCTGCCGCGAGTTCGTCACCTCGGTCGAGATCGTACCGCCACGCGGGGTGAATCCGGAGAAGATGCTCACCGACGTCACGCGCCTGCGCGACGCCGGCATCGACGCCGTGAACGTCCCCGACGGCCCGCGCGCCCAGAGCCGCATGGGCGCCGTGCTCACGAGCCTCCTCATTCAGCATCGCGTCGGCATCGAAACCGTCTGCCACTACTGCTGCCGCGACCGCAACCTGCTCGGCATGCTGAGCGACTTGTTAGGCGCGTCGGCGGTCGGCCTGCGCAACATCCTGCTCATCACCGGCGATCCGCCCAAGATGGGCCCCTACCCCGACGCCACCGCCGTCTTCGACATCGACTCCATCGGCCTCACGAATCTCGTCCGCAACCTGAACCACGGCCTCGACCCCGGTGGCAACCCCATCGGCGAGCCCACCGCGTTCGTCATCGGCGTCGGATGCAACCCCGCCGCCATCGATCCCTCCCTCGAGCTGCGCCGCTTCATGTACAAGGTCGAGGCCGGGGCCGAGTTCGCCGTCACACAGCCGGTCTTCGATACGTCCCAGCTCGAGCGCTTTCTCCGCGAGATCGCGGGCGTGCGCATCCCCGTCGTGGCCGGCATCTGGCCGCTCGTCTCCGCCCGCAACGCGGAGTTCCTCGCCAACGAGGTCCCCGGGGTCGTCGTCCCCGACGAGGTCATCACGCGCATGCGCCGCGCCAACGAACGCTCGCGCGAACACGCCGTTGCTGAAGGCATCGCGATCGCACGTGAAATGCTCGACCGGGTGCGCGGCGCCGTCGACGGCGTGCAGGTCTCCGCGCCCTTCGGGAAGGTCGACCTCGCGCTCGAGGTCTTCGCCGGCGCGACGTAGAGGCTGCCGGCCCGCCGCCCGCGCTCCCCGCCCCCGTTTCCTCTCCCCGGGTCGCCGTATATCGTTGGTCCGTGCGTCCGCACGCCGGATCGCATCACCCCGTCCGAATCGGAATGCGGGTTGCCTCCCCCACCTTCCCAGGCAATGCCCGAGAGCTCCGCACAGGTCCTCCCCGCTCCGCTGACCACTCTCACCGAAGACGAAGCCCTCTTCCGCGACGCGGTCACCGCCTTCGCCGAGCAGGAGGTGCGACCGCGTGTGCAGGAAATGGAGCGCGCCTCAAAGCTCGATCCGGCGCTCATCACCCGGGGATTCGAGCTCGGGCTCATGGGGATCGAGGTCGAGGAACGCTACGGCGGCTCCGCCGGGTCGATGATGATGGTAACCCTCGCCGTGGAGGCGCTCAGCCGTGTCGATGCCTCCGCGGCCATCGTGGTCGACGTGCAGAACACCCTCTGCAACTACCCGATCGCCCGGTACGGCACGGCGGCTCAGAAGGATAGGTACCTGCCGCAACTGGCCGCCTCGAAGGTGGGCGCCTACGCCCTCTCCGAACCCGGCTCCGGCTCGGATGCCTTCGGACTCGACACGCGCGCGGTGAAGCGCGGCGATCACTGGGAGCTCAACGGCCGCAAGATGTGGATCACGAACGGCGCGGAGGCGGAGATCTTCGTGCTGTTCGCGAACGCGAATCCGGAAGCCGGCTACCGCGGCATCACGGCCTTCCTGGTGGAGCGCGGCTTTCCCGGTTTCACGGTCGGCAAGAAGGAGGACAAGCTCGGTATCCGCGCGTCGAGCACCACGGAGCTGATCCTCGACGGCTGCCGCGTGCCTGACGAGAACGTCCTCGGACCCGTGGGCCAGGGGTACAAGATCGCGATCGACACGCTCAACGGCGGCCGTGTGGGCATCGGGGCCCAGATGATCGGGGTGGCCGGCGGCGCCCTCGCCGCCGCCCTGGCGTACGTGAAGGAGCGGCACCAGTTCGGGAAGCCGATCGCCGAGTTCCAGGCCATCCAGTTCCAGCTCGCCCAGGCGGCCACGGAGCTCGAGGCGGCGCGGCTCCTGGTCTACAACGCGGCGCGGAAGCGCGACGCCGGCGAGGACATCCAGGTCCCGGGGGCCATGGCGAAGCTCCTCTCGTCCCAGATCTGCGAGCGCGTGACGTCGTTATGTGTCGAACTCTTCGGAGGTTACGGGTACACGAAGGATTTCCCCGTGGAGAAGTTCTACCGCGACGCGAAGATCGGCACGATCTACGAGGGCACGTCCAACATGCAGCTCCACACCATCGCCAAGGGGCTGCTCAGATAGGTCCGGTTCTTGCACGAGACCGGTTACCGTCCGCACGCCCGCCGGTCATCTTGAGACGTCCCGCGACCCGGCCTCTCTGAGATCCCCCATGACCGCCACCGCTGAACACCTCCCCGCCACCGCCGTCTCCGGGCGGAGTGGGCGTGTCCTGCTGTCGGTCGTGGTGCCGGTCTACAACGAGTCGGCCGTGCTGGGGATGTTCTACGACCGCACCGTCCAGTCGCTCGAGGCGCTCCCCGACCTCGACTTCGAGCTGATCTTCGTCGACGACGGAAGCGTGGACGATTCCTTCAGTCAGCTCTCCCTGCTGGCGGCGCACGACCGGCGCGTCCGGATCGTCCGATTCTCGCGCAATTTCGGACACCAGATCGCGATCACCGCGGGACTCGACCACGCGGGCGGCGATTGCATCGTCTTCATCGACGCCGACCTCCAGGATCCCCCCGAAGTCATCGCCGGCATGCTGGCGAAGTGGCGCGAGGGGTACGAGGTGATCTACGGCGTACGCGCCGAGCGTCGTGGCGAGGGTCGGCTCAAGCTCCTGACCGCGAAGATCTTCTACCGGCTCCTCAAGCGGATCACCGGTGTGGAGATCCCGGTGGACGTCGGCGACTTCCGGCTGATCGGCCGGCGGGCCGCGAACGAGCTGCGCGCCCTGCGCGAGAAGGACCGCTTCGTGCGCGGCCTGGTGAGCTGGATCGGCTTCCGGCAGACCGGCGTCACGTACACGCGCGACAAGCGCTACGCCGGCGAGACCAAGTACCCGTACCGCAAGATGATCAAGTTCGCGCTGGACGGGATCACCGCCTTCTCGACACTGCCCCTCAAGCTGGCCACCTGGCTCGGGTACGCGTCGTCCGCCCTCGCGTTCCTGTATCTCGTCAGCGTTTTCGTGCAGAAGATGCTCGGGAACACCGTGCAGGGCTGGGCGACGATCATGGTGGCGCTGCTCTTCCTGGGCGGCGTGCAGCTCATCGCGCTCGGGATCATCGGCGAGTATCTCGGCCGGCTGTTCAACGAGAGCAAGCCGCGGCCGATGTACATCGTCGCGGAACGCATCGGGCTCGAGAGTCCGGTGGACCCCGGGAACGTCGTCACTCGGCGCGCAGCGCCGTAACCGGATCCACTTTCGCGGCGCGCCGCATGGGCACCGCCGAGGCGGCCGCCGCGACGGCGAGCAACAGCAGCCCGGCAATGACGTAGGGCGACGTTGCCCTGGCCGACGAGTTGAACAGCAGTCCCTCGACGGTACGCGCCGCCAGCCAGCTCGCCGCAGCGCCGATCACGAGCCCGAAAGTGACCAGCCGGATGGCCTCGCCGCTCACCAGCGCGATGAGATCCTTCGCGCGCGCGCCGAGCGCGGTCCTGATGCCGATCTCGCCCGTGCGTTGCGCCACACTGAACGCGAGGATCCCGTACAGCCCGACGCCCGCGAGCAGAATGGCGAGCAGCGCGAAGACGCCGAACATCGTGGCTCCGAGCCTGAGCGGCTGATACTCGCGCTCCAGCAACGCCGCCAGCGGCCGGATCTCCAGTGATGCGAGGTCGGGGTGCAGTCCACGGAGCACGTCGCGAACGGCTGGCGCCATCTCCTCGGCGTCGCGCGATGTGCGCGCGACGACCATGCCCGTGAAGAAGCTGTTGTCGGACCGCTGTTGTGCCGCCGCGAGGAACGCCACCGGGAGGGTCTCTTCGCGGAGTTCCATCGTGCGGACGTCTCGAACCACCCCCACCACCTCGTGGCAGGGTGCGGTATCGGATCCGAACTTGACGCAGCGGCCGAGCGGGCTCTGGCCGGGCCAGAACCTGCGTGCCATCTCCTCGGTCGCCAGGAGCACGGGCGGAGCGCCGCGCACGTCCCCCGATTGGATCCACCGTCCCGACACAAGCCGCAGTCCGAGCGTCTCGATCAGCTCGGGAGTGACATCGTACACGCCCACGAACAGCCGCTCGTCGGGGCGTGGGGGGCGATCCGGAAGCACCACTCCCCGGGAGGAGCTGCCCAGGAGCGGTACGACCGGCGCGACGACGACACGCGCGACGCCGGGTAGCCGCGCCACTCGCCTGGCCGCCTCGTCCAGCATGGCGGTGCGACCCGCGGTCGACTGGGTGTCGGACTCCAGAAACATGCGGCCCACGACCAGCCGATCGAGATCGTAGCCCATGTCGAAGGCATGCGCGCGCCTCACGCTCTGCACGAATGCGGTGGCGCCCACCATCAGCACGACCGAGAGCGCCACCTGCAGCACGAGGAGCGCCTGGCGCAGGCGTCCCGTGGATACCGTGAGCTGCGGCGCGGCGGAACGCAGCGCCACCGCCACGTCGGCGCGCGTCAGGCGGACCGCGGGCGCGAGGCCGGCCAGCAGTGCCACGACGATCGCGCACAGCACGGCAAAACCAAAGACCCGGCCGTCGACCGGACCGGTGGCCCACGTGGCCTGCGGGAAGACGAGTCCGCGAAGCGCGCTGCCTCCCCATCGCGCCGCGATGAGCGCGGCCAGCGCGCCGGCGAGCGAGAGAAGCAGTGATTCGAGCAGGAGCTGTCCGACCAGGCGACGCCTGGAGATGCCGACCGCCATTCGCACGGCGATCTCGCGGCGCCGCGTGAGCGCGCGGAGCAGCAGCAGCGTCGCAAGGTTCGCACACGCCGCGAGCAGCACGAGCGCGGAGGCCTGGCCCAGGCGCATCGACACGATCACATCCGCCCCCTGCACCGCCGGCCCGCGGGCCGGGATGATCGACCCGACCTGCACCGTTTCGGTCACCGCGCCGTACCGCGCCGTGTCGTCAGGCAGGCGTTGCAGGATCAGCGTCGCCTCCGCGCTCGCGGCTTCGGGGGTAACGCCGTTCCGCAACCGGGCGAACGCTCGCGCGGCGAAGCCGCGCCGGTTCTTCCAGTTCTGCCAGATCCTGACATCCCCGATCGGCTCGAGCGGTACCCAGACATCGGCCGCATCGAGCACCACGCCGGAGAAGCCGCGTGGCGCCACGCCGATCACCGTGAAGTCGAGCCCCGACGTGGTGATCCTCGATCCGATCGCGGCGTGTGTGCCCGCGAAGTGCCGCTGCCAGAAACCATACGAGATGACGGCGGTGCGCTCGGCGCTCGGCACGTCGTCCTCGGGCTGGAAGAACCGTCCGGCCGCCGGCCGCACGCCCAGCACCTGGAAGAAGTCGCCGGACACTTTGGACTCCTTGATGCGCGGGGCGTCGGGGCCCCGCCCCAGTCGCACCAGCGACGGCCTGGAGAACGCGACCACCGATTCGAAGCTCGTCGCCGACTCGCGCAGCGCGTAGACGTCGCCGAACGACAGAGCGGGGGTATAGGGCGTCTGCCTCTGGCCGGGGTAGTCGCGCAGCACGTTGATGTTGACCACGCGCCCGGGATCCACGATGTGGGCCGGCGGCTTGAGCAGCAGGCCGTCGATCACCGTGAAGACCGCCGCATTCGCGCCGATGCCTAACGCGAGCGACAGGATCGCGACGACGGTGAAGCCGGGCGACCGGCGCAGGAAGCGCGCGGCGTAGCGCACGTCCTGCGCGGCCGCCTCGAGCCACCCGAACGACCACCAGTCGCGGCTCCGCTCGCGCAGCACCGTGGCGTTCCCGAACTTCAGCGCCGCCGCCTGGCGCGCCGCATCTTCGCTCAGCCCCGCCCGCCGCGCGTCCGCCTCGAGCAGCTCCCGGTGCAGACGCATCTCTTCGGCCAACTCCGTATCGAGCGCGCCCCGGCGAACCCACGACCGCGCACGAAACGCCAACGTCCGCATCAGCTCCAGCATGGGACCCTCGAGTCGCGAGTACGAGTCTCTATCCCTTCTGCCCCAGCAATACGCGCTGGATCGCCGCCGCCATCCGCTGATAACTCTGCATCTCGTCACCCAGCCGCTTCCGGCCCGCCGCCGTGATCGTGTAATAGCGCGCGCGGCGCCTGTTCGGCGTCTCACGCCACTCCGACTTCACCCACCCCTTGGCCTGCACGCGCTGCAGCGCGGGATACAGCGAGCCCTCCTCGACCCGAAGGACGTCCTTCGAGACCTGCTGGAGATGCTGCGCGATCGCGTAGCCATGCATCGGCGCGAGCGTCAGCGCCTTCAGAATCAGCATGTCCAGCGTCCCCGGGAGCAGCTCGTCGCGCACGCGGTCCCTCACATAGCCGGTCTTTACATAGATAAACTATGGGAAGCACTACCTTAACCGACACGCGACGCCGCGCAAGGGTTGCCGGGCGCAGCGGCCGGCGGGGCGACCCGTGCACTGCTCACCGGTCATTGCGGCGCGGTGGTCCCGGCGCGAACGTGAATGCGTCGACTCCCCGCAGCACCGCTGTCTCAGATGCCCAAGCCGCACCCTCCGAAGCCCTCCCCGAACTCCGCCTCCGCGGCCGACCGGGCTGCCCAGATCGAGCGCTGGGAGAAGCTCCGCGCCATGGGACGAACGGACTTCATCCTGCGGCGCGGGGTACTTGGCTGGGGACTTCCGGCCGTCGTCATCACGGTGCTATACAAGGTCGTCCAGGAGCAGGGCTTCGTGCTCGCTCCGCACCTCACCGACAGTCTCCGCACCGCGATCGTCGTCTCGCTCCTGCTCTTTCCCGCCGGGGGCGGACTCCTGGGCCGCTGGCTGTGGACCGCCGGTGAAGCCCGCTACCGGGAGATGGTGCGCGAGCGGGATCGCGCGCGGACCTGACGGCCGCGGCGCGCGACTGCTGACGGCGCGCGGTCGCTGCCGGTCCTCCGGCGTAATCACGGTCCCTTCGTGTCGTCCGGCGCCCGACGCGGCCCGTCCCCGTGGGCCATCCGGCGCGTCGAAGGGGGCTGTTACCTTGAGAGTGGAACGACGGCCGTCCCGCGGCAGGAGCGCTCGAGCCGAGCTCTGCTGGCGCAGCCGGCCATCACGCGATCACCCTCGACCCAGTCGAGCATCCATGCGTCGATCCCTTCTCCTCGCACTGCTGTCCACCGTCACCACGGCCGGCACCGCGCAGATCCCTCTCCCGGAGCACGCAGAACGTCGGGCCGCGCTCGCCGCGCGCCTCGATGACGGGGTCTTCGTCGCCCGCGGCGCCGAGGAGCCCGTACAGGACTACATGTCGTTCTACCAGTCCGCGGGATTCCTGTACCTGACCGGGTATCGCGAGCCCGGGGCCACGCTCGTCATGCGCAAGCGCGGCAGCACCGTGCAGTGGACGCTTTTCGTGCTGTCGAAGAACCCGGCGCAGGAGGTCTGGTCGGGACGCCGCTACGGTCCCGATTCGGCCAGCCAGGCGACCGGGTTGGCTGCCGCGCCCGCGTCCCGCCTCCGCCCCGTGCTCGACTCGCTGCTGCGGGGCGAGAGCCGGCTGTACGTCCTTGCGGACCTCTCGGAAGGCGGTGACACACTCAACCACGACGATCGGTTCGTGGACGAGATCCGCCGCGCGCACCCGGACGTGCGCATCGCGGGCGCCAACGACATCGTGACGCAGATGCGCGGAAAGAAGAGCGTCGCCGAGATGGAGCTCATCCGGCGCGCGGCCGCGATCAGCATGGAGGCCCACGCGGAGGCGGCGCGCGTGCTCGAGCCCGGAATGAACGAGTTCGAGATCCAGGCGCTCATCGAGTACACGTTCCGCCGCAACGGCGCGGACCGGCCGGCGTACGCGTCGATCGTGGGCTCGGGCCCCAACAGCACGATTCTGCACTACAACCGCGACGACCGCTTCATGAACGCCGGGGAGCTGCTGCTCATCGACGCCGCGGCATCGTATGCGGGCTACGCTGCGGACATTACCCGCACCTTTCCCGTCAACGGCACGTTCACACCCGAGCAGCGCGCGGTCTATCGCATCGTGCGCGAGGCGCAGGCCCGTGCCGAGAGCATGGCGAAGCCGGGGGCGTCGTGGCAGGACATGAACGTGGCGGCCCGCCAGGTCATTGCGGAGGGACTCGCGCGCCTGGGCCTGATCGAGTCTCCCGCCGCGACGTATGACTGCGGTGCGGGGAACCGACCGCGGCAGTGCCCGCAGGTGAGCCTCTACTACATGCACGGACTGGGACACGGCATCGGTCTCGCGGTCCACGATCCGGACCAGATGGACGACGGACCGATGGGCGTGGGAAGCGCCTTCTCGATCGAGCCCGG